>NZ_DF968182.1:1456470-1793974 GCF_001192835.1 Lentimicrobium saccharophilum
TGCGGATACCGGTGGCTTCCGCGTCACTCACCCTGTATTGCAATGATACGCCTCCTTTCAGGCGTTTTGACCTCACCAGCCATGGCGGCGCGGGAGCCTGAGGGTTGAACGCTGCACTGAAGATTACATTACTCGCAATAGTCTGGTTTTTATCTGCCGGTACTGCCAGAATCCGGTAATAATAAACTTTATCGGGTTTGATCTCCAGATCGGTAAACCGGGTTTGATCGGCAGGAAGGGTCGCCAGCAGCGAAAAGTCTTTGTCAGGATGTTGGCTGCGTTCAATTTCAATCCTTTGAACCGATTGATTCCCGTTGAGCGCCCATTCCAGATTGATGCCCAGCATTTTGCTATCTTTTCCGGCTTTTGTGGAAATAAACCAGAACCTGGAACCCATCGGAGAAATCAGTGTGATGCTGCTGCTGTTACCTGCGATGCGGTTTGTATCCAGCTGAACCATAAAGTATTGCAGATTTTCCTGACGTGGAGTTTTCAGCACAGTGGTGTCGAAGAAGGAATAGAAGGTTGTATCAGCGCTTCGCATAATAGCTTTGACTCCTTTGGCCTCCACCGGATTGTCCCCTTCATAGCGCAGCGGCATAAAATCCGGAGCCGGTCGATCGCCTTTGCTGAACCATTGCAGGTATATCAGGTCCGGCGTTGTTTCGCTGACAAGAAAAACCGGTTTGTCGAACCCTGCCGGGGTCTTAACCTGTGCAAAGGCATCCGTCAGTAACAGGGCAATGACTGCCGGCATCAGATATTTACTCATTTTTCTAACGTTCATAACCTGGGTATTTTTCAGTAAATACAATTAGTTCCGGCCGTTTATCACGGGCAAAGGTTTTCGCCACAACTTCCGAGCATCAGGCCAAAATCGCAGCCGGTATCGCTGATCTTCATCTTAAGGCCAATATCGGGAGAGGTGATGTCGACCCCTGTCCAGCCCAAACCGTAAAACACTTCCGCTGAAACGCCGGCATTCACGCTTCCGCAACCGGTTACATTGTATGAGCCGTTGGAGTAATACAAGCCACTTATCCCCATCTGGGCATTGGCATGTACTTTCAGTGCATAGAGGCCTCCGCTCACACCGCCGCCGATGTTCCCATCTGCCAGCAATGAAATGCCATAGGTATTTACCTGCGGATCAAAGCTCATCCAGGTTCTGGCATACATCGACAGGTCGGCATATACCTGCACCCCGACAAACTGATCAATCAGGGGAAGGGTTACCCCCCACTCTATGGATGGGATGAGCTGTTTGGTGATGACCCCCTGCAGCAGGAAGCCGCTCACCTTGCCCCGGAATTCTGCAGGGATGCATTTCAGCGCCCCGAATGGCGCGGAGAGGGCCGGAGAGAGGGCTCCGTAATCGCCGAACAAACCGAAAAGACCGCAACTCCCGATGCCCGGAATAGACAGGTTGCCCTGAACATTGATGTACCACCCGTTCGGATCAAAAACACAATCGGCGGTACCATTCGCCTGCATCCCGGCCAGGTTTTTATCAACGTTGACCGAACCGGTTAACCGAGAATTCGCGATATCGTATGTCAGCGTCATGCCCGGAAAGTCATCGAGCTTACTCACACTTACGCTCTGTCCGCTTGCACTGATGTCGCCTTCGCACACAAACTTCAACCTGCTCTTCTGCGGATTGTTGCTGATGCCGTTCATCCCTGCCATCTCGCCTTCAAACCAGAAGTTATTCCAGGCATGCAGTGATTTATTCACTTCCATACCGCCTGCAACATTCTCAAAGAACTTTGTTTTATCCTGCGTGATATAGATTTTTTCATCAAACGGAATATCAATTTCGGTGGATGCCGGCTTGTGCACCAGGTCAATGTGCACAGGGCCGAGTTTTCCTTCCTCGGTGGCAGTTCCTCTGGCGGTAAAGAGCTGGGGGCTGAATTTCAAACTGGCAGGATCCCAGATAAAGGCCATATTGTTGTGTGTGAAGTTGATGGGATTGGGATTATCCAAGATAAACTTCATGCCGGAGGAGACCTTCTGCCAGGCCATATTGCCATTGAACTCCTCAATGTAAGGGATTCCGGGCAGATAAGTACCCTGAACCTTAAACCAGGGCGGAGATGCCGAATTGAAGATATTCAGGATGGATCCGGCAGCAGGTCTGAAATCGACAATGTCGAAAAGCTTCAGATTCTGCGCCAGTGGTTCAAACCTTGGCTGACTTCCGTCGCTGATCAGCCGTATTCCATTCAGCGGCAGCTTCTGCCCGGGCAATCCGGGAAGTCCTGAAATTATCGCCGTTTGTGGCCCGCCGTCGGGTGTCGCATAAAGCACCCACTGCATATTACCATTGCCGGTATCATAATAGTTCAGCCCCTGATTCTTAGTAGTTACCTCCACCGGAAGTGCACCCAGGATTTTCAGTCCGTTGAATTCAGCAATGGTATTGCTGTGATCAATGGCATCGCGCGTGATTACCAGGTTTTTCAACGGAATATCCAACCCCGAAGCCTTAATCGTTGCCTGGTCTATTTTAACGCCCAGGTTATCGAGACTCCATTTCTGGCTGGTCAGTTTCCACTGATTCAGGTTAAATGTGATGGGCCCCTTCCCGTTGAAAACAAAACTGGTTTTGCTTATTTCCACCACTCCCAGCTGAATTTTAAGGTCAGCCGGCGTTATGTTGGTACATTGGGTATGCAGGGTGGTGTTAAGAAGCAGTTTCCCGTTGTTCAGGTATGATTTGGCAATCTCTGCACTGGCTGAGTTCTCAAATGCCGGAAGCGAATACCGGAGGGCTTCTCCGTTGATTCCGCATACAAAAAAGCCGGTTGCCGGGAGTTGTACAGGTTTAACCCTTGCCGGATTGGCCGCGAAAACGGGCATGTTCATTTTATCCTGACCCGAAGCTGTCGATATGGCAAGGCCAATGGGCGGAAAAGTGGTCATGGTGTTGTTGAACTCGGTGGGTTCTATGCTAACCCTGCCTTTAAGGGTACCCCAGGCAGATGAACTGCTTTCGCGATCGATGGTTATCCCGCCCGGCTTATAAACGTTCCCTGAAAAGGTTTTCAGAACCATGATGTTTTGCAGGTTGCTTTTTGAAGTAGCCACCGGAAGGCTTGCAGGCTCAGCCAACGGAACTCCTTTGCTGTTTTTCCTGCTTCCGGCTTTGATTTCAATGTCTGAGAAAGGAATCACCAGCCCGGCATCCGCACTGAACTGTTCATTGCTGCGGATGTTCGTCAGGTTACCGTTGATTCTCACTGTCTTGTCATCATTTTCGGTAAGGCTGGTAACTTCCATGGGAAATCCCATCAGGCTGGTTATGTCCATATCCTCATAGACGGTCAGGTTGAAATCAATGGTCACGCATTCATTTGAGGCTTTGTTGATCAGGATCTTCCTTTCATCACCTATGTAGTTGCTCGCCGATTTTGCAGCAGTAACCTGTTGCAGGTAATTCCTGACCGGGAAGTTGTTCATGTAATAATAGCCGTCGGCCCCTGAAATGCTGCTCAATGTGTCGGCTGAGCCCTGGTAACGCACATTGGCAATCCCGACGGGTGATCCGGTGCCACTGCCGGCATACACATGCCCTTTGATGCATGCTGCCGGATTCAGCACGCAATTTAAGATTACCGCATGCTGACTGTAAGGGATTTTTATGGTAAAATACCGGGTTTCAAAATTCCGGCTGGTATTCGAAGGCATCCCGACCCTTATCCGGTACTCCTGATTATTATTGGCGCCACCATTAACAAAACTGAATGTAACGATGCCGTCGGAATCCGTAAAACCACCCAAAGGATAGTTATTCCCCTGTTGGTTTGTGCTGACATTCATGATGTTTACCAGCACATTCGGGACCGGCATCATGATAAAGTTATGGGAAGTCTTAACCCTTACTTCGAGCCGGCGCTTCAGGGTAAACAGCTTCACATCAAGGTGTTTCACTGCCTGGGCTGCTTCGAATCCGATGGTATCGGTGATGTAACCGTTGCGCTTTACAATCAATTTCTGTGTAACACCCGGCAGCAGCGGAACCGGCATCTCAAAACTGCCGTTTACCGGGCTGCTGTTGTAGGTCCTGCCATCCGGCAAACAGAGTTGTGCATTGAGCGGCTGATTTGATTCGGCATCGCGCACATAGCCTTTTAAAATGGCGCCCTTGCGGAGTTTTAATTCGTTTTTGATAACCTGGCGGCCGTAAATAATGATTCCGATGTGATCGTCGAGGGTCTGATACCCATCCTTGCCGGCCAGCAGGTGCCGGTCGGGACCGGTAACCGCTTTCTCCTGCATATTGTAAACCATCGTCAGGTCGTCAAAAACAAACTTTCCGTCGGCGGCCGTAATGGCCATCAGGCTGTTGAAATACTGTCCGCAGTTATTCTGCAGACAGTTAACCACCGGCTGGTTTTCATTATACATCCAGTAAGGATAATAGATCTTCAGGTTATTTTTCGGGCTCAGGTTAAATTGCTCATTCAAATCTATTTTTGCTCCGGCGATGGGTGAACTATCCTCATTTTCAAGCACAGTACCTGCCACTTTCGGCCATTGCGGCCACAAATACAGTTCTTTTGACTGTCGGGCTTTGTTGTAGTCATAGAACCCGGGGAACTGAAGGATTGAAGGATTAATTGTGCCGGTGCCTGTTTTATCGGGCACGGTTTGCGGCGGACTCCAGGCGACCGGGGCTCCAAAGGTATAATTCATGTCTGCCTCAGGCGGAGTATCCGCCATCAGGTAATACTGAAACTGACTCTGGTGATGCCAAACCACCCGCTGAAATGTCAGGGTTCCGTCGGGCCCGGTAGTTCCATGTGCAACTACGGAGAAGCCCGGAAACTTGTTCTTCACGGATTCATCCACCTGGTGCTGCTGACCTTTTATCTTTCCGTCGTTTAACGGAAACAACTGATAAGAGAAATCTATTTTCCGCAATAAATACACATTGATGGTACTAAGTTTCTCGGTTCCGACGGCATTGGTCAGATCAGCACTTAGATTCTTGTCGGGGAGGGTGGTTACTGTGATCTGACAACTTCTTACATTGGCAATTACATCACCTGTGTTAAGGTCCTTTCCTTTTTCAGGCATCAGCAACACATCAGGATTGAAATAAAAATTCCGGTGCGGGGCCTCAATCAGGATCAAAGCCACCCGGTAATGATCGTAGCCCATCTCTCCTGTGCCTGCTCCGCAACGTTTACCAAAGTCAGGGCTGTTCAGGATATTGAAAGTGAAACGGCCCTCTGAATCGGTAGTAGCAACGCCGAGCACCCGGCCGACTTCCGGGTCATCACAGCCATTGTGGGGTTGCAAAAGATGTTCCAGCACATTTCCCGGAAGCAGGGGTTGCCCTTTGAACACTTTGGCATGCCCAACCACCAGTTTAATGGTTGCGGCGGCAAGCGGAAATTTCTGATTTTCACCAGGATCGGAATATCTGTAAACAAGCCTCCCGAAAACCTTAGACGGCAATAACGGAAGCGGCACTTCCATATTGACACCGCCGATATTTACAGGCCGCACAACAGGCTCATCGCTGATTTCCGGAAGATCGGACCCGGGGAACATCATTCCGCCTGATTTCCAGATAAAACTGCACACCTCACTCTGTCCGTAGTTTCTGAAATTGTGGTGCCTGGCCGGATCATACGCGGTAACTGCAAAGGCATAGGTTTTCCCTTTCACCAGTGCTGGTTGCGCAGGTCCGTATACAAATGCAGTAGTGTTGGTATTGGTTTCAAAGAAAATGGGTTGTGCGGCCGAGTTAAATGCATTCTGAATATTGTGGGTTCCCGGGACCACTTCAATCATCTGAAGCTTATATCTTGTCGTGACCGGTGCGCCGGCCGGCCTTGTCCATGAAATAATCAGGTTTTGCGGACTGGTGGCGGTAATTTCTTCACCACAGAAAGGCTGTGTGATAACCGGCGGCTCAATGCTGGTCACCGGAAAGGGCGGACAGCAACCGGCAGGATCTTCGTCGGATAACGGCTGGTTTGTCAGGTAATCATAAGCCCTCAGGCAAATGGTATAATCGTCTTCCGGAAGTCCGTTCCCCCTTATAATTTCCTGCTCGGTAATGCCTGCATAAACAAGCTGAGAGGTATTGAAAATATCCTGTATGTTATTCAGATTGAGCCGGTAAATACTACCGGGCATCAGGTTCAGGGGTTGTGGAGGACGGTGCCCGGGCCGGGTGTAAATCCGGATACCGGAAGAACCGGAAATTTCTCCGGTCAGGTAAACCTGGAGTGCCCGGCTGCCGGTCCCCGGAAGATACTGAACGGTAGCCAGGATTTTATTGGGATTGCTGGTATACTCACTGATTTTCGGAGAATAAGGAGGTGCCACCACCAGGTTAACCCTCAGGGGGTATTCCTGTGCATGGGCGGAATATATTGTCAGAAAAGGTATGATCATTAACAGGCCGGCCATCCCACATTTGCGGATGCAACAGCCTATGCTGTTTTTAAAATGTGAATACATAACCAAAGTCCCCTTTTAGTTCGTTAAATGTTGGTTCCTGCGTGGTTCCCTTTGCCAGGAAACGGATAAAAAACACATTCAGCCGAAGCGAATGGTGGTTGCTGACCTGATAACCAGCATTAACCGAAGTATTAAGCGTCAAGCTTCTTTCGGTATCGCCTTGCTGTCCCGACCAGATCAATGCGTTACTGAGGCCCGATTGTATTTTGCCTTCGAGCCACGACTTGCTCACACCAGCCGTAAACCCGGAAGCCGAATTCTCAAAAACATAGTTTTGAAGTTTATTGTATGTAAAGCCCAGCATCAGGGTCAGCGCGCTTTTGTTAAACCCCAGGTTATAGTTCAGATTCGCAATGGTTGCATCGTTTTCGGTGAACTCCGCGGTTGAGGCATTCTTGTCATTAAGCTTCATTTTGTTGAACATCAGCATCAGGATGTGGCTGTACTTATCGTTCACAATCATCAACCGGGGCATGATGCCCAGGTTGGTGGTGGCCTGAAAGAACTTCAGGGAATCGATCAGTGGCAACCGTCCGGCCCGTTGATTGCTGCTGTAATTGTTATAGTTGATGTCGATACCGAAAACAGGTACAGGATTGTAACTCAGGTTAACCGATGAGATGGTACGCAGGCTGGTGGCTTTGCGGGTATTCCGCAGGTTATCGCGCTGCAGGCCGAGACTTCCCCTGATATTCAATTTACGCTTGAACAGGTTAAATGCCGGCGCAATCACCAGGTTTTCAAGGTCATTGTTGAAGAAGTACGCCCCCATAGAGCGATATCCCGGATCAATGCGCCGGTACTCGAGTTTGGTGCTGAAAGACCTGGATTTGAAATTCAGCGATGAGCGGACGGCTGTCAGCAGCTCAGAAGAGAGATTAACCGGTGTGATTTTATTCAGCCGGCTCAGCCAGGGATCGTCTTCCAGCCCCTCAAATCCATATGCAGCTACATCCGTAGTGTACAGGCTGCCGGCAACTTCCCCTTCAAACCACATTTGCTTGCTGAATGATATGCGGGCATTCAGGCCCGTTACAAGGTTTGATTCCGCCGGAATGTATACTTCCCCGGGCTTGCGGATTGCAGTGGCGCTGTCGTCGTTCACCTTCATCACAATCAGGTCAACAAATGTCTTTTCGGAGCCTACGCCCAGCTTTATGGCATAACCCTTCCGGCTTAGGTTGCGCGTGGTGTCTATTGCATTCTCATAGGGTACTGTGCTTTTTCTGAATCGGCCGTAAACAGCCCCAAACCTGAATTTTCCGGGGTGCATTTCAATTCCGGCGCCAAGGAAAGTGTGCCCGGCAAGGGTGTAATCAGAGAAGTTGACATTCCGGTAACCAAAGTGAGTCGTCAGCCATTTGTAAGAAGGACTCAGCCCGAACTGATTGAAGGGCTGGGTGTAATCCACCCTTTTATCGCTGAACCGGAAGGAAAACGGGATATCAAACCCATAGGTACTTATGGTGGCATTGGCTGCAAGCATCAGCGCAAATGGTCTGGCACGGTTTTCAATGCCCGAAGCATGATAACCGATCACATTGGCTGAAATGTTGCCGTGTATGGAGAAAGGATCCTGTTGGCTGAGGTGGTCCAGTTGCTGCGCGCTGACAAAGGTGTTAAAGGAAGCCAAAAAGGTTCCGGCAAGCATTAAGGCGATGTAAAGTTGTTTCATTCCGGAAGGTTGGAAAAGAAACGGCTGAATATATTGAAGGCTGCAAACAGCAAATGCTGTCAGGCAGTATATTTATCCCGGATTAATCAAAGTAAAGACCGCCAGGGCTGAACTATTGATCAAAAGAGGGTACTCCTGAATGAGTTTTTGTTCAGTACACTGCTGATTGTGCTGATTTCAAACACTTAATCTTTTAAACATTGTCAAATGCTAAACCGGGTTTTTGTATTCAGATTATATTGATTAAACAAGATTTTTAAGCCCTTGCAAATATAGGGAATTAAACATCGATTGTCAAATAAAATAAGGTTTTCGGAATATGTTATTGCCTGGTGATTGCCCGGACAAGCATCATAAATACTTTAGAATAAAAGAAAAGAAGCGATAAAACCGCGTTATCCTTTTGTAATTATGCCGGAAAAGGTCTTTCGAACGTTTACATCATTCCAAATCCAAGCCTTGCCGGGTAAGTTAAAACTGCCGCAACATTCAAAACAGGATGGATTTCTGATATCCTAAAACCTCAGCTTTTCTGTCATCAGTCCGAATCGCAGCACATCCAGCCTGTTTTCAAAATAGATGTTATAATAATCCGAACCATGATAGAACTGAACAAACAGCCCTATGTCTTCCAGAAATGCCGGATGATAATAAAAAGTTAATCTCAGATTAAGCCGGTCAAAAGGATAACCTTCCCTGGAATCTGGATTTCCAAACATCCATGTTGCTTCCCCTTTGAGGGATATATCAGCGTTTTTACGGGGATAAACCCTGTTTTTAACCGGAAGCTTGAAAATGGAAAGTGCGTTATGCCAACGGTAGTTGTGGTACAAGCCATTGAGTTCCTCCACATTCCATGCTTGCGGATGGAACTCAAATGATGACTTAAAAAACTGAACCGCATTCAAGCGGGTATTTATATTTGTGGCGATAAAACCAAATTCAAGGAAATTTGTGGAAAAATTACCGGATTCCAGGTTAATTCTTCCATCATCATTAAAGAAACTCCCATCCTGTCCGTTGGAATGGTGTGCAAAGCGCCCGAAAACACTCAACTGACCGGCATATTCCTGTCCTTTTAAAAGATAATACATGGTAAGCTGAGGTAAATAACCTGGTGTCCGGACCGGGAAAGACTCCTCCTGATACATCCGCAACATGATCTGTGGGGTCAATACCCCTATCAGCCTGGAATTTTTACTTTGGCGTATATAGAAATTGGGAATTATATTTGCTTCGAACCATAGCGGCTCAATGTTTCCAATGTCCGCCGGAAAAGTCACATAACTGTTCCCCTGGTTTACCTGCGATATTTCCGAAAGTCCGGTACGGGTGAGAGAATCCCTGACCTGCGCCGTTACCGGCAGGCTGAACAACGAAGCAATTGCCATAAAAACTACCAGCATTTTCATCATGCAGATTACATGTAAATAATTTTAACCATAACATGCTTATCGCCCAGCAAATCAAATGAAGCTTTCAAAAAGGATGGCCTGTTTGAAAATCCAACAGACTGAAAATTCGAAAATCCAATCCCTTCTTTTGGCATTAAAAGGCCTCTGTTAATCCTGCCATCCTTATTTTCATCGTGCAGAATATTAACCGCGTATCTCCCTGCCGGAAGATTATCGAATGTTACGGTTGAGCTGCCGTTTACGATTTTCCCGGTCATTTTTCGTAAGTATTTTTTATCATTATTGTCCGGTAAACCTTTGGGAGGAATTATGAGATTCTTCACTTCACTACGTTACGTTCAGAATGACAATACATTAACGATAATAAAAAGGGGGCTTGGTGGCGGCTATGCCGCCACCAAGCCCCCTTCCCCTCAAACTCATGTAAGTAAAAGTCATTCTGAGCGTTAGCGAAGAATCTCATAATTTAACCGGACAACAAAGATTTTTTATAATGCTCATCAGGAAATGCATCTTCCCTGTTGTAAAGGGCAAAAACCACAGAACCGGTTGAATTGCGCAATGCATTTACGTTAATTGTCAAATCGTATGTTTCCTGATTCTGATTGCTAAATGAAGCAAAAAGAAAATTGAGTACAATGAGTTGGATAATTCTGAAAGTTCTGTCCATTTCAGGGGTTTTTAATGATGAGAATGAACCTCATGATTACCGGGTGTCATTTTTCGAAAGCATGGGGCGAGGGCTGATGAAAGAGGCCGGATATTTCCCGGCATGCACATCAGCCGCTTCACCTCCGGGAAATCACAATTCATGCTCAACCATCAGACCTGCCTTTAAGGCTTTACGACTTGCTTTTCTATCCGCCAGCTTTTCCTTTATCGTATCTACGATGTAATACATCATAGGGACCAGATACACCGTCAGAATCATAGATGAAAGCAATCCTCCGATAATAACCCATGCCAGGCCGTTTTTCCATTCGCTTGCGGTACCTTTAGCCAAAGCAATGGGCAACATACCGATTGCCATGGATAGTGTCGTCATTAAAATCGGCCGCATTCGCTCTTTGCCGGCGATGATGAGTGCTTCTTTGAAATGCCTGCCCTGCGCTTTTAACTGGTTTGTAAAATCCACAATCAGGATGGCATTTTTTGTCACCAGACCCATAAGCATGATCAATCCCAACTGTGCAAACAGGGTAAGGTCGTTTAACGACAGGTTTAACGCCAGGAATGCCCCGATGGCGGCCATCGGGATGGCGAACAAAGCCACAAACGGATAGATGTAGCTGTCATAAAGGGCAATCATAATCAGGTAGATCAATAAAAATGAGATAATCAGCACCGAACCCAAAGCCCCGAAACTTTCATTCTGTGTTTTGATATCGGCGCCCCAGGTCAGCTTCACGCCTTCGGGCAAAGGTTTCTTCTCCAGGAAGTCAATTACATCATCCGCCAGGGTTCCCGAGGGCCTCCCGAACGATTCCGACGTAATTGTAACTGACGGCTGCCTGTCAAGTCGTTCGAGTAACGATGGCGAGTTGTCCTGTTTCACTGCTGCAAATTGCGACAATTCAACAGGAATATTCATCGGATTTACCACAGAAAGTCGCTGCACATCCTCAAAGTTCCTGCGGTCAAAGTCATCCAGCCATATCCTTACAGGATATTCAGTTCCGTTTTCAGTTAAAGAAGCATCATCGTTTCCTGTAAAAGCGGTTCTTAAGTTTAATCCAACATAAGCAGTATTCAAGCCCAGGCGCTGCATCTTGTCCTTATCGGGGATCACCTTGTATTCGGGGCTTCCTTCTTTAACCGACAACTGCACATTATCGGCACCCGGAATCTGTTCTATCGCGGCTTTCAGCTCATCGCCCGTTTTCATTACCAGGGCCGGATCGTTGCCGCTCAGGGTAATTTTTATGGGTGCCTGCTTAGGAAGTAAACCTAACACAGCCATAGAAAAATTAACACCGGCAAACTCTTTATTCAGCGCTTCACGAAGCGATTTCATAAAAGTTTCTGTATTTATATCCCTTTCTTTTTCAGGCTTCAACTGAATGGTGAATTCCGAGAGATTGGCTGAGCCAACGCCTGAACTCCCGATCCCTGTGCCAGGCCCGGCCACATTACTGAAAAGTGTTGACACCTCAGGCTGTTGCAGTATAAAATTCTCTATTTCCCGGGACCGGATATTGTTCTCCTGCACGGTGGTAGTTTTGTCATATTCCAGGTTCAGCCGGAATTTTCCCTGATCACCCGTTGACATCATTTCCTTGCCTATGATACCCTGCTGCATCATAACGCCCGTCATTACCAGGAGAAAAATCACAATTCCTGAAAAGAACAGTTTATGCGAAAGAACCCATTCCAACTGATGGCCATACCAATTGGTAAATGCTGATAACTGCCTTTCGAACCAGAGCAGGAAACGGTTAATGATGTTGGTGGGTTGCAAATCTTCCTTTTTCCCGATTCGCGAGGCCAGCCAGGGGACCAGCGTAAACCCGACCAGCAAGCTGGTAAGGGTTGAAGTGATTACTACAATGGAAAACTGTTTCAGCATATCGGCCACAAACACCTGCAAAAACAAAATAGGCAGAAACACCACTACATCGACCAGGGTGATTGAAATGGCCGAAAAACCAATCTCCATGCGTCCTTCCAATGCCGCGGCTGCCTTGTCCTTGCCCATGTCGATGTGACGCTGAATGTTTTCAAGAATCACAATGGCATCATCCACCAGAATCCCGATAATCAGCGACATGGCCAGTAGGGTCATCAGATTTAAGGTGAAACCCATCAGCCACATCACCGCAAAGGCTGTAATCAGAGAGGTTGGAATGGCAACCAGTACGATCAGAGAATTCCGGTAGCTGCGCAAGAACAGGAACATAACCAGCGAAACCAGGATCACCGCCAGTATCAGGTCGAACACCACTGAATTTACCGCTGCAATCGTCAGATCGGTTGAATCATCGGCAACCGCAAACTTCACTCCATACTGTGTATTGGCCGCTTCGATCTGCTGTAGTTTTTCACGAACCAGTTTTGAAACTTCCACGGCATTGGCATCCCCTTGCTTTTTCAATAAAAGCCCTATCCCGTTTTTGCCGTTATAACGGCTTACGGAACTTACCTCCTTCACACCGTCAACTACATTGGCTACATCTTTAACATAAACCGGACTTCCGGGCATCGGCATAGCCACCTGAACATTCATAATATCTTTTACACTTGCAAATTTCCCGGTCAACCTTACAGAATTGCTTTCCTTATCGGTTTGCGCCTTACCGGCAGGCAAATCGATTCCTGAGCGATTGATGGCTTCTACAACCTGATAAAGTGAGATTTTATAAAGTTTCAATTTATCCTGATCTGCCTTTACCTGAATTTCGCGTTCTTCACCACCCAGCATCGTAATTTCGGCAACGCCTTTAAGCTGCTGCATCTGAGGCAGGTAATCATCTTTCATTTTCTGGTAAAACTCAGTTGCCGGCAGGTTACTTGTTGCGCTGATCGAAATGATCGGCAGATCGTTCGGAGAAACCTTGCTCATGACCGGACTTAAGATATCGGCAGGCAGGTCTTTGCGGATATTGTCAATGTAGCGCTGGGCATCCTGCATGGCAATGCTCAGATCCGTGCCATATTTCAGGTTGGCGATAATGACAGAGGCATTGGGCATCGATTTGGTTTCCAGGTAGTCAACGCCTTCAAGATTTGACAGAGCATCCTCTACCTTTCTGGATACAGAGGTTTCAACTTCATCCGGCTCTGCCCCGGGATACATTGTTTTTATTACTATGACCGGTTGGTTAAAGTCGGGCAACAGCTCATAGCCCAGATTTTTAAAGCCTATGATCCCCAAAAGGGTAAATACGCTGAAAAGAACGATGATCAGCGACGGCCGGTTGATTGATATTTTTGTAATGTTCATGATCTGCAGCTATTAATTGACAATTACATTTGCTCCGTCAAAAAGATTGACGAATCCGTTGGCAACAATGATGTCGCCGCTCACCAGGCCTGCCGAAACAATGACTTTATTCTCCACCCTTTTTGAAACAGTGATGTCACGGAGAACTGCCTGCCCGTCTTTCACCAGGTAAACCTGTGGTTGAATGTTTGACCCGACAATTACAGATGCAGGGACAATGAGGTGTTTTTCAGAATCAGTATTTTTCCGTTGTACTTTGCCGAACATCCCTGACTTGATTTTCAGATCGGCCGTATTGCTTAACGTAAACTGAACCGGAAAACTATTTCCCATATTGGATTTACTGCCTGTCATGGTCAGTCTCCCGGTGAGAACAGTTCCGGGATAAACATCCGGTGAAATCGTGTACAATTCATTCATTGAAAATTGATTCAATTCGCCTTCAGGTACGTTGGCCGTGAACCTCAGCTGCGAAATATCCGTTATCTGCAGCAGGGGAATGCCCGGGGCAGCAAAAGCCCCTTCCTCGGTCAGTTTGGCTGTAACAATTCCGTTAAAAGGCGCATGAATGGTTGTTTTCCTGATTTGTTCAAGTAAAGTAGCCTTCTGCACCCGGGCCGATCGCAAAGCCAGGTCAGTCTTTTCTACCTGTATACCCTGAACAGCATCTGCTTTGGCAAGAATTATGTAACGCTGAAGATCGTCTTCCAACCCTTCAATCTGAATTTCAACAATTTGCAGCTGAAGTTTCAACAGGGCATTGTCCAGCTGAATGAGAGGCTGCCCTTTTTTAACTGTGCTTCCCACATCAACAAGCACTGAATTAATCCTGCCCTGTAACTCCGAGCTGATCTTCGTTTCCTTATTGGGCTCAAAAGTCCCGGGACAGGAGATGTCACTGTCGATGCTTTCTGCCTGCAGCGTAATCGCCTGCACTTTGATGGCCTCTTCCTTGTTGTACTGATAAACTCTGTTTATCGTGGTTTCCTTGTTGCCCCTGAGCCTCAGGATCATTATGGCAACGATTGCCACTGCCAGGATTAAATAGATTATTTTTTTCATGGTGATTATTTTTGAATCATGAGTTTTAGTTGTTTTCAGAAAGCAGATTTCCGGTTACGCGCTTGTATTCAAGTTCGGCCCTGCGCAGATCAATCAATGCCGCAATATAATTTTGCTGTGCTTCACGAAGGGCATTGTCTGCCAGAATCACATCCGTAATATTTGCTGTTCCCTGACTGTTTTGCAAAACGGTATTGCTGTATATCTTTTCAGCAAGATCAACCTGGGCACTCACCGTGGCGATGGTGGTACTTGCAATGCTGTACTGCATCTCGGCATTAATCAGGTCGAGGCGGGCTTTTTCTGCTACCATTTCCTTCTGAACCATTGACTTATCTACTTCAATCTTTTTCGCGGCAATCTTACGTTTTGTATTCATCCCATTGAATAGCGGCACTGAAAGCTGCACACCAACATAACCTATCGGGTGGAAATTGAAAAAGCTGTCGGATCCTGTGGTGCCGAAGCCGTTACTACCATATACGCCATATGCGTTCAGCGAAGGAAGGCGTGAATTTTTCAGCGCATTCACCTCCGACAGACTGAATTCCAGTTTCTTTTCGATCAACAGCATATCCGTGATTGTCCCGGGCCTGAAATCAACTTCAGCATCTGAAGTTTCGTACACCGACACATGGATGGAATCGGTAACCGGCTTCCCCATCAGGAATTTCAGCGCATTCAGGGCCTGCCTGTGCCGGGATGATATCGTATTTCGCTGGGTTGTTAACTGCTCCAGTTGCAGTTTCAGCCTGTCAACGTCAGTACTTTTGGCTAACTGCTGTTGATAAAGTAAAGTCGCTGTTTGCACCAGTTTATTGGTATTAGCAATATTGCTATCCATGAACGCCAACTGATTCAAAAGGACCTGGGCATTGTAGTAAACACCGGAAATCTCCACCACCACATCCTCATCTGTTTTAATCTTTTGTATTTCAGCAAGTTCAACAGCTATTTCCGTGCTTTTTATTGCCCCCAGTCCAACCGGATTGAAGAGCGGCACAGCAAGCTGCAGGTTTGCATTCAGGTTCTGAGGTACACCGAACTGAATCTCTTTGTACGCGCCTTCCGGGCCTCCAAAAGCAGCCTGGGGCATGATCTGATAGGGCTGATCGGTATAATACCGGTAGTCAGCGAATCCGTTCAGTCTGGGCATCAGTGTACTTTTTGCCTCGCGGTTCTTTTCACCGGCCATCAAACCGTCCAGGCGGGCTATTCTGATGTTTCTGTTGTGAAGCAATGCGGTGTCAATGCATTGCCTCAATGAGTGTGTCTGCGTGTGTGCCGGAATATACATCAGCAACAGTAAACCTGTCAAAATGCCGGCTAAAAATCCCGACATGTTCCGTATTTGCCTGTGATTATTCATTTGTCTGATTTTTTTGTGTTCAATCATTAAGTTTAAAATACTTGCTTCAACCACTTATGCATTCAACCCTGTTCTAGGCGATCGTCATCCAATTGCATCAACGATCCTCCACTGTTATTTTTTGAATCAACCAGAGTTAGTAAACATTCACTAACTTTTAAAGGCAAAAAAAGAGATCGCTACTTGTTGTTTTTCGAAATCAAAACATAAGCAAGTGCTGCAAAAACAGCTGTAACTACAATTCTGAAAAGCATCGCCCCTACCGTCTTTGTCTCGTAAATACCCCCGGAGTTGATGTGAATCAATAAACCGGCAAAGGCAAGCACTAAAATGATGGCTGAAATTCCCAATGGCTTAATTGTCCATTTCCTGCTTTTTACAAAACCATAAGCAGCAACAAGATACAGGATGCTGCTCAGAAAATTAGCCCAAACCACAAGCAAAACATAATTTCCCTCTTTTGCCCGTATGCCGAATAAATCGAAAATCACCGAACTGCTCAGGAATAGGGTCAGCAATCCAAATGCAGTCAGCAAGGCGGCTAATGATACCGGAAGCACCCTTTTCATAACTGCTTGTCTTTAATAATTGTAAGTAAAGCCTGCACCATTTTATTCCCTTCCTCTTCAATGTCAAATTCAAAATTTGCAATCCTCCATTTGAACATCTGAAGCTTGAATGTGCCCATGATAATATGCACCAGCTCTTCGGTAGCAACGGCCTTTGTAAATTTTCCTTTTTGCTGCCCCTCCGTTATTACAGGAATCAGGTGCTTGATCTTCACATTGATCAGTTTAAGAATGTGTTGATTGATTAGCCTGCTTTCTTCCATCAGTCCATCGGAGAAAACAGCCACAACAAAATGAGGGTTTGCCTTAAAAAAACTGAATTGATTCCGGAAAAGCGACTTGAGCTGCTCCTCAGGGTCTGGATACCTGGTTGAGTTTGATAACCGCTGATCAATATCATCTGCCAGGTATGTCAGCAGGGCGACAATGATTTCCTCCTTGCTGGCAAAATGCCGGTAAATGGCACTTTCTGAAAACCGCATCGCTATTGCCAGATTTTTGATTGTTAACCCACTGACACCTGATGAGGTCAGCAATGAACCTGCAGCTTCAATAATTTCCAGTTGACGTGATGTAATTTCCATAGCTACGTGCTCCTCTTTTATAATCACCTGATAATACCAGGCATTACAGAACTTTTGTTGAACTGACCGGACGGGGTGCCTTTACCACAAGAATCCTTGCCTGAAGAAAAGAAGCATTGCTCAGGAAGTGAACGATACCGGCGGGACTCTCGATCAGCGAATCGGCCGCACATACTTCACTTTCATCACCTATATGAATGGTAGGCGTTCCCTCCACAACAAAGAAAAATACATCCACCGGCGTTTTGTGCGGCTTCAGGCTTTCACCGGGCTTTAAAGCAATAAGCATTGCCTGCGCTGATTCCTTGTTGTACATCTCCCTCACGTCCACTTTGTGCGGGGTTTCTTTAATTATATGATCCTGGTATCGGGTAATTTTCATGTTATTTTTCTGTCTAAAATTATTAAAAGATTGTTAGTGAGTATTCGCTCACAAAGATAAACTAATTTACCAACCGTTGTCAAGTTTTTATGAAAATAATCTGATAGTTGTTCTAATGACTTAATTATATGCCTGTTACACCATATCTATTTTGCAAAAAAAATTATCGAATAAATTGAACCTTACTTAATCAGAATGTTCCATAAATAAGCCCTGCAATTGTAGAAAGCACCACCACCAGCAACACATACACGATGGTTTTCTGTGTACCCATCACGCCCCTGATTACCAGCATATTGGGCAATGAAAGTGAGGGCCCCGCCAGCAGCAGCGCCAGTGCCGGACCTTTGCCCATGCCCGAGGCAATGAGCCCCTGAAGTATGGGGACTTCGGTGAGGGTGGCGAAGTACATAAAAGCGCCGACAATGCTGGCAAAGAAGTTTGAGGCAAGGGAGTTACCGCCTACCAGCCAGGCAATCCATGAGTTGGGAATTACCCCCGCAATGGCGACATCATCGTGGGTGGAGCCCAGCAGAAAGCCGGCAATTACCACGCCTATGGCCAGCAAGGGGACAATCTGTTTTGTAAATCCCCAGGAAGACAGGATCCATTCCCGGTTTTCACCATCTTCCGATTTATCCATCAATGCGATGGTACTTACCGATGCAATTCCGACAACCATTGATATCAGCGGATTGGCAAACAGCAGGGCGCTCAGGGCCGTGACAGCCGCGCCTGTAAGCACCTGCCAGCTTTTCAATTTAAGGATATGAGTCATGGAATACACCAGAACCAGCCCGAATGCGCCGGTAATGTACCACTTATAAGCCCAAAGGTAATACCAGGCGCTGCTGGTGTCGCCCGTTGCCGGTTTGCCCCAGTTGGCAAACACCAGGATCAGCACCAGCGTAAAGAAGTGGAGTGCTGTATGCCACAAAGGACGGGTCTCGGGCACATCCGGAAAATTCATCTGTTCTTCACGTTTCGCTTTTTCCTCTTTGCGGTAAATCAGCGCCATGGCCGAACCAACAATGATGCTGAAAGAAACGGCACCGATGACACGGGCAAGGCCCATTTCAAATCCAAGAATACGGGCGGTAAGGATGATGGCCAGAATATTGATGGCCGGGCCTGAATAGAGAAAGGCGACTGCAGGTCCCAGGCCTGCTCCGCGCTTGTGAATGCTGGAGAACAACGGCAGGATGGTACAGGAGCACACGGCCAGGACAGTCCCCGAAACCGCGGCAACGGTATAGGCCACCCACTTCTTCGCTTTCGCACCGAAATATTTAATTACCGACGCCTGACTGACAAACACCGAAATCACCCCGGCAATCAGGAAGGCAGGTAACAGGCAGAGGATTACATGTTCGCGGGCATACCACTTTGATAAGTCGAGCGTGGCATCTATGGCGGTATTAAAGACCACGCTTTCGACGGGCAGGTAAAAGATGCCCAGAAAGATTACCGTCATCCACAGCAGCACCTTAAGTTCAGATCGGGTCTCCATAACAGACAGGGTTTCATTGCCGGTAAACGCCGGCCCGGTTTTCAGAAAAAGAAGATGATCACAAAATAAATCCCGACCCCGATAAACAAAACGGCGACCACGCGTCTGAACCAGCGTTCAAAGGCCTTGATGCGGTTGTAGGCCTGCGCAACATTCCCCACGGCATAGGCCAGCAGCCAGGCAAAAATTATAACAGGCAAGCCGGTGGCAACTGCAAAAACAAGGGGTAAAAACAATCCTGAAGGACTTGCAACCGTCAGCGGCATCAGCATGCCGAAGTAGAGGACTCCGCTGTATGGACAAAAAGCCATGGCAAAGAGTACGCCGATCAGAAACATACTCAGGTAACTGCTTCCGGATTTCTTTTCCATTTTCTCGCTGATATTCAGTCCGGGGATATTCAGCCTGATAACATCAAGCATAAACAACCCGATAAGGATCAGCGCAGGACCAAGCAGTTTCTCGCCCCAGCTCTGGACAAAACGGGCGATTGAAAGCTGACTGGCGCCGAAATAGATGATAACACCCAGTAACGTATAGGAAAAAGTACGGCCAAGGGTATATATGATCCCGTTGATAAATACCTTGTTGCGGTTTTCGAGGTTACGGCTGATAAAACCTATGGCGGAGATATTGGTAGCCAGCGGGCAGGGACTGATGGCGGTCATCAGTCCGAGCAGCAGGGCGGTAATTACCCCGTATTCCGAGTTTTCGAGCCAGGTCTGAAGAAACTCCATAGCCGTGGTTATAACATCGGATCGATTGCATTTTTAACCGCATCGTGCAGCTTGCCGGGTGTAGTGCGGGCGTAAAGGAATCCTTCACTGGTGATATCCCTGATTTCTTCGCCATGCACAACGATCAGGGATTGAGCGGCAATGTCAAATTGATCAGCAATTTGGGCGCCGGACGCCTCTTCCATGTTCAGCGAAACAAAGGCAATTTTTCCATTACCCAACGCTTCCGGATAGTACTTCTCAAGTGCCGCTTTGGTTTCAGCTTCCACGGCCTCGCAGGTCGCACACCGCCGTTCGTTATGGAAATAATAAACTACAATTTCACTTTCGGGCAATGCTGCTGCCGTAGCCGCCGTTTCACCGGGTTGGCGCGAAGTGCACGAAGTCATTAAAATTCCTGCAAAGGCAATGGCCATCAATACAATGTACTTTCTCATGTCGGATGTTATTTGGTCAGAAATGTTTCAATTTCAGCTTCGGACGGCAGGCGGCCTTTCACCACAACATGGCCGTTAACCACCAGGGCAGGCGTCTTCATCACATTGTAGGTCATAATCTCCATAATATCCTCTACCTTGATGATATTGGCGTCCAGATTCAGTTTTCCGGCAACGTCGCGCACGCGTTTCTCCAGGATCTTGCAATTGGGGCAGCCGGGGCCTAACACTTTAATCTCCATAGTTTTTTGCTTTGAGTTGTTTATATTAGTCGAACTGATCAGTCTTCAAAAAATTTTCCGAACATGGCCTTCGCGATCGCCCAGTTCTCCCGGTTAATACAATATTTAATATAAGGCGGATTGATTTCACCCTGTATCAGGCCGGCTTTTTTCAGTTCGTTCAGGTGTTCCGAAAGGGTGGAGCGGGCGATGTCGAGCAGTTCGTGCAAATCGCCGCTGTAGCAGCAGGTTTTGGTATGATTGGCAATATAATCAAGGATATAAACCCTTACCGGATGCGACAGCGCTTTCGCAAACCGGGCAATCTGCTGCTGATCTTCTGTGTAAATGGTCGTCTTTGTCATTGCATTTCGCATTTCGTCGAATGGCGAAACAAAAGTACGAAACAGATTGAATCAGCAAAATTTTTTGCAATTTTTATTGAACCCTGTCCTCCGGTCAGGTCAGTGATGCAGGTCATACAACCCTGATTAACGGATTAACATTTATAAAAAAATAAGGGCAGAGAATGTGCCGGGTTCGGACAATTGTCTGGTATTGACCTTTCTATAAACATACGACCCCGCCGGGGTCGAAGACCTGATTTGCATCGCATTTCTATAGACATACGACCCTTCCAGGGTCGAAAACCATTTACGGAAAAACGAATCAGACTCCGGAGGAGTCAAATGTTTATAGAAAACGAGAATTTATAAGATATGTACGGCCCCGGAGGGGTCGGATAAGCGGTAAAGATCCTGCAATTTCCCGCTTGCGTATAGTGCCGGGGTTGGATAATTATCTGGTATTGGCTTTTCTGAAACAAATAATCCCGCTCCGGGTGGGTCGACATAGCCTTGATTATGTTGTTGCTATAAACATACGACCCCGCCGGGGTCGAAGACCAAATTTGCATCGCATTTCTATAGACATACGACCCTTCCAGGGTCGAAAACCATTATACGGAAAAACAATCAAGACTCCGGAGGAGTCATATGTGTATAGAAAACGATAGCAAATAAGATATGCACGGCCCAGCCGGGGTCAAAGACCTGATTTGCATTGCTATTTCTATAGACATACGACCCTACCAGGGTCGAAAATCATTTACGGAAAAACGAATCAGACTCCGGAGGAGTCATATGTGTATAGAAAACGATAGCAAATAAGATATGCACGGCCCCGGAGGGGTCGGATAAGCGGTAAAGATTCTGCAATTTCCCGCTTGCGTATAGTAAAAGATAATTTTTGAGATAAATGCCAACTTCCGGCCCACCTATCGACAGGATAATTGTATGTTATTGCCCTCTCTGTTATACAAGGTTTACCGGCATGTTTATCCTGACTCTTGTTCCGGCGGGGCTCCCTGAGGCATCTGTAAGATCATCAATATCAAGCGAATACCTATGGCGCGACAGGCGGTTCAGCGAGGCGATCCGCTGCTGAATGGTTTGTGTTGCAAAAGATATCCGGTATTTTTGTCTTTCACGCTCCAGTTCGGCAGCCCTGGCACGGCCGATCCCATCATCTGTGATCAGAAATTCAATAAATGACCCGCTCAGGCGGATTTCCACTTTCAGGTTACCTTTTTCTTCCTTGAAGCGCAACCCGTGCTCAATGGCATTTTCCACAAAAGGCTGGACAAGCATGGGCGGAATCAGCAGGGCCGGGGTATCCAGCGCTTCGTCAACATCCATTTCAAAGCTGAATCTGTCCCGGTAACGGAGGATCTGCAGCCTGACGTAGTTTTCGATATTCTCAATCTCCTGATTCAGTGAGATGTACTCTTTCATGGAGCCGTAGAGAATATTCCTCATAAGTTTTGACAGGTGGCTGAGGTAAGTACTGGCCTCGACCGTTGCATGCTCAAGGATCATCCCCTGGATATTGGATAGTGTGTTGAAAATAAAGTGGGGATTTAACTGCGCCCTGAACAGCTTTTGCATCAGCAGATTGCTTTGCTGCTGCTGCCTGATTCTGTATTGCCGGATCAGCAGGCTCACGATAATTATGGCAAGTAAGGTTATTGCAAGGAAGGTAAAGAGCAGCATCCGGGTACGTTCAAGTTTTCCTTCGTTAAGCTGGTGCTGCTGCGATAAAATCTGCAGTTGTTCTTCCTTGCGTTCGGTCTGATACCGGGTATTGAGAGAGATAATCGCCTGCTGATTCAGGATTGTCTCCATTATCTTTGATTTCCGGTTAAATTCTTCCAGCAATGCCAGCGCCTGTTCATGGTTGCCGAGCTTCTTCTGAATCCAGCACATATAGTCCAGGGCCCTGATGGAGATCCGCAGTCCGATTTGTTCGTTGTAGACGGGATTGTTCTGTATCGGATTATACCAGTAATTCTTGCTGACACTATCGTCCAGGGCAACCTTTTTATGCCTGTAAATCCAGTTGCCGCAATCCATCGCTTTTTCCAGATAAGGGAACGCTTCTTCAACCGCAGATTTTTCTGTAAGAATGGTGCCCATATCCAGACAATTCTGACCGATTTCCAGGATATCCCTTTCTCCTCTCTGATGGAATTGCTCAATGGAGTAAAGCACATATTTTTCTGCCGAATCGGGCAGGTTCATTTTCAGGTAACATTGAGCGATGTCGTCGTTGAAGTCGGCAACAAACGACGGCAGCTTTTTAAATATCCCTGGATTATCATTCAGTATACCGTTTCCTTTCCTGAAATAAAACAGTGCGCTGTCAATCTGATTAAGCCCCAGGTGCGCATAGCCGGTCTGATATATCAACACAATGTAATTGGGCAGTGGTATTTTGTTGCTTTGATGGTAAATCGCTGCGCACTGATGAAACAGCGGCAACGCCAGATCGCCCGAGCCGCTGCTCATCAGGGCCCAGCCTCCGCTGATAAATGCCCTGAATCTTGTTTCCGGGTCTTCAACATCTTTGAAAGCCGGGATTGCCTCCTGTGCAACCTTATTGGCAAGGTCATAATTTCCGGAGTAGAAATAAATAAACCATACCTGTGTGATGGCTTCAAATTTGAGCTGCAGATCGTCAAGTTTTCCGGCGAGTCCCAGGGCATCCAGCCCGTAAATCAGCGCATTTAAGTAGTCGCCCCTGAAATAAAAGGCATTCGCAAGCGCAATTTTCCCTTTGCAGCTGTATCGTTTATCTTTGATTTTTTCAGCTATCTGGTTGGCCTGACGGGCAAAATCCAGGCATTTTGCCGAATCCGTCGTGGTATAAAATGATGACAGTTTCAGTAATGCATCCGCTTTCTGCGCCCCTTTAAGCGCCGGCAGCATCAATTCCAGACTATCGAAATTCGCTTTTTCCGTTTTATAAAGCAATTGGGCCCCTGCAGTGAAACAGACAAAGAGGCCCGGAATAAAAAATGCCAGTGATCTGATAATGCTTCGACATGATTTGTTCATACAGGCCGGTTTGGTCAATCCATGTATTTCCTCTCAGGAATAAACTCACTCATCAAGACTGTCGATCATCCGCATAAGCTTATCCCGCTTGCGCGACGCCACCGGTATTTTGTGCCCGCCCGAGAGTACGATGCTTCCTCCCTCGCTGCGGTCGAAACGTTCGATGGCCGAAAGATTGATCAGAAACGACTTGTGCAGGCGGTAAAATCCGCCGGGCGACAGCAACTCTTCAAAATCCTTGATTGATCTGGATGTAAAGATTGATTTTCCATCGCGCAATTTCAATGTGGTGTAGCTACCGTCCGATTCACAGTACAGCAAATCGCCCTGATTGATCAGGTAGATGCTTTCCAGGGTTTTCACCACTATTTTTTTGCCGGCAGATTCATGCGTTGCCAGGTTTGTTTCCAGGGCCCTGAGATTGAATTGCTGTTCGGCTATCATCTGTTTCGACGCCCTTTCAATGGCATTTACCAGGTCATCCGGATCCACAGGTTTAAGCAGATAATCCACCGCGCTGTACCTGAATGCCTGTACCGCGAACTCTTCGTATGCGGTAATAAAGATTAACCTGAAATCAATGTCGTCCAGTTTTCTCAGAAGGTCAAATCCTGTGCCGTCGCCCATTTTTATATCCAACAGCACAAGATCGGGATTATGTTTACGAATGGCCTCATACCCCGACTTAACACCATCGGCTTCACCAACGAGTTTCACGTTGTGGCAGAAATGGGCAATAAGGTTGGCGATGGATTTTCTCACAAAAGATTCGTCATCTATAATGAGTACTCTGACATGTGTATGACCTGCAGCTGTAATCATGATCGTGGATCTGTGGTTTTTCTGAATTTGATGGTGCACCCGTTTAAATTAATGAACCCGGTAAACTTCAGCTCAGGCAGTAAAACACTGTGTATAAGCAAAGTTAGGGAAAAAAAAGGCGTTTTCAAAATCCTTTTTTCAGGGCTGATTCCATGGCCGTTTTAAAGTTTAATCAGTTTACCGGTCGATAACCGGCTATCTGTCTGCAGGCGGAAGGAATAGATCCCCGCCGGCAACGCTTCCATGTCCCATTCAATGCTATGTTCACCAGCCGGCAACATTTCATCCGGCAATACCGCCACTTCACGTCCCAATGCATCATATATCTTCAGTGACAATCGCTGGCATTCCGAAATCCGGAATCCGAAATTCAAAATACCGCCGGTCGGGTTTGGATAAATGTTCACTTCTGTCTGCAGACTGCCCGGCAGGGGAACTCCAACCGATAAACAGGCCTCCTCCACCTCCTCCTCGCTGTTGCAGCCGGGGGCGTTATTTTCAATAGTAACGGTTCCATTTGGCGCTGCCAGGTAATCACAGATACTTTGGACAGCGCAGGAGGATAAGGAAAAATTATCGCTAATGATAAGATCATTAATAGAACTGTCAGCAATATTCTCCAGACCTGTCAAACTGGTCAGGGCATCGTTAACATAAATACTAAGTGTCCAACCGACAGAAGTGAGATTTTCCAATGCGGACAAACTGGTCAGTGCATCATTGGCAGAAATAGAAAGCAATCCCCCTATTGTAATAAGGTTGTCCAGTCCAGAAAGGCTGGTCAGGGCATAGTTATATCCAATAAAAAGATCACCCCCGACCGAAATCACATTATCCAGCCCCTCCAGACTGCTAAGAGAAGGATTAGACCCAAAGTAATTTCCGATAACAAGACTACCCACAATGGAAGTCAATCCCTCCAACCCTGTTAAACTGGTCAGAACATAGTTCTGTAATATTACGAGATCGCCTCCGATATTTGATAACCCCTCCAGCCCTGTGAGGCTGACAAGAGATTGATTTCCACACGAGGATGATCCTATATACAGACTACCACCGATAGAAGTAAGGCCCTCCAGTCCTGATAAACTGACAAGGGCATTGTTACCACAAATAATAAGGTCTCCACCAACTGAGGTCATGCTTTCGAGCCCTGTCAGATTGGACAAGGCATCGTTTCCAGCAATCACCAAGTATCCATCGATGGTCGGGCTCTGCATTCCAGTAAGGCTGGTCAGGGCAGGATTTCCAGAACCAATATTTCCAATCTGCAATCCGCCACCGATGAAAGCCAAGCTTTCCAGTCCTGTCAAACAGGTCATGGCATCGTTACTCCATAAACAAAAATTTCCACCTATAGAGGTCAGGCTTTCCAGTCCGGTCAAATTGGGAAGAGCATTATTTCTATCGATTCTGAATTCTCCCCCGATAGAACTCAGGTTATCCAGACCAGTCAGGCTGGTAAGTAAATAATTCTCATCAGGCCATCCTCCGATGCTGAAATAACCTCCGATTAAATTCAGTACACTCAATCCATTCAGATTATTAATATTAGTACCACGTATGGTAACATCTCCTTCAATCTCCGTACACCCCGGGTAATTGGTCTGGAAATTATCGATCTGTTCCTGGGTGGTGAAGGTGATGCCTTCGGGCAGGCAACCCTGACAGAAGGCAAAGCACTGGCACATAAGAACCACTGCGATGGTCAAGATAAGTTTTTTCATGGCTGCTGGATTTTGATGATCAGTCACAAACCGGGGGCATTCTGCATCCGCACTCCCTCCCGCCGTCCGCAGAGAGGGAGCGGATGCGGGAAGCTATTCAACCTTCACGACTTTGCAGCTCAATAACTTATTTCCTGCTTTCATCCTGACCAGATAAATTCCATCCGGCAGCCTGCCGGCCTGCCAGGTTTTCTGATAGGTGCCGGCGTTCAGCGTTTCATTCACAAGGGTGGTGACCGCCTGCCCCAGCAGGTTGTAGATTGTGACTTCCGCAAAGCAACTTTCAGTGAGAATAAACTCAACGGCAGTGGTTACGGTGAAAGGATTGGGATAGCTCAAAAGTTCCGGGGTGTTTTTGCCGGGATCAATCTTTTCAATTCCGGTAACATACAGCACTGAGCCAAACTCATAAGGTCCCATATCAACAATTGTCCCGTTTACACCTCCATCCCAGATCCGTACATTGCCCAGAAGATCGGTCATGGGCAGGTTGAGTCCGGTAACATCGGGAATCCCGGCGTCAATGCATGGCGATCCTTCCCCCAGCTGGTAGTTCAGCGCCAGTGCATCCATGAAAGCGGGATCGGTTTCCAGGTTGTTTTCATAAACTCCCGAACCAATGCCAAAGGGGCCGATGCCGGCCTGTCCGCCCTCGATGTCGTTGTACCTGAAATTCGCATTGCAATTGCCGGAAGATATGTATACCTGGCTGTTTAGCGGAGCGGTGTTGCCCCAAAAAATATTGTTGATCAGGTCAGGATCTGATTCATAGTAAATTTCAAGTGCGCCGCCTCTGAAATTGGAGTGGTTGTTCACAAAGGTATTGTTGAGCAGGATTGGGTCTGAATAGGTGCTTACTAAAATTGCTCCACCTCCATCTATCGTATTTTTCAGCGATATGTTGCCATAAAACAAACAGTTGGTTATTGCCGGTGAAGAAGCATTATAGCAAACGATCCCTCCGGAATAATTGGCGCGGTTGGAGCTGAATACACAGTTCCTGATTTCCGGGCTACTGGTCCATAATGCGATTGCGCCTCCGCCGGCGGTATATTCACCATTAAACAAAGCACGGTTATGGTGGAAAACGCAGTTCTCAATCATTACATTGTCGTATGCGCGGATAGCAATGGCTCCTCCGCAATTGGTTGGTTCTGACCAGGGCACTGCCTCCGGTGCAAATCCATATTCAAAAATGCAGTGTCTGAAAACGGAAGCCTCATTGGTTATGGCGGTACTGTCGAAAACAAAATGCCCCCAGCCCAGTTCAGGATTTACGGCGGTAAAAATAATGCTTCCGGTATTGCTGGTATCGCCGACGGCCTGGATGGCGCCTTCCACCTTAAAAGTGATTCTGTCAGAGAATTTCACCCATACACCCGGATCAATCACCAATGTCTGCCCATCAGGTATGGTAACATCGCCGCTGACAATGTACGGATGGCCGGCCATAGTCCAGTGGCCTGAAAGATTTCCCGGCTGTATCTGAGTTCCACGGGCAGGTACGGCCACCATCCCGGCTTCGTTGATCTGCCAGAAACCGCCATCCAGCCTTCCATTACCGCTGAAGGTCTGGTTGGCATAGGTTAACAACGTTGTAACGGTTTGAATCTGCCTGTCTTCAATATCCTTAAAAAATGAAGCAGCTACAGCCTGTATTGCTTCCGAACTGTTTTCGGAGGCATTATAAATGGAAGTGACGGCCGATGTTCCCCACCATCCTAGTCCAGGATGATTCACATCCTGCCAGGTTTTAACCGTATCGCACACAAAGCCAAACAAAGGCTCGCCATTAAGCTCACAAGAAATTAATGAATGGTAAAAACTCACTTCGTGAATACCTCCGATAAAACTCCAGTCTTCCCCTTCAATGTCTTCACCGAGGTTGCAAACGTCCATTTTTATTTTCACCTGTTCCGCATTAAAGCCCCTGTATTCAAGCTGCAAAGCGAAATTTTGAAATCCGGAACCATTTTCACCCAACAATCTGGCAAAACAGGCATTGGGGTCGGGGTCAATGTCATCATAATCCCGCGAAGCAATATAGTACAACTGGGTGTCGTGGCCATTGCGTTTGGGTTCCGGGCCGGTGCCGTCGGCATCCCAGCCGGCGAAGCCTTCATGATTTACAGCCAGCCCCTGAAAAGGCAGTTCGGGGTGCCCCTTTGAGATGGTGCAGTTAAAATTATAATACGACCCAATCCTTCCGTTACCGGTGAAATCCTGGGCCTCGCCGAATGTATTCGAGTTCAATTTTAGCTCGCCGGATCCGACATCCTGCATGAAGGCGGCCGCCACTTCCTGAACAGCCGGTGGGCTGAATCCCGATGCATCGAAGGGAAGGAAATAGTTGCTTTCGCAAATAATGAACCCACCGGTTGAAGACCCTATATGAAATATCATATAATTCGCCAGGCCTGTGATCATCAGCTCATCATCGAGATAGATCTTCAGGTCAATCGGATAAAAGTTCATATAATTTTCCGGGCCAAAGGCAAACCAGTCAGCACCCTGCAGATCATCCCCCTGGGAAGCCAGTCCCATTTTTAATTTCAACTGCCCCGGATCATAACCATGAGCTGCAAGCGCCTGGGATAAGACGGGAAAATCACTGCCAATAGCGGTGACATGGGCACCATAATTGCAGTTATTATCCACGTAGTCGCGGGTGGCAGCATAATATAAAAATGTACTATGGCCGTTGCCATAAGGCTCAGGCCCGGAGCCGTCGGCATCCCAGCCTGCAGAGCCTTCGTTCTCACTTATCAGTCCCTCTACCTGAATCTGAGCCTGTATTGAATTGAGAACGATCGGGCATGTCATCAGAATGATCATGCACAGTCTAAGCGTAAATGTCTTTGATTTCATATGTTACTATTTTTACGTTTGTCTTCTAAAATTAACGATGACTTTTTGATGAAATGAATCCGGTTGACGAACGCTGGCATCCGGTTTACGAACGCTTGTATCTGTTTTACCAACGCCCGGCGCCATGAAATTATATAGCTGTAATGTTTATTTATATCATTGAATAGCAGAGCTATATGTTATGAAATTCCAACAGTCAACTTTCTGTGTATAAAAATATTTTTTCAGGCTGTTTCAGGACCGTTGAATCGTTTTTACTTTATCCCGGTTAAGGCATTTGACAATGCTTTAGCGATTAAGTGTCTGCAATCAGCACAATCAGCATTGCACTGAACAAACACTTAACAGGAAATATCCTGATTGAATCAATAGTTCAACCCTGCCGGGCTTCCTGCTTATTAATAAGGGTTTATTTTTCGATCCAAAAAAAGAGGCAACCGTTACGATTGCCTCTCACCATATATTCTTTGGCTACTCAATTCTTTCTGCCGGCCAGCACCCCGCAAAGGTGAAACAACACCCTGGCGCCCACATTGCCGTCCCAGCCATCTTCGCTTGCAGACACTTCGCAAAGATCGAAGCCAATGATTTCTTTACCGGCGGATTTCAATACGTTCAACAGATGCATCAGCTCTTCGTATCCGAGACCGCCGGGCACGGGAGTTCCGGTATTGGGGCAGAGCTTCGGATCAAGTCCGTCGATATCCACCGAAATATGGACTTTCTCAGGCAAGCTTTCCACAATCTCATGACAGAACCTGTCCCAGTTTTCACCTTTATACATGCGCTTTCTGACTTCACGGTCGAAATAGACACTGATCCGCTCAGCATCTGACCGCACATAATTGTTTTCCTGTTCGCAATAATCCCTGATGCCAACCTGAACCAGGCGTGAAACCTGTGGGACAGTTTCCAGGACATTATAGAAAATGGAAGCATGCGAAAAGGTGAATCCTTCGTAGGCTTCGCGCAGATCCATATGGGCGTCGATATGAAGGATGCCGAATTGCTCGTGCAGATCCCCCTGCAGCTGAATATATCCCAGTGGGATGCTGTGGTCGCCGCCGGCAAGTCCCACCAGTTTTCCCTTCTTTATCCAGAATGCGGCCCTTTCCTTAACCCATTCATTCATCCGGGCACAGGCCTCATTCACGCGCTCTTGCTTTTCGGTAAGAATGGAATTCGACGGAATATCCTCCCCTTCTTCAAGGGCGGCAATAATATCCCCTGCCAGTTCCTTTGCCCGCCTTCCGGCCGCGATCAGCTCATCAGGGCAGGTGTCCATGTAAATGCCCCGTTTCCACAACTCAGGGAAGTCGTGGTGATGCAGGTCGATCTGGGCAGAGGCTTCTTTGATGGCGTCAGGTCCCTCGCCGGTACCGGAGCCGAAACTCACCGTGACCTCCCAGGGCACCGGGATGATGATGATATCCGATTGTTCAGCATCGAAAGGCAGTCCGAACAAACCGCCTTCAGCCGCGGCGGGCGCATTTGGATCAAAGGTATCAATGATTTCCTGCTTGGTCATATGCGGTGATTTAGCTTTAACTCAGCCGCAAAGTTAATCATTATCCCCGGAAGGACTTGCCTGCAATGATGATCTAACCTGAACCTGCGCGTTTGCAGGTTATTCGTTAAACGATACGTTGCAATGCCCCTGCCGGTGTGGATGTTCCGGACGGTACCAGCATTTGCCTGAACCAGGATATGACGGCTTTTTTACACCTGACAGGTTAGAAGAAAACCTGTTAGGTGGATTCCGGGACCGGCTGGCGACGACATTTCGCCCCCGCACACTAAAAACTATCTTTCATTCTTTCATTCTTTCATCCTCTCATCCTCTAATCCCTAATTCTCCTTGTCTGTTCGTCAAAACCGCCAACCAAGCCTGAAATCAAGAAAATCAGCCACATGCCGGTGGGCCATCAGGCTGACGCCGGCTTCAAGGTGTTTGCCCAGCGGATGTGTGAGGCTGTATCGTTGGTAAACCGGATCGGCGGCTTTGTAAGAATCATAAAGATAGACTCCGAAAGCCTGGCTGAAGACAAATCGTCCGAGCAGGAACCCGTGTCCCAGCATCAGTCCGGCCCGGCAGGGATCGGCCTCACTCAGCGGATTGCGGCGGATTTCTTCGCCATCGGAACCATCGTAAAGTAACAGGGTTCCGGCTCCAAGCCTGCTCAAGCGGCTTACCCTGTAATTGACCCAGGCCTCCATACCTAATACCGGATATTTCTTCAATTCTTCATGATTCAGTTGCCTGGCCGTCCCGAAAAGGTAAACGTTTCTTTGTACCCGCTGCATGTCTGTCTGCTTCCAATCGGATACTTCACGTTGCGGAAAGCGTGGAGGTTGTCTGAAAAAATCCAGTCCGAGCGCAATTGTCGGCCAGTTGATGCCCTTGTTGGGCTCGCGCAGGCCTCCGTTGGAAATATGATTGTATAGGATACCGAAGTTCAGCAATGTTCCCTGTGAAATCCGGTAATCGAGCACGGTGCCGAGCAACAGCGGGAAAGCGACATGGGTGCTGTAAGAAAAATTAAAAGGGTTTGTAACCGGGTTGTAGGGATGCGAAAGCCATGCAAATCCGACACCAGCCCTGATTGAGAAAGAGAACCGTTTACGGGCCCCGAAAACCGGCTCAATAAATGCAATGGCTGATACACCGCGACCAAGTATCTCAGGTTTGTCGAAATCCCAGAGTCCGAGGATCACGCCGGATTTCGGATAACAATTGCATGCATCCCGGGCCTGCCCGGTAGCCGTGTGCCGGCCAAGGGTAAGTTCAAGACCCAGCGGATAGGCTTTGCCGATATCTTTGATGGCCCTGCTGTGGATGATCATGGAGCCGTAATGAACCCGGGCGCCTGCATAGAAAAACTTTTCCGCGGCAAGCGTATCAGCCCCCGGCACTGACTGGCAGTATGCAGCAATCCCGTGAAATGAAAAAAGTAAGGCAATTGTAAAAACAAGTCTTCCGGGTATCATTGGTTACATGCTGTTTTTTCAAAGTTACAAATCTTCCCGGCAACACCGATTTTCGCTAATTTCGCGGCGCTAAAAATCTCAGGCAATGAGAACCATACTGCTGCTGATTGCATCCAATATTTTCATGACCTTCGCCTGGTACGGCCACCTCAAATTCAAGGAAGCCGCCCTGTGGAAAGTAATCCTGGTAAGCTGGGGCATTGCATTGTTCGAATATATGCTGATGGTTCCCGCCAACCGCTACGGACATGGCACCTTCTCGGTCGCCCAACTCAAAACCATTCAGGAGGTAATTACCCTGATCGTTTTCGGTGCATTTTCAGTGCTGTTCCTGAAGGAGCCTATGAAATGGAATTACCTGGTGGGATTCGGGTTTATCGTGATGGCGGTGTTTTTTATTTTTAAGGAATGGTGATTTAAGGTTCAAAGATTAAAAGATTCAAGGATTCAAGGATTCAAAAAATCAATCCCGCAAGTGCGGGACAAAGATTCAATTCCACTTGTGCGGGTATAGGTTTCAAAAAATAATCTGTGGTTTTTTGTACTTCCGTGCTTTAGTGGCAGATTAATTCGTGCATTCGAACATTCTTACATTCGTGCATTCGTGGCATATCAGATTCAAAGATTCAAAGATTAGCTCCCACCGACGTTAGCGGGGAACTCCCTCCGGTCGATTCAAGGATTAAAAAAATATTCTTTGAATTTTTGTGTTTCCGTGCTTTGGTGGCAGATTAATTCGTGCATTCGAACATTCTTACATTCGTGCATTCGAACATTCTTACATTCGTGCATTCGTGGCATATCAGATTCAAAGATTCAAAGATTAGCTTCCACCGACGTTAGCGGGGAACTCCCTTCGGTCTATTCAAGGTTTCAAATATTCTTTGAATTTTTGTGTTTCCGTGCTTTAGTGGCAGATTAATTCGTGCATTCGAACATTCTTATATTCGTGCATTCGTGGCATATCAGATTCAAAGATTCAAAGATTAGCTCCCACCGCCGTTAATGGGAAACTCCCTTCGGTCGGTTCAGAAATTCAACCCATTCAGTGCAGGGCATTATTTACCCCTGCCCTGGGCTACGATCAGCATGGTATAGATCAGGATTTTAAAGTCCATGGCCAGGGACATATTTTCGATGTAAAGGATATCGAATTTCAGGCGTTCCACCATCTGGTCCACATTTTCGGCATAGCCATATTTTACCTGACCCCATGAAGTGATGCCGGGTTTTACTTTCTGCAGCAATCGGTAATGGGGCGCGCGCTGAATGATCTGGTCGATAAAATACTGCCTTTCAGGCCGGGGGCCGACCAGGGACATATCGCCTTTGAGTACGGACCAGAACTGGGGAATCTCATCGAGCCTGACTTTCCGGAGAAACCGGCCGAAAGGGGTAATCCGCGGATCGTGTTTCGAGGAAAGCTGGGGCACTCCGCCCTTCTCGGCATCCACATACATACTCCTGAACTTTACCATATTAAAAGGCTTCCCGTGCAGACCGATACGCGGTTGCCTGTAAAAAACCGGGCCTTTCGAAGTAAGCTTTATGCCTATGGCCACCCCGAGATAAGCAGGGATTAAAATAATCATGGCAATGATGGATGCCACAATGTCAATGATGCGTTTAAGCGATTGCTGCCAGGCCGGCATAAGATCCGGTGAGATCTGAAGCAGCGGCGTGTGAAAGATCGAGGTTGATTTCAGGGTTCCCAAAAGGTAGTCCTGCATATCAGGAATCACTTTGATCACCACATTGGTATCTTCAACCTCCGTAATGATCTGCTCTATTGTCTTTACCTCCGAGCGCTCAATGGCTATCACAACTTCTTCCACGCTGTAGTCTTTTATCACCTGTTTCAAATCACTGATCTGGCCGAGATGCTTCAGAAATTTCTCAAGCTTATAATCTTTGTAAGGAGCTGCATTCACAAAACCCACAAAGCGGTTTCCGCTTGATTTTTCCTGATTTTCAATCTCGTTATAAATTGATATGGCATTCCCGTTGCTTCCGACAATGATGGTGTTGAATCCGATAAGTTTATGATGGATTTTATAGGCGGTTATTGAGGTGAGTATCAGGCGCAGCAGGTAGGTAGGGACAAAGTGCAGGGCAAAAAGCACCAGCACCGACTGATAGTAATTCTTATATGAAACGATGGTATCGTCAAGAATCAGGGCAAAAAACAGGATCATCACGCCGATAACGGTGATCAGCAGGGTCTGTCCCAGTTCTCTCAGGCGGGATTTCCGGTAAATCCGCCGGTAGGTTCCCATCATCACATACAGGCACAACCAGAAGAGGGGAATAAAAACCAATCCGTACAAGAGGTTGGAATCCTGATAGATAACTTCCGGGTATTCAAATACATTGGGATCAGCGGCATACTTCCGGTAAACGAAAAAGGCTCCCCAGGCCAGCAAGGCTGAAATGAAATCTGCAATGACGTAACGTGCGACCTGTAGTTTTTTATTCATTTCGCAGTATTAAAATATATCAGTTTCAGGTTATCAAGATAAATACCGGCCTGTTCCATGCCTTCATCCGTCTGTGCCCCGAAGAATATCCTGAAGTCAGTTGCATTCGGGGTATCATACTTGGGAACCGTAAGGTTAACGTATACTTTATTCCAGTTTTCACTTTTATTGAGAATCAGCAAAGGGCGCTGCACCTGCATCCCTGAAGAAAGGTAAAAAACGCCTACAACCAGCGCGTTATCAGTTTTGTAGTTCATCTCCAGAAATACTTCGGAGCCGGCAGCCGGAAAGTCGTAGGCTTCACTGGTTACAGCCTCAAATATAGAGGTATCTGCCGGCAGGTGCACAAATCCCGAGTACTCGCCCGGCTCTCCGGTCATGTTAAAACGCAATGCCGGATCGTTGGTCCGCTGCAACCTCACCGTGCTTTTAGCGGTCGTGTCGAGCGTCATGCTGCTCAGCTCAAAACTCTCCATCCATGGGAACAATACACCCTGACGGTATGAAGTAACTGTATCTGTGACCTGGATTACACTGTCCCTGACCAGGACAATATCTTTAACGATCGGGGCAAAATAAGGATATATGGCCCTGGTGCCTGAGATGCCGTTCAGCTTGATGCCCGGCCTTATGGTGACCTTCTTCAGGCCTTCCGAGAGGATAGGGACGGTTGCCGGCAGTTCAAAGGCACCGATCAGGGTTTCATCCACATACACCCACGCATCCGTGATCTTGTGCGAAGCGGTTCCCTGCTCATACTGCGTATTTAAACCGATTTTTTCAATAAAGAGATAAGATGGCACCAACGAAGCATCATCCTTCTTTTCACAACCCCCTGAGAGAATGGCTATAAATACAAACAGAAATAATAACCTGGCTATTGGTAATTTTCCCCTCATAAATTCCCGGTTTTCGCTGGCTTTACCTTATGCAGGAATGAACGCTTATGGCATGCAATTATTGCCTGCATTGCTGATTTTAAAAAAAATTTTTTTCGGAATTTTAAATCCTTTCCGGATCAGATCAGGTTTGCTGCACTGTTCATCTTACCGATGATCCTGTATGCCAGGTCCAGCGCGGCATAGCCATCGTTGATGGTAACCGGCGGAGATGTGTTGTTATTGATCGCATCGGCAAAACTTTCAAGCTCTGTCTGTATGGCATTCAGCGGCTTCACTTCGGGCTGGTCAAACAATATCTGTTTGGGCAGTTTGCCGGGGCCCAGATCAAGGATCATGGCCAGGGGATCGGCAGTGGCAGGATCCACCCCACGCATACGGATAATCTCTGTCTTTTTATCCAGAAAATCAACGGCAATGTAAGCATCCCGCTGAAAGAACCTTGATTTCCTCATGTTCTTCATCGATATCCGGCTGGCAGTCAGATTCGCCACGCAGCCATTGTCGAATTCGATGCGTGCATTGGCAATATCCGGCGTATCGCTCACCACTGCCACACCGCTGGCACTCACTTTCCGGATATTTGCCTTCACAATGCTGAGCACGATATCCAGGTCATGGATCATCAGGTCAAGGATTACCGGTACATCGGTGCCCCTGGGATTAAACTGGGCCAGGCGATGGGTCTCTATAAACATAGGATTTTCGATATATGGGGATGCCGCGATAAAAGCGGGATTGAACCGCTCTACATGCCCCACCTGAACCTTCACGCCGGCTTCTTCCGCCAGGTCAATCAACAGGCGCGCTTCCTCCGGAGTGGTAACCACCGGTTTTTCAATAAACACGTGCCTGAATTTTTTCAGTGCTTTTGAAGCGCAGTCGAAATGCGACAGGGTCGGAGTCACAATATCCACCACATCTACCTGGTCGATCAGTTCATCGATGGTGTCGAATGATTTCACCGATAAATCTTTTTCCACCTTACGGGCGTTCTCCGCATCGGCATCGTAAAAACCGACAAGTTCATACCTGTCCGTCTGTTTGATACATTTCAGGTGAATTTTTCCCAGGTGCCCTGCACCCAACACGCCGATTTTAAGCATATTCAGAAGTTGAGAATGATGAATTAGTAAAACCCTGCGAAATTAGTAATTTTGGCCACAATTTATCATAAGCGGGGCAATTCGATGAGCGGGAATAAATTTACCGACACATTCCGTCATAAAGGACTGAGAAAGAAACTGACAGAGACCGTAAGGCAAAAAGGAATATCTGATGAAAACGTACTCAGGGCAATGGAGGCTGTCCCCCGTCACTGGTTTTTCGACAGCGGGTTTCTGGAGTTTGCATACGAAGACAAGGCCTTCCCCATAGCTGCCGGACAAACCATCTCACAACCCTTTACCGTTGCTTTTCAAACCCAGCTGCTGCAGGTTAAGAAAGGGGATAAAATTCTGGAAGTCGGCACCGGCTCAGGCTATCAGGCCAGTATTCTCTACCAGATGGGCGCCAAGGTATTCTCGGTGGAGAGGCAGCGTGCCCTGTATTCAAAAGCAAAGGAGATGCTCCCGGCTGCTGGTTACCTGATCAAAACATTCTTCGGCGACGGCTACAAAGGTCTGCCCGCTTTTGCCCCTTTCGATAAGATTATCGTGACTGCCGGCGCCCCCTATATCCCCGACGCCCTGAAAGAACAGCTGAAACCGGGCGGAATCCTCGTTATCCCTGTAGATGACGACGACTACCAGATTATGACCTCCGTTAAAAGAAATGCCGACGGCTCTTTCGAAACCATGCAGCACGGCAGGTTCAGGTTTGTTCCCCTGCTGGGGGATAAAGCGCATGATTAAGGTTCAGGGATTTGAGGATTTGAGGATTTGAGGATTTGAGGATTTGAGGATTTGAGAATTTGAAAATTTAAGGATTCATCTCATCTGTTGTCCGTGGCACGCGTCTAAAGACGCGCGCTAACTGGATTCCATGATTCTCTGTTTTCTTTGTAATCCCAGTAACGTAAGGCAGTGCGAAAAAATTTCAGCATTCGCAAAAGCGACCTTCTGGTTTTCGTAAGCTATATCATCTTATAAAACTAAAACAGCTAACCTTGGTACTACAGAAAAACAGGCAGTCGTGTTGCGAATGCGAGGCCCCGCGGCCTGAGCGGATAAAAATAAGAAAGTCAACAGTTTGTGCTGACATCATTAGGCATTGATTGGAATATCAGTAGAAAGAAGACCTGACAAGTTGAAGCGCATCTGCATGGAAAATCACTCATTCCCAACGGATTACCTTTTCTTTAGTTCCTGTACTTTTGGCTTGATCCAAAAGTACCAAAAGATCAAGGCTTTCCAAAAATGGCTGAAAACAGGCGAGCGTTTGGGCAGGAAGAAACGAAGGTTGTTACAATTTCACCCTACTGAATACCGATGTACAAAAATCTCCCGTGCATCGCCAGCCATCATCGCAGGCGTTTCTTCTCTATTTTTTCGCTGCCTGTTTTCTTAACGCCATTTTTGGAAGGCCAATCCTATTTTAATTGTTGATCCCGCTTACGCGGACATACTTGTCCAGGCCAAAAAAATATGCGAGGCCCCGCGGCCTGAGCGGATAAAAAGAAGAAAGTCAACAGTTTGTGCTGACATCACCAGGAATTGATTGGAATATCAGTAGAAAGAAGACCTGACAAGTCGGAAGAAGACTTGTTAGGTCAGGTCGTTGAATTTTTTAGTCAGGCCCTATGGAGAAGTCAGGAAATGCGGGGACGCAGAATAATCATTGCGTCATTGCGACTTTGCGCGGGCTTGGTTATGCAGGCTTTATTCTGTTGAGGTCCGTGGCACGCGTCTGAAGACGCGCGCTAACACAAGAAATTGCGGGTTCGCAAAACATTCTTTGCGTCATTGCAGCTTACCCCGGTATGGCGGAGGCTTTGCGCGGGGCAGCAGTTGCTCCGATTGCAATCGAAGCCACAATCATGACAATCTTCAGTTGCCTGCCTTCACCACCACCTTGACCGATTCCACGATTTTCATGGCAGTGGTGAGGGTTTCCAGGTCATTGTAAAGCTTTCCGTCGGCACCGGCATGGTGGCTGCGCCCGATTGGTTGCATGGGGTATTCCCCGGGCACACCCGCCGTCACTTCTGCGGCATAGACGATGGCGGGTTGCGAAGAGGTCTTGTACTCCCTGTCATCGGGAAATTTATTGTTGGTCCAGTAGCGGTTCCAGTCCCAGCTCTGGTTGATCTCCATCAGCACCCGGAATTTTCCGCTCATAGGCTTGTCAGTCCTTGTTTCGAGGGTGAAATTTGCTTTGGGGGTGGCACCCGAATAAGCATCCGGAACCTCAAAGCCCGGACGGGGCATAAAGTTGCCCTTGTCGTTCATCACATTCCGCTTATGCGCCCAGTAAGGCAGGGCAGCGGGACGCTGTATCTCACCGGCCTTCCACCTGCCGGTGGATTTGTCACCGTAAGCGAAAACCCCTTTGGCAATGGATGCAGCCACGAATAATGTCTGAATGTAATTGCCATCTATATCCTCGATCCAAACCGCCATCAACGGATGGTTATGCTCAGGTCCTTTGACAAACTCCAGGTTCAGGGCATTGCCCTGCCCGTTAATATTGGTCTGAAAAGTCAGGTGCTCCACCGCTTTTGCCTTTTTGCGCTTCTGAAAACCATCGCCCCCCGGGACAAAGGCTATCAGGGCAACCGCAGAAGCAACAAGTACCAGCGTGATCAGGGTGTTGTTTATGTTTTTCATATCACTCATCTCCGTTCAGGTTAAAATTCCACAATAATTCCCACTGTCGGCAGCAAACGGCCTGCCAGATTCACCACCTCCTTGATCTGGTAGCGCGAAGGATCGGCCGGATCGATAAGGTCATTACCAAGACCATCGGTCACCGTGGTAAGGTTGGGCGCCCCTTCCTGCTGAAAGTTATAGGCATTCTGGATGTCCACATAAAAATTAAACGACCACTTATCGAAAAAGTATTGCTTATCCACCCTGACATCCAGCTGATGGGCGTTTTCCGTCCTCAGGGTGTTGAAACGGCTGAAGTCGAGATATCCCTGCCGGCGGGCATCCCAGGCCTCGCGCAGCGAAGAACGGTCCAGGTCCCAGGGGGTAAAAGGGCTTCCGCCGATAAACCTCCATTTGGCTCCCAGATTCCAGTTTTTCCCAAGATCTATTCCCAGGGTGGTGTTCAGGAGGTGCCGGTTATCCCAGGCTGAGGGAATAAATTTATCGTTAAAATCCTTAAACTCACTTCTTACAAACGTATAGGAGACAATCAGGTCTACCCGGTCCATCAGCCGGTCGCGCAGATAAACCTCAAAACCGTAAGCCCTTCCTGTTCCGGTCGAGGTCACCTCTTCGTTGCCGAATACCCCGAAATCACCACCCTTGTTGGCCAGGGATATGGAGTCAACCACCGATACCGGATAATCATTGTAATGTTTGTAAAAACCCTCCAGGGTTAGTTTCGCCGTTTCATTCCGTCGGTATTCCACTCCAGCCACTACATGGTTCGAAGCAATGTATTTCAGGTTGTTATCCTTGTTTACGAGCCTGCCCGCATTGTCGCGGTAACCCAGGGTGGTATAGGCCGGCCGCTGGAAATAACGGCCGGTATTGAAATTCAGGAAGAATTTATCGGTAAGCGCCCATGCCGCCGAAAACCTCGGGGATAACTGGTTTAAAGGATTTGACATATTCTCCGAATAGGAATTGCCGTCGGTACGCATGCCCAGCGACAGGATCAGGCGGTCGTTTGCGAAGTTCCGGCTCACCTGGGCAAAAGCATGGTATTTAAACATGTCAATTTCCGATCCATACCTGATCTCGCGGAGCGTATCCTCGGCAAGGGGAATAAAAACCTGCTGAAAGGTGTTGGTGGTATAGCGGGCATACTCTCCGCCCCCGCCGGCAATAATCTTGTAGCCGTTGATCCGTGATGAATTCTCGTAACGGAATTTGTTCTCCATTTCCTGGGAGGTATAGTCAATGGAAAGCGGCAGGCTTTCATCGTTGTTGATGTGCTTGTAGGCCACATTGCTGAGCATATTGCGGCTGAGCACCCAGGTATCGAAGGAGTTAGTCCTGAAATGCCTGTACACAGCGCCTATGGCATAATTCCACTGTTCATTCACCGGAAGGTAGTTGAGGATATAACGCTGATCTTCGGTGGGATCCTTAATCCCGGTATTCAGCACCGATTTATCAATGGCGCCGATACCCAGAAAGGTAAGTTCGTTCTTCTGGTCGAAACGGGTTTTCACCTTAAACTGAAAGTCGTTATAGGTAGGCAGAAACGGCAGGCCGATCAGGTCGAACAGAAACTGCAGGTAAGAGCGGCGGGCTGACACCAGAAAGGTGGTGTTCTCGCTCAGGGGACCGTTGAGGGTAAGCGCCAGGTCGGAAGCGCCGACAGCGCCCTTGAAGATCAGCCGCTCGGGGTTCCCGTCGATCTGCCGCATTTCAATCACCGAACTCAGGGTATTTCCGCGGTTGGCCGGAAAAGCGCCGGAATAGAAGTCCACTTCACGGATAAAATCCACATTGATGATGCCCACCGGACCGCCGGCGGATCCCTGTGTGGCGAAGTGGTTGAGGTTGGGAATCTCCATACCGTCGAGATAGAAACGGTTTTCACTGGGTCCGCCGCCGCGCACAATGATGTCGTTGCGGAACGAAACGGTGGAAGCCACCCCCGGCAAAGCCTGTATCACCTTACTGATGTCCCGGTTGGCGCCCGGACTCTTTTCAATCTCACCGATGCCCAGCGTGCGCATGGAAACCGGGCTTTCCTCGGTCTTCCGGAATGGCGAGGCCTTCACCACTACCTGTTCCAGCTGAATGGCTGTCTCACGCATCGGGATATCCACAAACACCGTCTTGGCATTGGTCACCTGAAACTCTTCACTGATGTAGGATTCAAATCCAACGGAAGTAGCCGCCAGTTTCACAAAACCGGGCTGAATCCCGGTAAAAATAAAGTTTCCGTCAAGGTCGGAAGTGGACCCTATGTTGGTGCCGAATATCACGATATTGGTAAACGGAAGGGGCTCATTGCTCTTTTCATTGAAAACACGGCCCCTGATCGTTCCGTTCTGCGCCGTCGCAGCAAAGGAAAACAATACAATCAGCAAGGGTAAAAATAATTTCTTCATCCGGGTATTGAAAAAGTTTGTTTAATATATCTGACTGATTCCATAAACATAAATAAACAAGATTGGTTCACCAATTTTCGAAAACATGAAAACTAATTATCCCTGTAAGCAGCGGCGATGATCTCCGCGTTGAATTCCGGGCCGTTCATTCCATCCAGCCACCTGATTTTCAGGCCTTTTTTTTCCATCCTTCTGAACCAGGTCATCTGCCGCTTGGCAAACTGGTGAATAGCGGTGTTCAGGCTGCTGAACATCTCGTCATAACTGATTTCTCCTGTCAGGTGCATGGTCAGGTACCTGTATTCCAGCCCGTAATACCTGAGGTCTTCAGGAGACACCCCGCTGTTTAATAATTGACTGACTTCATTCAACATCCCCGCCTCCAGTCTGGCTTTAAGCCGTGCCGTAATCCTTTCGCGGATCAGCACCCGGGGCATGCTGATGCCGAAGATCAGCTGTCTGTTGGCCTTAACAATCCTCTGCGGAAAATCATGATCCCTGTCGTTATCCGCCATGGCTACTTCTATGGCCCTGATCAGCCGTCCGCGGTCGGTGAGGTCGGTGGTATTGTGCAGATCCGAAAGTCCCTGAAGCATCTGCGCCAGGGCTTCATCGCTCATGCCGGCGGCCTTCTCCCTGAACACGGGGTCTTCGGGCGCTTCGGCCAGGCTGTACAGGCCGAGGGCCGTTTCGAGGTACATTCCACTGCCCCCGCAAACCACCACCGGGCGGCTTCGTTGGGTGATCTCCCGCACCGCCCTGTCGAAATCCCTGCTGTAATCATAGATACTGTAGCGGCTGCCGGCATCGGCAATATCGATCAGATGGGCGGGCACCCGCCCCCCTTCCACCACATAATCCTCCATATCCTTGCCGCTGCCGAGGTCCATACCCCGGTATACCTGCCGTGAGTCGGCCGAGATTACTTCAGCCCCCAGCGCACTGGCGGCCAGGGCCGCAACCCGCGTTTTGCCCGTCGCGGTGGGGCCAAGGATAAAAATCATGCGTTCAGCGTTCATGCCAGTTGTATTTGCTGCTGCAATTTACGCTCTTTTGCGGCAAGTGCGTTGCGGATGGCATCCAGTTCCTGTACCGTGCATTCGTCAAACCGCCGCAACACGGGCAAGCCGGTTCTTTCGGCATCGGTAAATACCTCTGATGCAAGCAGCGCGGATAACTTCTCTTCGTCCGTAAGGGGATAGTTTTCATTGTCAGCCTTCAGGAACTGCAGTATCCGCAGGCCGTCGAGCCGCTGCATACAGGCCCTGGTAAAGGCTTCCGCCGAAGTCGAGTTGGCGCGTAAGGGTTCCCGGAAAGAGCCGCCATCGCTCAGCTGCAAAAGAAAATCATCCAGGGGAACCGGTAAATCACGCTTATAAAGCTCCGGAAACAGTGCATAAGTGGCGGCAATCCTGCCGAAACTCTCCATGGCGTAAACCGGATAGCTGTCCCAACGGCCCTCCCTGCCGCGGATCATGGCGGGACCGGTGCCAAAATAAACCCTGTCGGAGAAGCGGGCCGCAGGGTAAATTTCCACTTCACTGCCGATAATCACCGGACCGGCCTTGCGGAGTTTCTGGATAAAATAGAAGTCCTCCCCGCTCATTTTGGGCGTGAGTCCGCCCACCTTCCGGTAAACGGCCGCCGTGCAGGCCATGCCCGATCCTATGGCCGAAAAACAATAGGGATTCCGGATGATCATCATATTGATGGCATAATTCCGCATATAAAGCTCGTAGCGCAATATGCAGCGGTCGGCGGTTTCATCGCCGGTAAGCCGGTGATAATAGGGGGCCGAAAACCCCATGGCTCCGGGATGACGTCGCAGCGCCTGCACCACCGAAGCGAAATAGCCCGGCAGGTATCGGGTATCGGCGTCCATACTCAGGATCACATCCCCATCCCCGGCCATCCCGGCAGCGGCATCCATGGCCGTTTTCCTGGCCCAGCCCACCCCGTGTCGGCGACCGATCCACCCCTTGCCCCGGCTGCTGCGATCGATCACCATGATGCGCGCATCCCCCAGGCCAGCCAGATATTCCATGGTGAGGGCGTTATCGCGGCAGACGGCGGCCTTATCTTCCAGTTCGTGCCAATGTTCAGGCTGATTGACACACACCAGCAGCATCCAGTCCGGATAATCCTGCGCCCGGATATCAGCGATCAGCTGCCGGATATTCTCCGATTCGTTCAGCACCGGCAGGGTGGCGTAAACTTTCGGCCGGGGTTGCTTGTTAGTATAAACAGATGTCGTTTTTTGCATATTTCCGGTCACGGCAGGGATCTGAAAATTGCAAAAGTAAAGAACCTTTCTATGGAATTGAATGAAGTACTGGAGAAACTGCCCCGCCACCTGCTGGGCCTGGTGATTGATCAGCCTTATCATTCCTATACCGCGCAGGATCACGCGGTGTGGCGCTACGTGATGCGGCAGAACGTGCGTTTCCTGAGCCGGCACGCGCATGGCTCTTACACCGAAGGCCTCCGGAAAACCGGGATCAGCATCGACACCATCCCCCATATGTACGGCATGAACCGCATCCTGAAGGAGATCGGCTGGGCGGCCGTGGCGGTCGACGGATTTATCCCTCCGGCGGCGTTTATGGAATTCCAGGCTTACAATGTGCTGGTGATCGCCGCCGATATACGCCCCTCCGACCAGATCGCCTACACCCCGGCGCCCGATATCATCCACGAAGCGGCCGGCCATGCCCCCATCATCGCCGACCCCGAATATGCCGCATACCTCCGGTTTTTCGGAGAGATCGGCGCCAAAGCCTTCTCCTCGGCCCGCGATTATGAATTGTACGAAGCCATCCGCCACCTTTCCATCCTGAAAGCGGATCCCTATACCCCTGCCCGAAAAATTGAACAGGCGGAAGCCCGCCTGGCCCTGCTCGAACAAAATATGGGCGAACCCAGCGAGATGGCGCTGATCCGCAACCTGCACTGGTGGACCGTGGAGTACGGGCTGATCGGCGATACGGAAAACTTTAAGATTTACGGGGCAGGGCTGCTCTCTTCCATTGGCGAAAGCATGAACTGCCTGAAACCCCGGGTGAAGAAACTCCCCTATTCCATTGATGCCGCCGGTATCAGCTTCGACATCACCACCCAGCAGCCACAGTTGTTTGTCACCCCTGATTTTAACCACCTGAACACCGTGCTCAATCAGTTTGCCGACGGCATGGCCCTGCGCAGGGGCGGCGCCTATGCGCTCACCAAAGCGGAAGCCTCGGGGAATACCGCCACCGTGGAGCTCAGCTCCGGCCTGCAGATCAGCGGCACCTTCAGCGGCTCCGTTATCCGCGACAACGAAGTTATATACCTGAAAACAACAGGGCCGACAAGCCTCTGCCATCAGAATAAAGAATTTGAGGGGCAGGGTAAAGCCAGCCACCCCCACGGCTTTGGCAGCCCGGCAGGCAGGCTTGCCGGCGGACTGAAACCCGAAACCATGGACGAAGGGGCGCTGGCCGACGCCGGCATTATCCCCGGCAAACGGGTAAGCCTTACATTTGAAAGCGGCGTAAAGGCGGAAGGCATGCTTGAATATATCATCAGGCGGAACGGGCGCACCCTGATCCTGGGCTTCTCCGGCTGCACCGTTACCCTCGGACAGGAAACCCTGTTCAGGCCGGAATGGGGCATGTATGATATGGCCGTGGGTGAATCCGTTACCTCGGCCTGGCCCGGACCGGCCGATCCGGAAGCTTTCGGCTACCTGTTTGAAGCCCCGGCCGAACGCACCCATAAAATTGAACATACCCCCGAAGCCCTGGCCCTGCACCGGCTCTACCAGCAGGTAAGGGACAAGCGCGAAAACAAGGCTTTGACTTTCGATGCCGCAGCCCTGGCCGGGGAGCTGCTCAACCGTTACCCCGGCGAATGGCTGCTGATGACCGAACTGCTGGAACTGCTGAGCGAAACCGCCTCCGAACCGGAAGTGCAGCTGCAACTCCGCCACCACCTGCGCACCCTGGCGGATAAGGATGAAGAACTTGCCCGTCTGACCGGGGATGCTGCCCTGCTTATGCAGTAGTGCAGCGGATTCCCGTGAAATGTAAGTTTACAACCTTTACAACTGCTCCGTTTTACTTAATTTTGGGCCTGCTTCCCTGAACCCGCGGAAGCAAACTTATGTACTTATCATTGAGCAGGTATGACAAGGCCAAGGGTAAAAGTCTGCTGCATCGGCAGCATTGAAGAGGCGAAAGCAGCCATGGATGCGGGGGCTTCCGCATTGGGTCTGGTGGGACAGATGCCCAGCGGACCGGGGGTGATCGGCGATGAACTGATCCACCGCATTGCCGGCGCGGTGCCGCCGCCGGTCTCCACCTTTCTGCTGACCAGTGAAACCAGTGCCACGGATATTATCAGGCATTACAAAAAAGTTTACACCTCCGTTATTCAGCTGGTTGACAAACCGGAAGCAGGCGCTTACGAGGCGCTTCGCCGCGAACTGCCCTATGTAAAGCTGGTGCAGGTGATCCATGTAAGCGACCACAACTCACTAAACGAGGCCACAGAAGCTGCCGCTTTTGTGGATGCCCTGCTGCTCGACAGCGGCAATCCCGGCCTGCCGGTAAAGGTGCTGGGCGGCACCGGCCGCACCCACAACTGGGAGATCAGCCGCGAAATCACCCGCTCGGTCACCGTACCCGTTTTTCTGGCCGGCGGACTCCACAGCGGCAATGTAAAACAGGCCATAGAAGCGGTGCAGCCCTACGGCCTCGACCTCTGCAGCGGGGTAAGGACCAACGGGAAACTGGATGCCGTAAAGCTAAAGGCGTTTTTTGAGGCCATTGACATCTAAACAGCTAACAATACCATTGCCCGGTGCAGGATTCCGAAAAATTTCCTGACGGCCACACCAGAGCCCGGGATGGAATGCTTAAACGGCAGTGCAAAAAATATTCAAAATTCCATTGAATATTCTTGACATATGGGTTTCCTTTGTAACTTTCGGGGGTAATAAGCACCCTGCAATATAGATAAAGATATGGAAATGGAAGCGGGGGCAAATGATTGTAATTGCGTGTAATTAATTAAATGACTAGTTTGTGGAGGATATTTTCGAGTTATGGCACATTATAGAAAGACAGAGCTAAATGACAAACATTCGATTTAGAAAAGAAAAAATATCAATTCAGAATATCGGTCGACAGAGATTTTGGACTGGAATTGTTGCAGGACTGATTTCAGCAATTTCAATTTCATTGTTTTTCAATCATTCAAGAGAAACGCTTAGACTATTGACAAGTATGTCCGCGGACTTGCTGATTTTAAAAGAAAATGAACTTCTATTTTTTAACTATTTCTTCTCTTTCCTTTCAACTGTGCTGGGACTTTCAATCACAATTTGGATTTGGATGCTGAACAAGAACCATAATCGGAGAAAAGACAGAATTTATAAACAGCTTTCAATTACCAATGCACTTTTAATTTTTTGGGTCATTCTGATGATAATATCGCGGTTTGGCTCAATCCTACCAATTGTATTATTCGGAACCCCCGGTTTCGACAATCATTTACACCTTTATGAAGAATACTGGATACTTTTCGTGTTAATGCCAATTGTGGTATTTATGCAAAGTTGGTTTACTGTTAAACTTGTTTACCAAGCAGGAAGATGGATTTTTCTATCGTTCCTTTTTTGCATACTGACAGCATTTACACTTCAATTAACAACTACAGTTAATCAAGAAAAACTCAATTCAGCATACCACCAAAGATTTGAAAAAGACTACAACTATATTGACCAAGAAATAAGAATTGCTAAGGTAAAATATGGGGTAGACTTTGATGAACAGACCATTGAGATTTTGAAAAAACAGATTACTGAAAGTTCTGTGGAACAAATTGCAATGGTAAAAAAAGCATTTTCAAGTGACAGACCTGTCTCAATGGACACAATAATCCTTCAAAAGATAATTGTCAGAAACTTTAAAGAAGGCGGTTGGTATTATTACAGAAGGAACTCAATAGAAAATTGGCGATATGCACTTCCTAACGATATTTTGAAGCAACTTGACTATTTTGAAAGAAGCTCAAACGAGACAAAAGAACTTTTCGAGATTTTAAGAGAAATGATTGAATTAGTGAATACACCAGAAATACATTGGGATAAATATCAAAATTTCACACAAACGGAAAGACGTAGAAGTTTGGGAGCAAGATATAATATTCCTGACACATTAATTGAACAGTTGATAGAAGTTCGGACAAGACTATTAGAAGACGACCGATATTCTGACTTTTCAAAGGATTTAAAAGTGATAAAAGACAGATAATGAAAAGAATAACGTGCCATAACAGCACTTACCCAAAAGTTGCGGTTCAATGGTTAAATCAAGCTTTGGGCTTCTATAAAAGTTTATGCCTGGTTGACTGTGAAGTGCTCTGTAATCCCCAACGATTTCATACCTCCCCCCGTTATGCTCCATACTCAAAGTCCAGAATGATTCAATACTCTGATATTATATTATAAGTTTCGATAGTGTAAGGGTGTATATCCTGTAACTTCTTTGAATGTTTTATTAAAATAGGATATGTTTCCAAAGCCAGATTCAAAACAAATTTCATTTATTGGTTTTGCCGTGTTCCGAAGCAATTGACAAGCCTGGTTAATTCTGAGTTCTCTTACGCTTTCTAAAAGTGTTTTTCTCGTTACATTTTTGAAATACCGGCAAAAAGCATTGGGAGACATATTGGCAATTCCTGCTACTGTTTTCAGAGAAATATCATGCTGATAATTTTGAATCAGGTAGCTGAAAACATTCTGAAAGCGCTCTTTATCAGCTGATAATTTATTGTGCCACGTGAGTGGTTGATCAATAAGTTTTGTTTCTTCTGAATTTGAAATCAGGTCAAGAATTTCAATCAAAATCAGTATTCTGTGCAATTTATCGGCGGTTAAGCATTGATTTATTTTTGAGATTATTTTAGGCTTTGTTTCACCCTGAATAATAATGCCGGCTTCCGATTTTAATATTAATTCCTGAATTTTCTTTAGTTCAGGCAACATCAGGAAGGCATCGCCTGCAAAATTGGAGCGAAACTGAATGACTACTGCTTGTGCATTATCAGTCGATGATTCATTCATGCTTTGCCAACAGTGAGGAATATTTGCACCCAACAAAACCAAATCGCCGGGTTCATAATCAGAAATATTAATACCCACAAACCGTTTTCCCGAACTATTTCGAATCCAAGTGAGCTCTATTTCCGGATGGAAGTGATAAGGCCCATCAAAGCGGTTTAAATTTAATTCGACAACTGAAAAAGAGTTTTCAATCCCTGTTGTTATTTGTTCAAATGATGGTTTCATTTTGCCATAATTAACAATATAGCTTTAGTATTCTTAATTAATTGGTAATATTACACAATTTTCTGCTAATTTAGACAATGACAAACTTTTCAGAGTTCCTGAAATTTGTTTTCAATAATTCATCCGCGTAATGAAGAAATATCTCATTATTTTATTTTCGGCTTTTTCTTTATTGATAAATGCACAAAGCAATTCCCGGTATGTAAATGTTTTCATAGGAACTGACGGAACAGGACACACTTTTCCGGGACCTTCCATGCCATTTGGTATGGTGCAACCCGGACCCGACAACCGGGATTTTGGCTGGAATTATACCAGCGGTTATCAGTTTAAAGATACTGTATTGATGGGGTTTTCACAAACCCGGTTTAATGGAACAGGAATAAACGAAATGGGGGATGTTCTGCTACTTCCTATCAATCCGAAAAAAGAAAAATTAAAAAATTCCTACTTTAAAAACACAGAAACCGGGAAAGTAGGATACTATTCTTTAGTCAAGAAAGACGATGTAAAAGTTGAACTCACCTGTTCGGAAAGAGTGGCTTTTCATCAATATACTTTTCCCGGTAATGAAGCTCAGGTTTTGGTGGATTTGCAGCACGGTTTGCGTTTTGTTTTTGATGAAATTAATCAAAAAGCATTGGTCGTTGAAAGCGATGTAAATGTTGAAAATAACAATACCATTTCAGGATATTGCTCCACTCAAAATTGGGTGAATAGAAAATACTTTTTTACAATAACTTTTGACCAATCTTTTGTAAAATCAACGCTTCTTGCCAATAAAGAAAACGAAAAAGCCCCGACATACCTGCTTAATTTTTTACTTGCAAAGAATAGACGTTTAAAGGTTAAAATTGCATTGTCTTCTGTTTCAATAGATGGTGCAAAACTGAATATGCAAAGCGAAATTCCGCATTGGGATTTTGAGAAATTGTGTCAAGACAATCTTAAAGCCTGGGAAGAATATTTGAGCAGAATCAGCATTGAAGCACCAAAGAAACAAAAAGAAATATTCTATACTTCAATGTATCATTTATTTTTACAACCCTCCAATATTGCCGATGTTGACGGGAAATACCGTGGTGTTGACGATAAAATTGCTATAGCGCCCAACAAAGAATACTATTCAACGCTTTCTATCTGGGACATATATCGTGGTGCGTTTCCTCTCCTGCAAATTTTAGCTCCGGAGAAAATTAATGGTATTGTTCAAACGATGCTTATCCATCACAAAGCCAAAGGTTTTTTGCCGATTTGGACAGCATGGGGTCAGGACAATTATTGTATGATTGGCAATCATTCCATTCCAATGATATTGTCTGCTTATCAAAATGGGTTTAAATGTTTTGATGCCAGTGAAGCATTAAATGCAATGGTAGAAACTTCAACCATTTCGCATATTAATTCCGATTGGGAGTTGTATAATCAATATGGTTATTATCCTTTCGATAAATTGGATAACGAAGCTGTTTCCAGAACATTGGAAAGTGGTTATGATGATTGGTGTGTTGCTGAAATGGCAAAAAAATTAAACCAAACCGATGTACTGAATACTTTCAAAAAAAGAGCCAAGTATTACCAAAATATTTATGATAAAGAAACTTCATTTTTCAGAGGAAAAGACAGCAAAGGAAATTGGCGAAAACCTTTCAACCCATTAATGGCAACCTCTCCAATGAACAACCCCGGTGATTACACAGAAGCCAATGCTTGGCAATATTTTTGGACACCAACCCAATATGATATTGAAGGAATAACAGAGCTTTTGGGTGGGACAGAAAATTTTACCAAAAAATTGAATGCGTTTTTTACCACTGAAGCCATAAATCCTGATAAGTTTTTGGGGCAGGAAGCCATGATTGGGCAATATGCCCATGGCAACGAACCAAGCCATCACATTATCTATTTATATGCTTACAGCAACGAACCCACATCCGGACAAAAATATATTCATCAAGTAATCAATGAATTTCATAACAATACTCCTGATGGTATGATTGGCAATGATGATTGCGGCCAAATGAGCGCCTGGTATATACTTTCAACACTGGGATTTTATCCCATCAATCCTGCAAATGGCGAGTTTGTTCTGGGGAGCCCACAATTGAAAAAAGCCACCATTCATCTACCTCAAAACAAAAGATTTACCATTGAAGCCAAAGACTTTTCTGAACAAGCCATTTTTAATGAAGCTCGTTTTTTGAATGGAAATATAATCAATGATCCATTTATAACTTACCAAGATATTATGAATGGTGGCAACATAACCTTCAAAATGACAACCAAATGAGAACTGCAATACTATCTTTTTTACTTCTTAGCTTCATGCAACTGATTGCTCAACAAACAGCAGAAAAATTCAATTCTTTTCCTTTCGGAAGTATTAAGCCCGGAGGTTGGCTCAAAGCACAAATGCAAGAAGATATGAACGGTTTTGTGGGAAACCTCGACAGAATTGTTCCTGAACTAATTAACGACCCTATTTATGCATCAGGAAGATTGGGGAAAAATAGCAAGGCTAAAGACCTGGGAAATCTGAAAGAAGGTGATGCCGCCGGCGACGAACAATACAAATGGTGGAACAGCGAAACGCAATCAAACTGGAGGGATGGTTATCTGCGAAATATTATATTATTAAATGATGAAGTGGATATTGACAAAGTAAAGAACTATGTTGAACGCATTTTAGCTACACAGGATGAAGATGGATATTTAGGCATTTATGATAAAGAGATACGATACAAGTTCAATTCTGAAAATGGCGAACTCTGGTCAAAAGCAACTTTGTACCGGGGCCTGCTGGCATATTACGAATATACAAAAGACGAACAAGTTTTTATGGCTGTTGAAAGAGCCGTTGCAAATGTTATGGAAAATTATCCCATCAATGTTTCAAGCCCATTTAGTTCCGGAACTTCATTCAATGGTGGTGTTTCACATGGTTTAACTTTTACCGATGTATTGGAAAGAATGTATTATCTTACTCAAAATAAAAAGTACAGAGATTATGCTCTGTTTCTCTATCATGATTTTTCAAACACTTATCAATCGGAAGCCGATGCTCAATTAAAAAATATTTTGAATCCGGATTATAAACTTAAATCACATGGTGTACACACTTTTGAACACTTAAGAGCTTTAATTATTGCAAAATATGCCTCCAATGACAAACAACTGGATGATGCGTTAAAAATCTATTTGGAAAGAATTAAAAACGCAACCACCATAAGTGGAGGTGCTATTGGTGATGAATGGATTAGCGAACGGAATGCTGATGAAACGAATACAGGTTATGAGTATTGTTCGTTACAGGAATTATTGGACAGCTATTGTTTGTTATTTCAAAAATCCGGTAAAGCTGAAATAGGTGATGCAATAGAGAACATTTTTTATAATGCAGCACAAGGTGCAAGAAATCCATATCATTCATGCATTGCCTATTTAAAAACTGACAATTCATATGAAATGTTGGGTACAAAAAATGGTGAGATTGAGCCGGGCAGAAAACAAACAAGATATAAATACTCGCCCGCTCATCAGGATGTTGCTGTTTGTTGTAATCCGAATGCAGGTAGGATTTCACCTTATTTTGTTCAAAATTCCTGGATGAAAGAAAACGAAAAAACTTTGGTTGCAACGTTATTAATGCCGAATATTCTGGAAACCACTCTCAATGGAAATAAAATAGAAATTGAAAATATAACACAATATCCTCACGAAAATGATTTTAGATTTAAAATAATACAAGCAAACCGATCAAAATTTACACTTAAAATCAGGAAACCTGTCTGGGTAAAAAAGATAAAAACGAATGAAAAATACACAATTGAAAATGATTATATTGTAATTGAAAGAGATTTTTCCCAAAATGATTATGTGGATATTTCATTTGAAACAGACATTCAAATAAAAACAGCTAATACGGGTTTTCATTATTTTACCTATGGTGCTTTGCTTTATTCTTTGCCAATTGAAGCAAAGGAAATCGACGGGAAAAATTATATAGACAATCTGGCTGATTTTACATATGAACCTGTGGAGCCAGTAAAATATTTATTCAAAGAGGGCGTAAAAATTAATTATAAAAATGGAAAAATACAGACAAAATTAATTAATCAAAATACAGGAAAGTTAGAAAAAGCAGAACTATTACCAATAGGGAAAACCATTTTGCGACAGACATCTTTCATGTAACAAAGCATTTTTATTGACTATATTTGATTGTTTAATAAACTATTTGCAACAACCCGGCAAGTTCTTGATTTATTGATTTTAATAAAGCACAGAGGCGCAACACGCGGTTTAGTTAATAAGAGTTTCAGCAGGTTTTCAGTGGGTAATAACCCGCTCTGGAATTTGCTGTAACATGGCAGGTAAAGAGACCGTAATCCCTTACTAACCATAACGCAAAACGCTGTAGCCCTTTTTAGGACCGAAAAACGACACCTACATGAGAATAGAATACACATTAGAAAAAATTGATTTTTTAAAGTATCAGCTTTTTGCCGCCTCTAAATCGGAGAGGATAATAAAGAGTAGAAAAAACTCCAGAATTAGGGTGCCAATGATTTACTTCATTTTAGGACTTCTCCTTTTTGCACTCGCTGACTTGATTTTTGCCATTATATTTATTGGAGTTGGTGTTGCGTGGTATTTTCTGCATCCGTACTTTATGAAAAAAAGGTATGTTCGCCATTTTGAAAAATACATTGACGAAAACTATCAAAATAGATTCGGCAAGCCGATTACATTGGATTTTAATGAAGAGTATATTATCACAACTGATTATATAGGAGAAAGCAGACTGAAAATTAAAGAGATAGCAGAGATTAATGAAATCAATAATTACGTATTTCTTAAATTCTCATCGGGCGAATCATTGATTATCCCAAAAGATAGAATAGAAAACATGAATGAATTAAATAACATACTAACTAAAATCGTTTACGATCTGAGCATCAATCATAATATTGACTTAGATTGGCAATGGAAATAAATTAAACTAATGACAATCAGAACATTTTGGACACTATTTTTAAAAATCCTTGGGATTTGGCTAATTCTAAGTGGATTGACTGTTATTCCTCAATTTATTAGTGCTTTCGCATTTTTTGGAGAGAATCATCAGGACAACTTTTTTGCGGCTATTTATATCATCGCCATATTACTTTTAACGGTCGGATTATACTTTGTTGTACTGAAACTATTGGTGTTTAATTCAAATTGGTTAATTGAAAAGTTGAAGTTAGATAAGGGATTTCAGGAAGAAAAACTGGATTTAAACATAACGCTAAAGACCGTTTTAACAATAGCGACAATTGTGATTGGAGGTTTAATTCTCGTTGACGCTTTGCCAATGCTATGCAAACAGATTTTCACATTTATGCTGCAGAAATCTGTATTTAGAGAAGGCCCTCAATTTTCCTGGATAATTTTTTATTTCATTAAAGCACTTATTGGATACCTTTTAATGACCAATAGTAAAGCGGTGATTAATTACATAGATAAAAAGACAGAAAACATTGAAAACTAAATAAAAACGGCTTACAATCGTGTAGACGCACCGGTGAGCGGTAAAGCCCACCGGTGCGTCTTTCGGCTTTGACCTCTGCAGCGGGGTAAGGACCAATGGAAAACCGGATGCCGTAAAGCTAAAGGCGTTTTTTGAGGCCATTGACGGTTAAACCGACACCCAAAACCCGCCCTGACCGGCAAGAATAACTCAACAGGCTGCGCAAAAGACTGGTCCGGAATGCATTAATCAAAGTATATGATAATATTAAAATCAGCATAAGAATATCAAAAGCTGGTGTTCTTTTTGTACTTTTAAGAAGAAAAATGCTTCTTTTATAAGAAGGAAATAAAATATGGAAGCAGGGGCAACTGACTGTTCGCATTAAACAGCATGCTTTGCCCAACCATTTACCCGTTAGCGGCCATATTCTGAAGACTGTGCAGAACAGAAAATGACCCGCAATAAGTAAAAAAATATCTACAGGCAATGGCAGTAACCGTTATCATAACATTTTGCGTTCTTTTACTCATTGCTTATGTATTTGACCTGACATCATCCAAAACGAAAGTTCCGTCCGTTATTCTTTTATTGCTATTAGGGTGGTCAGTCAGACAACTGACTACATTCTTTGACATTCAGCTTCCTGATCTTTCTCCCGCCCTGCCGGGCTTAGGGACAATCGGATTAATTCTTATCGTTCTGGAAGGTTCTTTGGAACTCGAACTTAACAAATCCAGGTACGTGCTGATCAGAAAATCCATTTTCAGCGCACTGATTTCAATGATTGCCCTGGCATTTTTTCTTGCATTTGCATTTCAACACTACGGAAACTTCGGGTTTAAAGACAGCCTGACAAATGCAATTCCGTTTTGTGTAATCAGCAGTGCCATTGCAATTCCAAGCGTCAGAAATCTCTCATCCGTCAACAAAGAGTTTGTGATTTATGAAAGCAGTTTGTCCGACATTTCAGGTGTTCTTATTTTCAACTTTCTTGTACTTAACGAAATAATTGACAGATTTTCAATTGGAAACTTCGCGCTGCAGCTTATCATCATCACGGCTGTTTCTTTCGTTGCAACAATCGGACTTTCATTTCTGCTGAGCAAAATTGAACACCATATTAAATTTGTTCCTATTATTTTGCTGATAGTCTTAATTTATGCCGTTTCAGAAATCTACCATCTCCCGGGACTGATTTTTATTTTGCTCTTTGGTCTGTCAATCGGCAACCTCGACGAGCTGAAACGCTTTAAATGGATTGAAAAATTCAAACCTGAGGAGTTAAACAGGGAGGTAATCAAATTCAGGGAATTGACAATAGAAGGAACGTTTCTGGTGAGGGCGTTATTCTTTCTGCTTTTCGGTTACTTAATAGAGACGGGTGAGGTGTTAAATGCGGAAACTCTCCGGTGGACATTGTTCATTGTGTTTTTCATCTTCGTTTTCCGCGCAGTGCAGCTGAAACTTTCCAGACTCCCTTTGCTGCCATTACTGTTTGTTGCGCCGAGAGGACTTATTACCATTTTACTTTTTCTTTCCATTGAACCTGCACATACAATTTCAATTGTAAACAAGTCGCTTATTATTCAGGTTATTGTTCTGACCTCGTTGCTGATGATGTTTGGCTTAATGGCTTCCAGGTCTAAAAAGAAATGATTGAAAATCTGCAATAACACAGTTTTAATCGAAAAGTATAGTGCAAACGGCCCTGCAGGAGATGACTGATGAACATAATGCTCACGATATATCCCGCCAGCGGCAGGCTTTTTTCTTCATTTACCCCGCATATTATCCAACTTAGGTTAACCGTTGAATCGACAGGATATTCCGGCATAAAAGAATTTCATAAATATTCATTGAATTTCCCAGACATTTTGAATTCTTTTGTAATTTTCGAGGTGATTGCCCCCCTGGAATACAGATAAGGATTAAGAGATGGTAGCGGGAGCGAGTGATTGTAAATGATTGTAATTAATTAAATGACTAATTAGTTGAGTACATTACTGTCCACTTAAATTAGCCTGAGGGACAGTTGGTTATAAAATGGTTCTTTGACATCTTGGTAGTTCACGTTTTTAAATAGCTCATTAACAGGAGTTTTGTCTAGTAACGATATGCCCAATACCTGTAGAATTTCGTAGGTTGACCGTTCAATTTTCAAGCTGGAACCAACAATGGAGACCAGACAATATGAAATGATGGCCGAATATACTTGAATACGCACAGCGTTTTCTGTTATACCCCAGAATGCTTTGATCTTCAGATGTTGTTTGATCCACTTGAAGAATAACTCAATCTGCCATCGGTTTTTGTATAGGAAAGCAATCTCCTCGGCTGATAGTTCAAAGTTGTTTGAAAGAAAAACAAAAGTCCTGTCTGATTCTTTGTCGTAGAACTTGACCCTGCGGAGTTTTTCAGGATAGTCTTTGGATACATAAAAGCCGGTAAGCTTGCCGATTTGATCGCTTTTTACCCCAGTTTCTTTGTTGCTTTTTAACGAATACAAACGCTTAAAGCAAAGGTTCGTTTTTGCTCTGACAACAAAATATGCAGAATGCCGGGTAATTCGGTAGAGTCTTTCAAAATCAACATAGCCCCGATCAAAGATATAATAGGCTTCAGGCTCATAAACAAGCATATCCATTGCGTTTACATCATGAGCCCCGGCCACAGAGACATGCACAAATGCTGGTATCTGGGTTGTGACATCAAACAGTGTATTCAGTTTGATTCCTCCTTTTCGCTTGCGGAATTTAGCCCACCAGAAGACATTCAAACACAAGTCAATGGTGGTAGAGTCAAAAGCATAAACCTGTCCCTTAATCTTAAAGTCATGATTTTGTCTTTGTTTACGGGCTATGGCAACCAGATGGTAGGCAAATTCTTCAAAGATCCGGTAATCCCTTTTTTCATTGGCTTTTGCCAGATTGCTCCGGGTTACACTTTTCCCAAAACCTAAGTGATATGATTTGCCTCCATGTGCATTGATTGCAACAATCAAGTCTCTCAAACTATCCCGGTTGGTAAGTTGGCCGAATACCATACAAAGCAACTGGTTCCAGCAACTAAAATGCCGTACATGCTTGTTGCCGTGATACTTGCTAACATACTTGTCAAACACTTTGTACGGCAATAATTCTACAATTTGAGCAAAAACATATTTCCCTTGATTCATGGTTTGCAGGTTTTGCGGCAAACCTAATCAATTCAAATCGTTCCCAGCTCAAAAAGCTCTGAAAGCGTGATCTGTCAAGGATTTCAAAGAACGTTGGTTAAAATTTAGTGGACACTAATGAGTTGAGTATATTTATACGTTGCGTGGCATATTAGAAAACTAAAACGGGAAATAACTTTGTTAAACAGATAAATTAAAGTAATATTAATTAAATAAAGGAGGAGTAATCATGACCGGAATAACTGTAATAATCGTAATTCTTGTTCCCATTGCATTTCAAATTTTTATGCTTCAAATTAAACAGGACAAAAGACACAATGAAATAAAAGAAATCCTCAATGGAATTGAGGAAAAACTTGAAAAACATAATCCTTAAATATGGAGGAATCAACTTTTGATGCAAAACATGACAAGAATGCACCATATTGGGCTGCAGCACTTGTATTTTTTGGTATATTAGGATTATCGACAATTTGGATTGATTTTGGAAAATTTTGGAAGGGATACTTGCTTGACATGGCAGGGCCTGCCTGGAATTATATATTATTTCGGGGACTTTTCACATACAAAACAAACAATTCATGGACACGTTTTTTTTCACCAAATAGAACTTTGGTAATATTTCTGATAGTGTGTTTTGGAATTGAAACTTTGCAATATTTTAAGATTTACGATTCAACATTTGATACTTGGGATTTTCTTGCTTACATTTCTGTGCTTGTCCCAGTGTTTTTAATAGACAAAAGCTCGATTAAAAAAAGTAGAAATACGCCACACAACACGTAATAAAAAACATAGGGAGAAAAGTGCTAAATTTGAACGACATATCATTTAATAAAAAGTTTAATAGCTTGATAGATTGGTTCTTTGATATGCCCTAAGTTTCTTATTGCCGGGCCGTTGTGTGCAACTATGGGAAACGCCTGCTATAAACAAATAAGCAATGACAATGAAGACGATTAAGAAAACAATCTTGCCAGTTCTGATAGCAACAATCTGGATTAGCATATCCGAATTTGTCAGAAATGAGTTTTTGCTAAAATCATATTGGACAGACCATTATGAAAGTATGGGATTGAATTTTCCATCCGAACCAATTAATGGAATAATATGGGGAATATGGTCATTATGTTTTGCCATCAGCATATATATTTTTGCCAAGAAGTTTACATTGATGCAGACAACCTTTATTGCATGGTTTGTCGGGTTCGTTTTTATGTGGCTTGTGATTGGCAATCTGAATGTTTTACCGTTTGGAATTTTACCTTTTGCAATCCCGTTAAGTATTTTAGAAGCATTTCTGGCTTCGTTAATCGTTAAAAAGGTAAAAATATAACAGAATTGGATTTAATGATTGACCTACCTGAAAACCCTGAGAGACAAGGGCCAGGCAGTGAAAAAGACACTCTGAAAGCACTTGGTTTTTTGGAATTTTCTTCCGGCAGAAAATTATAATAGCCGGTATTGGTTGCGGTTCAGGTGGACAAACCAATACTTTGGCTGAAAATTTAATCGGACAAATAACAGCAGTTGACTTTTTCCCGGAGTTATTGAATGAACTCAATGAGAAATCTATAAATCAGGATTGACGGACAAAATCGTTACCCTTAAAATATCAATGGACGATTTGCCTTCAAAAAAAATGAATTTGACCTTTTATGGTCAGAAGGTGCGATTTATAACATTTGTTTTGAAAACGGGCTGAAATAATGGAAAGACTATTTGAAAGCCGGTGGCTATCGGGCTGTGAGTGAGATTACCCGGACAACCCAATCACAACCCCGGGAAATTGAAGAATTCCGGAAAGAGGAATATCCTGAAATTGATGTTGCTTCCACTAAAATCATGAAACCGGAAAGCAATGGTTATTCACTTACAGGATAATTTATTTCAGCCAAAACAGTTGGATTGAGAACAATTACAAACCAATGGAGGCAAGATTTGAGGCTTATCTTAACCGAAACGACAATTCAGAACTTTCAGGAAAAGCAGTTGATGACAATAAAGCCGGGATTGATTTGTATGAAAAATTCAAGGACTAATATAACTACGGGTCTTATATTGCAAAGAAATTACAGGACAAGAAATTGCAGCACAAAGTAATGTATATAGCAAACAGGCGTGAAAGTAGTAAATTCAAGGTTTGTAGCCCGCTTCAACCTTTGTTTAACTTGATAGGAAATCGCCCGCAATCGGCAACTTTTCATACCGCCACCGTAATCCAACCACCCCTTGAGTCAATCAATACAACTACCTTAATCTCCTATGCAAAAAGTCACCCTCTACTTCCTCGAAAGGCCCGATATCAAAATTAACATTGAACTCTATTTTAACGGAAGCGGGCAGTTGATCCTCGACGGGTATGATATCGGTAAATCGGTAAATAATTCTTGGGGCGATTCGGATTACGAATACACCATCACCATTGAGCCAAAGGAGGTAATGAAACTCTATGAAATTCTCGGCCTGGAGCAGGACAACCGGGAGGCTTTGCTGGAGGCCATAAAAGATCGTTTTGGAGTAAACGAGGCTTACACACTTTTTGAAAAGTTTCTAAAGTTCCACGGAATTGATTACAGCGGTTTTACCTATATCTGAACGATTCTACCCCTGAGTGAGCTGAGGGGGACTGTTCTGGTAAGGAAAATTCATATGCAAGCATTCGTGGCATAAGGATTCAAAGATTCAAAGATTATTTCGGTGGTTGAGCGGCGGTGGTCGAGCGGAGCCGAGACCAGCCGATATTCAAAGATTAGCTCCGCTGAGCTCCTTTCGGTCGGTTCAAAAATTCAAAGATTATTTCGGTGGTTGAGTGGAGCCGAAACCATCCGATATTCAAAGATTAGCTCCGCTGAGCTCCCTTCGGTCGGTTCAAAAATTCAAAGATTATTTCGGTGGTTGAGCGGAGCCGAAACCATCCGATATTCAAAGATTAGCTCCGCTGAGCTCCCTTCGGTCGGTTCAAAAATTCAAAGATTATTTCGGTGGTTGAGCGGAGCCGAAACCATCCGATATTCAAAGATTAGCTCCGCTGAGCTCTCCCGATAGCTATCGGGATCGGTTCAAAAATTCAAAAAAAACTGCGGGTTTCAGTGTTTCTGTGCTTTGGTGGCAATTAAATTCGTGTCCCAATCGCTATCGGGATCGTGGCTTTTAATTCACGCATTCGTGTCCCGTTGGCTATGCGGCAACAGTCGGGGGATATGCGATCGTAATTCCTGAGTTTCCATGACAAAACATCCATCCGGTTACATCCATCAACCTATTTATGAACATATGTTCGGATATTTACTGATATTTCTCAGTCAGGGCCGGATTTTGCGTTTACTTTTAATCTAAAATATTACTTTTGTAGCAGCCGGGCTTCCGACAACAGGACCGGGCCGATGACATGAACAAATCCGCATATACAAGAAGAGCAGGAAAAGTTGCCGTTCTGGCGACCGCTTTCCTTGTTTTCTGGATTTATCTCGGCTCGCTGATCAACTTCCATCAGCACCATATCTGGGGGCGGAACCTGATCCCCAACGGCATCCTGAGCAAGCGCGAGGAAACCATTACGGTGGCGCAGGACCTGCCATCGGTCGATTTTCTTCAGTCACCCGATCTCAACACGCAGGAGTGTGAATTCCTGTTTAAACCACAGTTTTCAGGGCAATCACTTCCCGAATACTGCCCGCAATCCTTCAGCATCAGCGGCATCCCCGCCGCCCATGGATTGCGCGGCCCGCCATCCGTCCGCTGATTTTTCTGCATTACCATTATTATCCTGACGTGGCGCGGATTTCGCCATGTCGCATTATTCCCTTTTAAAATCACCATAAGATGAAATCTTTTAACGCACTCATTATATCACTGACCTTACTTTTCGCTTCATTCTCCGGCACATTGCAGGCCCAGACGACGCACACGGCCTCCATGGGAAACCAGTATGTAAATGAAGTCTTCTTCTCCCTCACCAACGGAGAAGTCAGGACTTCGCCCAGGAACCTCTGGGATATCGCCTTTTTCACCCCGGCTTTCAGCGCAGGCATCATCGTGAACGACGGCGCCGGGGTAGCGCTTTACACCTACCCGAATGCGGGCATCAGCGGCTGGGAAACCTTCGACACCACCGGCATGGCCTTGTGGAAAAGACTTTACAACAACACTACAGACTTTGAAGACGGGGCGTTTAACCGAAATGCCCTCGGCCATCCCGATTACGGCTGGGGCATCTACAGCATGACCAGCCACGATGTGGTGGGCGATTCGCTCTACCTGATTGCCACTCCCGACGGCATGTACCGCAAACTGCAGATTGTCAGAAAAATATCAACCCAGAACAAGTACATCATCCGGTATGCCAATCTTGACGGCAGCAATGACCAGACCGACACCCTGGAGGTAACGCCCCACATCACCAAACAGTTTATGGCCTTCTCCTTCGCCAACGGCATTGTTGACCGCGAACCGGATGCCGCCGACTGGGACCTGCTTTTCACCCGTTACAATGCAGTGGTTCAGAACACATACTACCCCGTGAACGGTGTGCTTACCAGGAAAGGCCATACCGTAGCCGAAGCGCATCCCGTAGCCCCCGACTTCACCGACTGGACCGATCTGACATTCGCACCCGATGCCGATATCATCGGTCATGACTGGAAAACCATCAACATGTCCACCTTCCAGTGGGAAATCACCGATTCCCTGGCTTATTTCGTGCAGACGGACAACGGATCGGTTTACAAGGTGGTGTTTGAAGCCTTTTCCGGTTCATCCACCGGCACCACCACCTTTACGGTTCAGGCAATTTCAACGGCCTCAGCCCCTGCGTTCGAACTCAGCGGGGTAAATATCTATCCCAACCCGGCCGGAGATTATTTCAGGATCACATTCAGCAGTCCGCTCAGCAACGCGTCTGCGGTGCTCTTCGACCTCAGCGGAAGGGCGGTGGCACAACAGTCGCTTGGCAATGCCCTTTCGGGAGAGATTAGTCTCGACGGCGTGGCCCGTGGCAGCTATATCCTGCGCATCACCAGTGAAACCGGCACATTATCGCGCAAAGTGATTGTAAGATAATGGCGGGATTCCGGATACTGATTACGGCAATGATGCTGCTGCCGCTGATGGTGGCAGCGCAGGCGCCTCCTGTGCGGGTGGTTGACGCGCGCACAGGAGCTGCCGTTGCCTTTGCCCATGTTAAAGCCACCGAAACGGGGGCGAAAACTGCAAAATACTACCTGAGCGATGACAACGGGATGATCAGGCACAATCTGGTCCGGCCCACGGTTTTCCAGGTGAGTTATGTAGGTTACCAGACCTTCAGCGACACCCTGTTCCCCGGTGGCGAAGCCATGATCAGGCTGTTGCCGGAAGTCTTCTCGCTCGACGAGGTGGTGGTCACCGCCCAGTACAACCCGGGCAGCGCCGACCATTCGCTTTACCGTGTCAACGTCATCAACCAGCTGCAGCTGCGCAGGACCGCGGCCACCGATCTGTCGGGGCTGCTGCGCAACCAGATGAACGTGAGGTTCACCCAGGACGCCTCCCTGGGCACCGGCATGAGTCTGCAGGGGTTGTCGGGCGAGCATGTGAAGATTCTGGTGGACGGGGTACCGGTGATCGGCCGCCTGAACGGAAGCATTGACCTGAGCCAGGTGAACCTGCAGAATGCCAGGCAGGTAGAGATCATCGAAGGGCCCATGTCGGTAATTTATGGCAGCAATGCCCTGGCCGGAGTGGTCAACATTATTTCGGGGGATATTCCCGGAAGATCGCTTACCGCCAATGCCGGCACATACCTTGAGTCGGTGGGGATTGTCAATTTCGACGGCAGCTTCAGCCTTAACCGGGGTAGCAATGCCTTCAGCCTGCAGGCCGGACGCAACTTCTTCGCCGGCTATTCACCGGCAGACGAAGGCAGGGCCAAACTATGGAAGCCCCGCAGGCAGCTCAATGCGGATGCAGGATACAACCTTACCCTGAAGAAAGCGGTGATCAAAACGAAGTTCAGCTATTTCGACGAACTGCTGCTGGTGCGGGGCAACCTGCTCCCCCCCTACTTCGAAAAGGCCTTCGATAACCATTTTACCACCAGCAGACTCACCACCAAGGCTGACATCACCACCCGGGGGCCCAATCCTTTCACGGCCAGCAATTCCCTTTCGTTCTATGGCAGGGTGAGAACGTTATATTACAACGATTTGACCATTCCTGAAAAAACGCCCACCGAATACGATACCACGGGCTTTGGCTCCTTTCTGTCGAGGGCCATGTACACTTATCGCAGCACATCGGGACTGATCGGGATGCAGGCGGGATACGATGCCAATGTGGAGTGGGCCACCGGTGAACGCACCGGCAATCAGCACCACCGGATCACCGATATTGCAGGCTTTGCCACCATGCAGATTCAGCCCGCCGACCTGATCTCGCTGCAGCCTGGACTGCGCTATGCCTGGAACAGCCATTTCGCCTCTCCCCTGATTTATGCCATGCATGTGAAGGCCGGCCCGGCAAAGGGCTTTATATTCCGGACATCCTATTCAAGCGGGTTCAGGGCGCCTTCGCTGAAAGAGCTTTACCTCTACTTTGTGGACGTAAACCACAACATTACCGGTAACCCCAACCTCAGCCCGGAACGGTCGAAGCACATTCAGTTGCAGGCCAGCCACAGGATAGAAAAGGTCACCTACGCCACGGAAACGGAAGCCCGGTTTTTCCTGAACGACATCGACAACCAGATCACCCTGGCCGAAACCGGTGACGGGGCTTACACCTATTTTAACCTTGACCGTTCCCGCTCCATGGGATATGTCTTCAGTCTCCGTTCCTCGCTCTATCCGCTTTTCGACCTCAGGCTGGGATGGGGCAGAACCGGCAAATCGAACCAGCTGGTGCCCGGCGAAAAACTCCGGCTTTATTGGTCACCTGAGCTCACCTCGGAGGTGACCTGCCGCATGGACGAAATCGACCTCCACCTGACGGCCATCTATAAATATACCGGTAAAACCACCCGCATCTATATGGATGAAAACGGCCTGCTGAGCGAAGGGTATATGGATTCGTGGCACAATATGGACCTGACGGTCCTGAAGACCTTCATGCAGAAAAGGCTGTCGGTGAACGCCGGGGTGCGTAACCTCTTCGATGTCACCAATATTGTCAGCGCAGGCGGCTCCGGCGGCGTGCATTCGGGCGGCGGCGGCAATGTGCCTGTTGCCTGGGGCAGAACTTACTTTCTCAAACTCTCCTACACATTTTTGAAAGATGATCCGGCTGAAAAGAAATAACTTCGTACTGATAATCACCTCCCTGCTCCTCACCTCCTGCTTCAGGGAGGATGAGGTGGTGGTGCCGCAGAAGCCCGGCGATGTGGAAACCGTGGTGATTGAGATGCTGCCCGATTACACGATACAGACCTGGTTCAGCTTTGAACACGGCATTGTTTCATCCGGCAACCGCGACAGCTGGGACCTGGCCATTGAAACTCAGGAAGGAAATTACACCCTCTGGCTGAATACTTCTCTATTCATGTATGCCGCCCATACCGGAGTCGCTGATTTCTCCGTGCCGCTGCAGACGGCCGGAATGGAATGGAAGTTTGACGCTTCTGATGGCAGCGAAACCGGCAATGCCATCGGCAAGTGGTGGACGGCGGACGGCAGCGGATTCCGTGAAAACGGCGAGGTGATCCTGATCGACCGGGGCATCGACGGCGAAGGGATGCCCAGGGGCTACCTCAAGATTCAGCCGCGCATTGACCCCCAGAGCGGAGCGGTAAGCATACGCATCGCACGGCCCGACGGCGCCGATGAAAGGGTATTAGACTTCCCCAGGGATCCCGCGCGCAGGTTTTCTACGCTTTCGTTCGACAACGGCGCTCCGGATCCGCAGACCGAACCGCCCGCCGGACGCTGGGACCTGCTCTTCACCACCTATACCACCCTGCTGTTTACCAATACCGGCGAGCCTTACCCCTACCTGGTAAACGGGGTATTGCTCAACGACACCCTGGTGATGGCCGCGCTCGACACCCTGAAGCCCTTTGCAGAGATTGACCGGGATTATGCTGAAACGTTATGGCTCAGCCATCAGCGCGACATCATCGGTTATGAGTGGAAGCAGATCAACGGCGACGTTACATCGGGCGACATCACCTATACCGCGCAGTCAGACTGGACCTACCTTGTCAGAAACCGGGAGGGGCTGTTTTATAAGATGCGGTTTATCGATTTTTACAACAACCAGGGAAAGAAAGGCTATCCCACGTTTGAATTCCAGCGGTTGTAAACAGTCCACCACAGCAGATTTACCGCTTACTTCAGCAGAAAACCGATGATCAGCGCTTCGCGCTTCTTGCCTTCATTCAGCTTCTGACGCACCAGCCGGTGAAGTTTTTCCGTTCTGGCATCAAAGGTAAGAATCTCATTTTCAATGATTGACTTAACCTCCTCCAGGTTCGCGGCGGCGCTGATCTCTTCTTCTGTGGGCGCATGTTCCACCGATCCCAGGCGGCCCAGCTCATTGCCGGTCAGCAGGGGACTGTTGCGGAGGGTAAAAGGCAGGCTGTCGATGCCGATGGCGGGTTTTGTCAGCGGCTTTTCCACTTCGAACAGGGCCTCTCCGTGTGCCCTCACGTAAAAATCGCCTCCCATACGGCCCACCAGATCGATGGCCCTGGTATTGATCAATCCGTTTGGCAGCAGCAAACCCTCGTTCACATGCACCAGCAGCACATCGCAGATCACCAGGTTGGCTGCTCCGCCTCCCTTGCCGGTTTCAATGATATTGCGCACCCGGCATTCCCACTGTACGGGAGATTCCGCCACCCGGAAAGGCTTCACTTTTTCGGAAGGCAGCGGGGTAAATCCCGCCTTTTCAAATTCATTGACCCCTTTCGGGAATTCGGTACTCGCCAGGCTTACCTGCTCCACCATGCTGTAAGTCACGGCATTGATCACCACTTCGGGCACCTCCTTCAGGTTGTTGAAGGTATCTTTGGTGGTGTTGTCGCGTCCCCTGCGCGAAGGGCTGAACACCAGAGTTGCCGGGTTCACCCCGAAGGCATTGAAGAAACTGAAGGGGGCGAGGTTGGGGACACCGGCGGCATCCACGGTGCTGGCAAAAGCAATGGGCCGGGGAGCGATGGCCCCCAGCATCAGCCGGTGCAGTTCCGGAGGCGCTGTTTCTGCCGGATTGATGGTCTTATACATAGTTTATGCTTAAAATGTCCCGGACTGCCGAACCGGCAGCCACTGAATAACAAATATCAGGTCAGCGCAGGGAGTATTTTCGTCGTACACTCGCCAAAGCCGATCCTGAGGCCGTCTCTTTCGGCATAGCCACGCATGATCACCGTATCGTGATCGTTCACAAATTTCCTTTCCGTGCCGTCGCTGAGCCGGATGGGATGAGTCCCCCTCCAGGTAAGTTCGAGCATGGAGCCGTAAGAACCCGGGTCGGGACCGCTGATGGTGCCCGAAGCATACAGGTCGCCGGTGTTGATGTTGCAGCCGTTCACCGTATGGTGGGCCAACTGCTGACAGATGTTCCAGTACATATGCCTGAAATTCGAGCGGCAGATGACATTTTCATCACCATTTTCCGGCCTGATCAGTACTTCCAGGTTGATGTCGAAGTTGCGTAAACCTTCCGTTTTCAGGTAAGGCAGCACGCCGGGCTCCTGCTCCGGGCCCTTTACGCGGAAAGGTTCAAGCGCCTCCAGGGTAACAATCCAGGGAGAAACGACAGAGCCGAAGTTCTTTGAAAGGAAGGGACCCAAAGGAACATACTCCCACGATTGAATATCCCTGGCCGAAAGGTCGTTGAACAGCAGAAAGCCAAAAATATAATCTTCGGCACCGGCTGCAGCGACCGGTTCGCCCAGGCTGGTGCTTTTACCGACCACGAAGGCCATTTCGAGTTCGAAATCAAGCATTTTGCTGGGTCCGAAAACCGGAGCGTCAGCGCCGGCCGGCATGGTCTGCCCCTGCGGGCGGCGGATATCCGTTCCCGAAATCACTATGGAAGATGCCCTGCCATGATAGCCGACCGGCAGGTGGCGCCAGTTGGGAAGCAGAGCATTGGCAGGATCGCGGAACATTTTCCCTACATTGGTGGCATGTTCGATGCTGGAGTAGAAGTCGGTATAATCGGTAACTTTCACAGGCATCAGCATCTCAACCGAAGCGGCCGGGAACAGTACCTTTTCTGTCAAGGATTTTATCAGCGTGGCATCCGGCTTATTGCCGGCGGCGAAAAACGCCTGAAGGGCTTTTCTGAGCGCGCGGTGTGCCGCTTTGCCCATCGCGATAAAATCGTTGAGCACAGGCTGGCGGAAAGCGGCGGAATAGTCAAAAGCCATTCCTGTAAAAACAGCTGACGCGTCCAATGCCGCCAGGTTAACGGCGGTATCGCCGATGCGGGTATAGGCAGCAATCTCACCTTCCCTGCTTCGTCCTATGCCAAAAGGCAGATTTTCAAGCGGAAAGTCACTGCCTGCAGGTATTTCAATCCAGGATTTTAAATTCATCAGTAAGTCTTGTAAGATCATTGTACCGGAAAAAAATCTTCATTGTCGTCGCCTTCAGGGCAGCAGGATCCGGTTTTTTGCAAACCCCGGCCGTTCAGATTTTATCTAAAGTGTGCCTCTTCTCCCCTGCTCAAGCTCAATGGCCTCAAACAATGCTTTGAAGTTGCCTTTACCAAAGGATTTCGCCCCTTTGCGCTGAATGATCTCATAAAACACGGTGGGCCTGTCTTCAACGGGTTTGGTAAAAATCTGGAGCAGGTACCCTTCGTCGTCGCGGTCGACCAGGATGCCCAGCTCTTTCAGGGCCAGTATTTCCTCGTCAATCTTTCCCACGCGGTTCAGCACGGTGTCATAATAAGACCCCGGAACAGTGAGGAACTCAATTCCCCTGTTGCGCAGCTCTCTGACTGTGTGTAATATATTGTCGGTAGCCATGGCTACATGCTGCACCCCGCTGGTTCCGTAGAAATCGAGGTATTCCTCCACCTGCGACCGCTTTTTACCTTCGGCCGGCTCATTGATGGGAAATTTGATGCGGCCGTTGCCGTTGCTCATCACCTTGCTCATCAGGGCGGTGTATTCGGTGGAAATATCCTTATCGTCGAACGACACCAGCTGGCTGAAACCCATTACGCGGGCGTAAAAGTCCACCCACTGGTTCATCTGGCCCCAGCCGACATTTCCCACCATATGGTCCACGTAACGCAGCCCCACATCTGTGGAGCGGTATTCAGGATTCCAGGCAACAAATCCGGGCAAAAAAGGCCCTTTGTAGTTTTTACGCTCCACAAAGATGTGCACGGTTTCGCCATAGGTGTGTATGCCTGAAAGCACAACTTCACCGTTATTATCTTTTTCAACCCTGGGCTCAAAGTATGAAACAGCACCCCGGGCAGTGGTTTCCTCCCAAGATTTGCGGGCATCATCCACCCAAAGGGCCACCACTTTCACCCCGTCGCCGTGTTTCATGGCATGCACGCCGATTTCACTGTCAGGCACCAGGGAACTGGTAAACACAAAACGGATTTTATCCTGCACCAGCACATAGGAAGTGCGGTCTTTCAGCCCTGTTTCCAGTCCGGCGTAAGCCAGCGGCTGAAAACCGAAAGCCGTCTGATAGTAAAAGGCTGCCTGTTTGGCATTGCCTACATAAAATTCCACATAATCGGTACCGTTGATCGGCAGAAAGTCCTGAGGTGTATTCATGGTATTTTGTTTTTCCATTGTTATCGGTTTCATGAGGGCTGCATGGATTATTCTATCCATGATTTATGATAATCCGGGTCTTCTATTTCCATGGCTTGCCTGGTGAGCCACAACGGCCTAAAGGTATCCACCATCACGGCCAGTTCGCGGGTCTCCTTCGCACCCAGGCTTTTCTCCACCGTGCCCGGATGGGGTCCGTGCGGAATGCCGATGGGATGCAGGGTGATCTGCCCGCGATCCACATGTTTGCGGCTCATAAAGTCACCGTCGACATAATAAAGCACCTCATCGGAATCCACATTGCTGTGGTTGTAAGGTACAGGTATGGACAGCGGGTGGTAATCATAAAGCCGCGGCACAAAGGCGCACATCACGTAATTGTGGGCTTCGAAGGTCTGATGCACGGGAGGCGGCTGATGAATGCGGCCGGTAATCGGCTCAAAATCATGGATGGAAAGGGCATACGGATAATGATAACCGTCCCAGCCGACCACATCAAAAGGATGACTGGCATAATGATACGGAAAAAGCTGGTGATCCTTTTTGATCATCACCGGAAAATCCCCTTTCCTGTCATGGGTTATCAGCCGTGACGGTTTGCGGATGTCCCTTTCACAAAAAGGGGCATGCTCTTCCAGCTGACCGAGCTTATTGACATATTTTTTCGGGAAACGGATGGGGCTGTATGATTCCACAATAAACAAACGGTTGTCAGGCGTATCGAAATGCATCTGGTAGATGATTCCGCGGGGGATAATCAGATGGTCGCCATATCCGAAGGGAAGTTCCCCATACATGGTTTTCAGCGTGCCGGAACCTTCATGTACAAAGATCATCTCCGAAGCCTGGGAATTCTTGAAGAAATAGTCTTCCATCGATTTGCGCGGGGCCGACAGGATGATGCTCAGGTCGTTGTTGGTCATCACCGTAACCCTGCTTTTCAGGTAATCATCGGCGGGTTTTACCCTGAAACCCTGAAAACTGCGGTGCTGCATATTGTTCTGAACGGCAATCTCGGGTTTCACGTCAATGGGCTGATCCACCCTGAGCACCATGGTAGGCGGGTAAACATGATAGGTCAGTGAATAGGCGTCAGAGAACCCTTCGGTTGACACCAGCTGCTCCGAATAGAGCGACCCGTCGGGTTTGCGGAACTGGGTATGGCGTTTGGGCGGTATCTGCCCCAGCGAATGGTAATGCGGCATGTTAAAAGTGATTTATGTATAACAGGGATGTATATTTCATTGAAATAACCCTACAAATAACACTTTTAGCCCGCCATTGTTCAATTTCAGACGTACAAAACCTAAACAATCGAATAGTCGGATCCTGCGTAAGTTCTTATTGCGCAGACTGAAACAGTGAAGTGCCATTTATGTAATAAATCACATGGCCAAAAAAAGCAGGATGATTCACCCTGCTTTCTGAAAATTTATTGCATCAAAAATTTATCTCCTGATGATAATCCTGGCACTGCAGGGCGGCTGGTTGACCATGATCAGCTTGAGGATATAAACGCCTTCGGGTAGTCCGGAGAGGTCGAGCTTCAGGTAACTGACCAGGCCACTCTCCTGCCCTTTCAGCAGCTCCCGGCCTGTCAGGCTGTATACCGCGTACGATCCGATCTGGCCATCTGCGGTAACATCTACCGGTCCCGACGACGGATTCGGATACAGCCGGAATGATCCGGTTTTTTGGTTACTTACATCGACACTCAGTTGAAAATTGGCTATCAGGTTATGGTTCGCATTTACCTGGAAAGCAAATTCAGGTTCGCTGGAAACCACATTGCCTCCTTCACTCCAGTTTACAAAATGATAACCGGAATTAGGAATGGCCATCAGCACAGCCATGGAATTTTCAAGATACAGCCCACTACCATCGGTTTGCCCGCCTTCAGCCGGAAATGCAGTAGCCGAGATCATAAACTGCCTGACAAAAACCGCTTCAAGACTGAGGTCCGATGAGACGGTAAATGTGTACAACGGGTCAGTGGATAAAAGAGCACCGTCGAGCGCCCAGTATTCAAAAGCAAACCCATCGGCCGGAAATGCCTGCACGGTAATACTTGTTCCGGCCGTATATGTACCGGCTCCTTCAACCGTCCCGCCCTCAGCCGGAACAGCCACCAGACTGATCGTATAAGTAAGCGGAAATTCCGCGAATGAAGCCGTCAGCATGCGATCCGAGGAAGCAACGAATGTATAAACCGCAGATTGTGAAACCATTACTCCGTTTTCCATCCAGGCCACAAATTCCCATCCGTCAGCAGGGATGGCTGATACCGTTGCCTGACTGCCCTGGCTGTACTGACCATCACCTGTGGTGGTTCCGCCTTCGGAGGGATCCGCTTCAGTAACAACTGTAAACATAACAACCTGCGGAAAAAAATTGGCCACAAACGTCCTGTTTTGGGTTATGGTAAACGTATATGATGGATCGGGGGATACAACATTCCCGTTTTCGGTCCAGTTTACAAAAGTCCACCCCGCTGCAGCCGTTGCCGAAACGGTCACTCCGGTGCCATGGGTATAAGTGCCGCTGCCACTTACCGTTCCGCCTTCTGCCGGCATCGATGAGAGCATCACCTGGTACTCCGTAGGTGAAAAAACAGCCTGAAGCGCCCTGTTGTCCGAAACATTGAATGAATAGGACGCTTCCGTTGAAACAATATTACCGTTTTCCATCCAGTGATCAAAGTCATATCCTGTATTCGGCGAAGCAGTTACAGTGGCTGCAGCACCATAGGGATAACTGCCTGCACCGGTGCAGGACCCGCCCTCAGTTGGAACGGACGCCGTCGAAATGGTGTACTGTATCAGGCTGAAATTCGCCTGAAGGTCCCGGTCGCCGGTTACGGTGAAGCTGTAAGTTGCATCGGTAGATACCACAGTCCCGTTTTCGGTCCAGTTGGTGAAAGTATAACCCGTGTTTGGCACCGCCGAGAGCACAGCCTGTGAAGCATAGTTATAAGTGCCGGCCCCGCTCACAGTCCCTCCGGCCTCCGGTACTGCGGAAGCGGAAATATTATAACTCAGATAACCGGATATACTTACATCGACATCATCAATAAACCAGTAGTCATACTGATAGAGATTTCCGTCAACGGTAAAGGCTATGTAAGTAGTGGCGCTGTTTAGATTATTCAGTATGGTGGTATTGATCACTGCCGGGCCAATCACATTGTTGCCGGCGGTTGCCAGCGACCAGGACTCATTGGTCCAGTTTATCCCGTCGCTGCTCGACTGCACCCGCATTACCGCACCAGGCCCGTAATCGTCGAGCAGATGCCGGAACGAAAGGCTGAGTGCCGCAGCACCGGTTGTATTGACAGGCGGCATCACCAACCGGCTTACCCCGGGATTCCGGTTCTGATAGGTTGACTGCATTTCGTTGGCTGAACCGCCTGCGTAAAATGTTGAGGAGACCTCCCAGCTGTTTGCCACATTTGTCCCCTCCACCTGCTGGCTCCAGCAGGCCGGGAAATTCAGGTCATCGAAAGCAGCAGCATAGGGAAGTGCGGTTTGACCACATAATGTCGAAGCACTGGCTGCCAACCCGCCCGAATATTGCAGGGCAGCATCGGCTGACCAGACTCTGTAATAATAAACGGCGCCGGCTGTCAAACCGGTATGATTAAACACCTGCGCGTTTCCTGAGTAAAGCACTGTTCCTCCTCCTTCTATAGCAGAGCCTGCAGTATAGGCAGTACTGTTTACCGGTGTCCCAAACGACGGGCTGGTGTTCCAGGCAAGCAAAACATTATCGCCTGAAGTATTCAGGAGCCATGAAAGATCAATCTGTGTTTCACTCACTCCCGAAGCGGTAAACGAGGAGGGATTGGCTACTCCGCTCATCCCGACCGTAAATGAGATGGTGCTTCCGGATGCTGTTACATTGTAGATATTCAGACCTCCGGCACTGCCATTCTGCAAAAAGGGAGAAGGATTGGTGCCGTCATTGATGGCGGTCCTTCCCGACTGCTGCGAAAAGTATGCGCTGTTAGGGCTGCCGTTGGTGGTGGTTGTTCCGTTGGGGCGGTAAATATAGACCTCATCCGGCGGCCCGTCGGCATTGCCGTTCAGCGCCGGGTCGATGCGGTAAACAAGCAGCCCGCTGCCGGGAAGATTGCCTTCAAAAGTCCCGGTTGCCTGCCGGTACTCCACCACATAATACTCTGAGGTGGAATTCGGTGATGCAATTTTGTAGCAGTTGTTTGTTGAAGAAGCCAGGGGATTCAGGGTATATGTGCCTGAGGTGGTAATTTCCGGAATGGCGTTGATCCATACATTCTCCGAGTACTTCCATTTCATATACGCGCCCATATGCCCGCCCCCCGATTCCATCAGGTCCCAGTTACCGGCCGGATCAATATTGAGTCCGCCGTCGTCGTAATGATAGAGGTCCGGTGCACCGAGTGCATGAAAAAGTTCATGACACAAAGTTCTCACATTTACCTGCGTTTCCGGCTGGAATGTATAATCCCACACCTGTTTCCCGTTGATGAACACATTGTAGGAATAGAGCACCCAGCGGTGGGCCCAGAGGAGGCTGGCCCAGGCGCCGTTCCCGCCCCTCACCACAAAACACACATTGTCAACCAGACCGTCATTATCACCGTCAATATTCAAAGAGCCCGGAACCGGCGAATTGGCATTGATCCAATTAACCGCATCCCGCAGCAGGGCATGCTCTCTGAGCCTTCGCTGGGTCTCCCCGTTGTATCCGTTAGGATTTGTCGTGGCATTGTAGGGTTCAAAATAGCTGCGTTGATGGGTATCAGTGTATGACAGATTGGTGGTCATCGCGCAGTCAGGGTAATGCGACGAACTGATGGTCAGCTGGTTATAGGATACTTCCGTATAGTAGGATTTTACAGAATTACCGGTTGGCAGGTTAAAAAGATCGTCATAAGTCTGTCGCACAGTCGTAAACTCCGTGTCATCAGAAAATTTAATATAGATTACCAGATTGTTCATGGTCCCTTGATGCGGTGCCCGCGATGAACGACTGTTGCCAACCTCCATCGCTTCCTTCCGCTGCAGGTATTCTTCCCGGCTGATCTTCGCCCACTTCTCCAGACCAAGGCTTGCAGGATCTGCCTGACCCGCCTTGTATGGCGAAGGCCGGAGAACACCTTTATCAGAAATTGCATAGTAATAATAACCATCCGGAGCCTGCACAATGGTATAACCTTCGGGGTCGTGCAGCCAGTTGAAAAATTCATCACCGGAAACAAAGCAGTTGATGACAGCACCATCCGGCTGGTTTACCTGGTATGGCTGGTTTTTTACATGATCGGCCTGGACCCGGAGCCCTGAGAAAAGGGCAATGGTCAGAAGTAACAGTAACGATTTTCTCATGCGTCTGTATAGGTTTGGAAAGTTAAATATTCAGGAACACATTGATTAATCTATACAAACACGAAAAGTAACAGGAAATTGACAGAAAAATAATTCAGATTAGAATAAACATAATACACTTACTATCTGTCCCTTACAAATGAGGAGAGCGAAATGAAAATTAATCGCAGGATCAGGGAAGAAAGATCAGATCAGGCCGTTTTCGATCATGTTTACAATGGTCTCAATGTCGCGGTCCTTGCCCTCGGGGTCATACTTTTCCTTCAGGTTATAACCAAAGAGCCTGCTGAGGTTCTGCCAGAAAAAGGCGACAAAGCTGCCGCGCAGTTCCTTGACGATATGGTAGGTGGGATTGCCGGTTTCGCGGTCGACAAGTTTAAGTAAAATTTTGCCCTGGGTAAAATTCAGCGCCTTCAACTCATCTCCGAATTCTGCCTTTAATTCATCCTCAGCCCTTTTGAGGAGTTTTCGCTGTTCCTTTCCCGTAAGTCCGGCCATCATGGCTTCGTATTCATTCAGCTTGATGCCGGCAAGTTTTGCGTATGGATAAACCTTCTTCACGTTCCGCACCAGCCTGTCGAATCTGCGCTGATCGGCGGGGCTTCTGAAAATAATGTAACCGCGGATATTGACTTCGGGCAGATAGATCTGCGGAAGGGTGTCTCCATTGACCACCCTGGCTTTAAGCACAATCACGTCGACGCTTTGCGCATGCAATGCGCCGGAAAACAGGGCAAACAGGATTGCGATTAAAAACAGGCGTTTCATGCCCGGAAAGATTTAAGTTGTTTTTGCCGGCTTTTTTAACAGCAAATTAAATGCCGTACAATCGTCAAACGGACAATGGATAAAATTATTTCACTATCCGCTTGATCAACAATGTATTAAAATAAGTAAAAAAGGACAAACATTACTCATCATCTCCTGATAAGCACAAACTCAGGCAACCTTCAGTCTTGAAACATTGGCCTTGCCAAGTTTCTCTTCGGCATAGGCACGTGTTATTTTAAGCTCCTTAACGGCCTGATCGGAAGGCATTTCGAACATTGCATCCATCAGTATCGCTTCCATGATCGACCTTAACCCGCGGGCGCCGAGTTTGAATTCAATGGCTTTATCCACGATAAAGTCAAATACCTGCTCATTAAAAACCAGTTTGATGCCATCCATTTCGAACAGCTTGGTGAACTGTTTCACCAGGGAGTTTTTAGGTTCGGTAAGGATCAGCCGCAACACATCACGGTCAAGGGGACTAAGGTAGGTAACCACAGGAAGCCGTCCGACCAGTTCGGGGATCAGTCCGAAACTCTTGAGGTCCTGAGGGGCGATATATTGCAACAGGTTATTGCGGTCAATTACCTCCTGCTCCTTACCTGCAGCATAGCCGATCATATTGGTCTGCATACGGGAGGCAATTTTCTTCTCTATGCCATCAAAAGCGCCACCGGCTACAAAAAGGATATTCTGGGTATTGATCTGTATCATCCTTTGTTCCGGATGCTTGCGCCCGCCCTGCGGCGGCACATTGACCACCGTACCTTCGAGCAGCTTCAGCATGGCCTGCTGCACGCCTTCGCCGGAAACATCACGGGTAATGGAAGGGTTGTCGCTTTTACGGGCAATCTTATCAATCTCGTCAATAAATACAATACCCTTTTCTGCTGCGGCAACATCATAATCAGCAGCCTGCAGCAAGCGCGAAAGGATACTCTCCACATCTTCACCCACATAACCGGCCTCGGTGAGCACTGTGGCATCGGCAATACAGAAAGGCACATGCAACAGCCTGGCAATGGTGCGGGCCAGCAGCGTTTTTCCTGTCCCTGTTTCACCCACCAGGATGATATTTGATTTTTCAATCTCCACTTCATCCTTCGATACCGGTTGTCCGATTCGCTTGTAATGATTATACACTGCGACGGCAAGCACACGCTTGGCATCATCCTGACCGATCACATACTGATCAAGGTACTGTTTGATTTCAGAAGGTTTGTGGAGTTTGACCTTAGAGAAATCGCGCGTCTTTGACGAACTCAGTTCTTCGCGCAGAATATCCTGGGCCTGCTCAACGCAATAGTCACAAATGTGCGCGTCAAGCCCGGCAATCAGCATATTGGTTTCGCTGCGCGGACGACCGCAAAACGAACACCTTTCTTCTTTTTTAGGCATATTGAGTTTGAATCGGTTTATGATTGATTGCCATTACGGGTAAAAAGTCAGTCGTATAGTGAAAAATTAGCCTGAAATTGTAATGATTGTTCAGGCAGCAAGACCAATCTTCTTCCAGTTGCAAAATTACAAAAAAACCATGCACCATATCCACAGAAAGCTGTTCACAAGGAAGGTCCTCAAAAAATGACAGGGGCAGCAATAACCTGCGCCCCTGTTAAAAATATTCTGATTCGGATACTATTTATTTCCCCTGACCAGCACCTCGTCGATCATACCGTATTCTTTGGCCTCATCAGCGGTCATCCAGTAGTCGCGGTCTGAGTCTTTCTCTATCTTCTTGAACGGCTGATTGGAATGCTGGGCGATAATCTCGTACAGTTCCTTTTTCAGCTTCAGAATTTCACGCGTGGTGATTTCAATATCCGATGCCTGCCCCTGGGCTCCACCCATAGGCTGGTGGATAAGTATACGGGAGTGCTTGAGCGCCGTACGCTTGCCGGCAGCCCCTGCACAAAGCAGCACGGCACCCATGGACGCTGCCATACCAGTACAGATCGTGGCCACATCCGGGGCAATGTACTGCATGGTATCATAAATTCCCAATCCCGCGTAAACCGAACCGCCCGGCGTATTCAGGTAGATCTGAATGTCTTTTTTCGGATCAACCGATTCAAGAAACAGCAACTGCGCCTGGATAATGTTGGCAACATAATCATCAATGGGCACGCCCAGGAATATGATCCTGTCCATCATCAGACGGGAGAACACGTCCATGGTGGCAATGTTCAGCTGGCGCTCCTCAATAATGGTCGGGCTGATGTACCCGCTAACCTGTGAAGTGAAGCGATCGAGGGTGAGGCTGCTGATGCCGTGATGCTTCGTTGCGTATTTTCTGAATTCGTTTTGCATAGAATTATTTTTTAGTTACTGTCAAAATTACAGTTTTTCACCGAGAACAATTCAATAATTGACCGGATTTTCAATGTTCTTTCTTTGTCGAATATCATGCCAGCATGAATGAGCCGACCAAAAACATCGTCATAAAATTCAGCGTCAGTTAACAAGCAAGGTTTTTAAGAACCAGAATCTGGTTTATATTACATTGACAAACAATTTATTATAAACAAAGTCAACTTCCTTATTATTCATGCGTTGCAGAATTTCACAGGTTTTCCGCTTCCGGGGAATTCCTGACAGGGAAAGAATTTGTTCATTTTTTGTTAATCCGGGTGCAGAAAGCGCCATTCTCTGTCACAAGGGTGTAATCAACAATATCCGCAACTGCCGGGAACGGGCAGAAGTCATACCGCCACATCACTTATTGCACAAAATTAAAACCTGAATTATGCGTGCACATAATTTTTTTCTCCCGGTCATTATGGTATTGACATTTGCCATCCGCATCTCCCATGCCCAGGGGCTTATGATTTCCAATGATACAAATGCACCCGAGCCCGCAGCGCTTCTGCATGTTAACGGGCAGGAAAATGACGGTGGAGATAACGTCCTTTTTTAGAGGAGAGGGAGGGTAATTCAAATATTCTTAACTGCGGTATAACCTCCCTGCCAAATGTTAACAGATCCGGTTTGTTTAGTATCCTGCACTGGGCGAACTCCGGCAAGGCAGTCAACTGTAAACTGAAAGCACAAAAAGCCGAAATAATAAACGCCCGGATCGTTGCCGGGCGTTTATTATTAAAGATCAGGTTTAAGGCTTACTGCAATTTTGCAAAATCCTCATAAGAGATCGTTTGTTCCTTCGGCTGAATCTTCTCTTTCAGGAAAGCAAGAATTTTCTGCTCGAACAGCTGATCATTGATCCTGCGTACATCTTCCTTGTTTTTCATAAAGGAATCCACGATGCCGTCGATGCGCTTTTTCATATCCTCATCCATTTCGGCGCTGCCCGGACGCTGGAAATAACTTCTGAATACATCGCGGATTTCCTCTTCCGAAACCTGGATATTATGTTCCCTGATCATGCGGTTTTCAATCAGCTGCCAACGCATGGACCGGGCATAATCCTCGTAATTTTTTTCAACTTCTTCGGCGGTGAGTTTATCCTGGTTAACATCTACCAGCCAGCGTTTCAGAAACTCGTCGGGCAGCTCAATGGCGGAACTTTCAATAAGGTATTTGATGGCATCGTTGAAGAACTTCTTATCGCTTTCGCCGACAAATGAACCGGCGGCATCTTTTTTAATCTGCTCAAGCAAGGCTGCTTCATCCGCAATTTCAACTCCGGGATAGATCTTTTCGAAGAATTCAGCATTCATTTCGGCAGGAATCATCCGGCTGATCCCGGTAACCGTGTAATTAAACTCAGCATTCAGCGTTTCGGCCTGTTCCTTGCTGATTCCGAGCATGGCGGCAACATCGGTGGCATTGCCTGAAGCCTGCATAGGGTTGAATTTCACCACATCTCCGTTCTTCACACCGGTAAATAATGCCTGAATGGCTTCATCTTTAAAGAGTTCAGGATTCACGGAACCATTGCTTGTAATTCCCTCCGGTTTTACAGTTCCATCAGTATCCAGTTCGGCGAAATCACCCTTCAGCATGTCCCCCTTTTCAGAAACCTCAACATCTGTAAGGGTTCCGTTGCGGCGGCGCAGGTCGTCCATGTATTTGCGGGCAATCTCATCTGAAACTTCTATCCTGTGATATATCACACCGCTTTTGCCATCCAGCTTCAGTTCAAACTGCGGACTCAGGCCCAGGTCAAAATAGAAACTCATTTCAGCAGGCTCGGTGAAATCAATCTGCGGCGTTTTCTCAGTATTTGCAAGCGGATTGCCCAAAAGGTCGAGGTTCTGTTCCCTGATGAAACTATCCAGAGACTCGCCGAGCAGTTTGTTGATTTCATCGGCGGTTACAGCCTGACCGTACATTTTCTTTGTCAGTCCGAAAGGGACTTTACCGGGGCGGAAGCCGGGCATCTGGGCTTTACGCTGATAATCCTTCAGCACTTTAAGTACTTTTTCCTCATAGTCGGCTGGCGACAGGTCTATTTTAACCGTTGCTGTCAGTTCACCGGTCTTCTGTAATTCGATGTTCATTTCCTGGAATTATAATTTTGTTGTGGCTAATTCATTTTCAATCCGGTAACTTCCATGAACATGGCTCCGGAATGAGGCCGCAAAGGTAGAAGTTTTTTTCGGATTTCTGAAGAGCAGTGAACAAGAATAATCGGATAGCGCGATGCCCATTACCTGACTTAATGAGCATCACCTGCAGTCACATACATCACAGCCCCCGCTTTACAAGGGCCGGTCACGTTATTACCGGAAGGAGGCAGGAAAAAACAATCTTAAAGATCTTGTTTATCAGTCCTTTCGCACCACTTCGATGGTAAAATTGGCTGCCAGGGCTGCCAGGGCGCCCACCGCGGCCAGCACCGGCACCACCAGCGCACCGATTACGCCAACAGTTACAGGAATCTCAAGGTATATTTTTCCTTCCTCATTTTTAACAATGATGCGGGTTACATTCCCCTGATGGATGAGTTCCTTTATTTTGGAGAGCAGTTCTTCCCCTTTGACTTTAAATTCACTTTTAGTTTCCATAATATCTTGTTTTCTCAAGTGATTAAACGCAAAAAAACACTGCCGGTTACAATTTTTCGTTAATGCGGTCCAAAGAAACCTATTTCATCGAAGGATGTCTGACCGCAGAATATTCAACAAGAAACATCCAAAATGTTGTGTTCTCAATGACCCGTAAAAAGGCAAAGAGGAGCACTGAAGTCGGGTTTAAAATAGCCGCCGGCAGTTAAATTCCGGAACGACAGACCGATTATATTCATTAAACATCAGCAACTTATCAATTTTTTTATTATATTTAGCTGATTCCAACAAACAGGTAAAATGAGCACAATTAAAACGTTGATGCTCACGATACTCTTTTCGTGGGCCGTTATCCAGGTAACAGCAAAGCCGGTCTCACCTGAAACCGCCACTCAGGTAGCCGTGAATTTCCTGAAAGAAAAAATAAGTCAGGGCTCTTTCCCTGCCGGGACTCAGGCGAATTTCAGCATGATTATTCTATCGGGCAAACATCAGCAGGCATCCATGTATGTATTTAACCTCATGGATAATGCTGGTTTTATCATTGTTTCAGGCAATGATGCCACCTACCCTGTGCTGTGCTATGCAAACCATGGTTGTTTCTCAATGCAGGAAAAGGAAAGACCCGGAGGATTCAGCTATATGCTGGATGAATATTCGCGGCTGCTGGATGCTGTAGAGGAAGGGGGCATTCCCAGGGATGAAAAGACAAGCGCCGAATGGGCGCATTACCTCCATGCCCCTGCTGAGCCCTCACGGGCAATTTCCGGTGTCGGACCCTTACTTACTACCACCTGGGGGCAGGATTGCTGGTACAATGCATATTGTCCGCCCGATATATCCGGCGACTGCGGTCATGCGCTTACCGGATGCGTAGCGACAGCTATGGGACAGCTGATGCGCTATTACAGTTACCCGGAGACCGGAACAGGTTCCTGTACTTACACCCACCCTGTTTATGGTACACTTACGGCCGATTTTTCCGCCACGGATTACCGCTGGAACGAAATGGGAACTACAGCGACCGGAACCAGCCATGATGCCATTGCCGAACTCCTTTTTCACTGTGGTGTCGCTGCGCTTATGAACTACGGAACTTCAGGCTCAGGCGCCTTTGAGGTCAATATGCAGAATGCGCTTATTGAGCATTTCGGTTATTCTCCGGCGTCAAGCCTTGTATTCAGCGCAAACTACACCGCAGAACACTGGAATTCAATTCTGAAAAACGAGCTTGACTTAGCCAGGCCGGTTTTTATGACCGGCGTGGATACAACCGAAGATCAAGGCCATGCATTTATTTGCGATGGCTATTCAGACGACAATTATTACCATATTGACTGGGGATGGGAAAATCAATACAACGGCTATTTCATGATCAACAACCTGTGCCCCGGGAACAATAACTTCAATGCAATTCTCCGGGCCATCACCGGCCTGATTCCGGATACGCTCCGGTGCACCCCCCCGCGTAACCTCCATGCCACTGCCGACTGCAATGACGTTCTCCTCTCATGGTCACCACCTGACCCTGAGCCACAAAATGAATGGATCCATTATGACGGACCATATACTGGCGGCAATACAGGCTTCTCAAATGCTGTCAGTTTTCAGGTAGCCATCCGTTTCGATACGGCTCAGTTGTCAGCATACCATGGATTGATACTCGACAAGATTCGTTTCATTCTCGGAAATAAAAAAGCTGAATATCGTATTAACATCTGGAAGGGTTCAGACGCATCAGACATTATGGTTGATGAGCCACTTCCAGGCCAGATTCACATGTATTGGGATGATATATGCGGAAACCACGGACAATACTGGAATACGATTATCCTTCAGGAGCCACTGATCATAGATGCCACGGAAGAGTTATGGATCGGGTATACCTGCATCAATCTGCCCGGTGAAAATGCACGGGCCGGGCACGATAACAACCCTTCCGTTCCGGGTTACAGTGATTTACTCCGCATTAATAACGGCAATTGGGTTTCAACCCACGAAAACTATCCCAGCTGGGATTACAACTGGAGCATTCAGGCCTTTGTAACCGATATCAATGGGAACAACCATCCACTGGCGTCCGGAACATTCAACATACATCAAAAGGCACAACAGGCAAAGCCGGGTGAATTAAATCCATCCTGCAGGGAGGAAGTCCCCTCCATGATCGGATATAACCTTTTCAGAAACGGGTATCAGGTCAATACAGAACCTTTGACGGAACTCACTTATACTGATTATGACCTTCCGGCGGGCGATTACACTTATACCCTCTGTACCTTGTATGAGGAGGGCAGTTCCATCCCCTGCGGTCCTTCCACAGTCAGTGTAGATGAACTGGTACTCAATCCCCCCTATCAGCTCACTGCCACCACCTCCGGGAATGATGTACAACTTGCCTGGCACGAACCCCTTCCTCCCCCCATAGAGCAATGGCTGTATTATGACAACGGGGAAAACCATACTGCCGTTGGGATGACCAACGGCGGCACACACAGTGTGGCGATACGGTTTCTGCCCGATCAGTTATCAGGTTTTGACGGGATGTTCATTTCAGAAGTAAGCCTGTTTCCATGCGCCAATAACGCCGGCTATGAGTTATTTATTGCCCGCGGTCCGAATGCAAACGAACGGCTGCTCACCTTGCCATTGGACGGACTGACTATTGATGAATGGAATACCATCACCCTCAGCAATCCCGTTTCACTTGACATCACCAAAGAACTGTGGATCGGCTACAAGGTAATCAACCATCCTGCAAATGACAAGGGTGCCGGTGCTGACAGCGGGCCGGCCATTGCAGGATTCGGCGATATGATATGTATCGATGGCAGCAATTTCGTTTCACTGATATCATTGAATCCCGATCTGAGTTATAACTGGAATCTGCGGGCATTTATCACAAACCAGTTCGCTGTAAAACACATCCTGGCAACAAAAAGTCCGACGGACCTGCAATTACTCGGGTATGACGTCTTCAGAAATAATGAAAGAATCAATAATGAGCTGCTTTCTTCAACCAGTTTTTCCGATACAGAGCTACCGGCCGGTACATACCAGTACTTCGTAAAGTCGATATATAACCAGGGAGCCTCACTTCCATCCAATATCGCGGAAGTAACTATAACACTTTCTGTTGAAGAAGCCGGCACCCGGGAACCTGTTTCCATATATACAGATCCCGGCGGGGATTTTATCCTTATTGATGCAGGAACTCAAAACTTTGTGGCAGAGTTATATAATGCATGCGGCAGCAAGGTTTACCATTATAATATTTCCGTTCCCCGGCTAACAATTCCCACGCTTAATCTGAAGCCAGGAATTTACATATTAAGGCTTGGAATAAAAGAGTATGCTTTCAGTGTTAAGATACTGATCCGCTGAGAAACAAACAGCAAAAGTGATGGTAAAAAGAATCCCGGACGTGAATTTACTGAATCAGACTTACAACCATAAAACACTCAGTAACAGAAAAAAATCCTAACTGTTAAATCCCAAAAAGGCACTGCCGGTTACACACCGGCAATGCTTTTTTCAATTCTCAGGTTCCCGCAGTGCGGTTACAAACTGGCGCTGATCAGGAAGGTGGCGGCAAACGCGATGATGGCGTATAGCTCGGGAAATACCGCGAGGATCAGCGTGTTTCCAAACACATTGTGTCCGGCACCGATGGCAGCAATACCGTTGGCGCATACCTGACCCTGTTTGATGGCTGACAACAATGCCACAAAGCCAAGTGCAAGTCCGGCACCAAATACGGCGGCAGCCTGGGCCAGGCTGATCTCCGGGGTAAGGAAACCCTGAAGGATAAAGTATCCCATAAATCCATAGAGCCCCTGGGTTCCGGGCAATGCACTCAGTACAAGAAAGTTACCGAAGGCATCCGGAGTTTTCTTCAGCGCGCCGAGGGAGGCATTGCCCCCGATGGTTACACCAATTGCACTGCCGATGCCGGCCAGTCCAATCATCAGTCCAACGCCAATGTAAGCTAAAATAATCGGTTCCATAGTTAAATGATTAAGGTATTGATTTGACTTAGGTTAATTTTCTGAAAGGTTGATATTTACGGCCGCCACCCGAGAATCCCGCGTTCTTGTAAAACTCCACAAAGGTCAGACGCATGGGATGCACAAAGGAACCAAGCCCGGCCATAAAAATGTTGATGCTGTGACCAATCACCAGGATGATGACCATAAAAATTATTCCGATAATGCTGGTCCCTACGGACAATGCCAGACTGTTGAACACAAAGCCCAGGATGGCACTTGAAATACCCAGAGCGAACAAGCGGATATATGACAGCAGGTCTCCCAGCACGCCGGTTACCATATTGTAGCTGTTCCACAAACCGATTCCGAAATTCATCAACAGGTTCTTTCCGGGCGTATTCATAAACAATACAAGAATTCCGCCGGCGGCAAGCACCGCATACATCGCCGGTTTAAGGGTCTCCATAGGAATACCGGCATATTTACTGAGACCGAAAACGGCAGCCAGGCCCACCAGGAGAATGATCCAGCCGATGGTGCCCAGGGCATACCTGAATCCAAACTGAACTGTTTCATTGGCAGCCTTCAGCCCCATTCCGAAAACAATCTGAATCCCGCCCAGAATCAGTGAGAGGGTAAAGAGCAGACTGTTGATATCCGTTCCCTTTTCGGTAAAAAGATGCTGCAACTGCCGGTAGCCCGGCAGACTTGTTTCGTAAAGATTGATCCCGAAGGCCGTTCCGCTGATCAGACCGAAAACAATGGTCGAAATCCCAAGGTATGAGACCAGGGATGCTATAGGTTTCAATTGTTTACCAACCCTGGCCCTGGCAATCAGGGCGGCAATGGTAATCAGCACACCGTAACCGGCATCGCCCAGGCAGAATCCGAAGAAAATGGTATAAAAAGGTGCAAAAAACGGGGTAAGGTCAATCTCTTTGTAACCCGGTAGTGCATAAAGCTCACCCAACATCTCAAATTTGCTGGCAAAGCCTTTGTTTTTCAGCAGGATAGGAACTGAGTCTCCGGGCACCGGCGATTCACTCAGGTAGAAAACGCCTTCCTGATCAAGGAAGCGGTTGAGTACATCAGCGGTTTCAGCGGGGATCCAGCCTTCAAGAATCCGGAGCTTATCGCCTGCCTCCGAAGTAGTGGTTGAGAAAGCTTTTTCCAGCTCCGCATCCTGCATCAACTGTTGCCTGTAGGCTTTCAGCGCGTCAAGATTGCCGGTTGCAATTTCATCCAGGCGGGCGTTCAGCCCGGCCTCTTCCTCAACAATCTCCTGTTTCAGCTTATGAAGCTCCGTTAACGAATGCGCCGGCAGCCTCACCTCATCTGCATCAATGGCAGGAAAAGGCAGACCGGTATCCACCCAGGCAAAATAGATCATGCCTGCCGAGCGGCTGATTTCAAATATATCTGCATCATCGGTCAGTTCCGGATCCCATGATCTGATGGGAGCAATGAACAACCTGACCCTGATGGATTTAGCTCCCAGCTTATGGATGATATCAGTGGAAAAATCACCCCAGGGTTCCGTTTCGGCCATCTCCTTTCTCAATTGGGCCTGACGCTGTACCAAAGCGGACTGCTTATTCAGTATGCCGTTGATCTCATCATGTAAAACCGTAACATCTTCTACAGCAGTTGCTGGCCCGGCTATTACCCCACGGTTTTCGAGCGATCTGATCAGCTTGTCGAGTTGCTCCGCCTGTTGTAACTGCTCCCTGATTTCATCTGGCAGCGTGCCCTCTTTCTCAATGATGTGCACCATCCCCATATCGCGGAGTTTAAGCAGAAACTCCTCATACTCCCGGTGAAACACCAGGAAGGAATATTTTTTCATCGGGGCTATCATACTGCCTCCTCCATCTTTTGCTGACGGTCTTTCACAATCTTCTGGGCCGACTTGGAAAGGTTCTCCTCATCTTCCATAAACCGCTTTATCTTCAATATCGCGTCTTCATATCCCGGGATCTGTACCTTTTCGTAAAGATTCACCTTCTGTGTCGTTTTTCGCCGGGCATGATCAAGCAAGGCCATTTTGCGGTTAAAGAACTCACTTTCAATGCCAATGGAAGCCAGCTGCTTTACGATGGCAATGCCATCGGCAGTCCACGACGGGCTGTTGAACATGCTGTATTCACCCAGGCTGAACTTAACCGAATCAAGCACCGGAATGCGCACTCCGGCAATTTTCCGGATGCTGAGTTCCACATCGTCCACCTTTATAAGACTTACATCAAATTCTCCCCAAAGCCTTACCATACTCCGGTAGCCTTCCACCGCTTCATCCAGTTTCTGACTAAGCGCCTGCGCTTTGTCTTTGGCTTTTTTCACTTCCATCCGCAAGGCTGATTCCTTGTTCTTGATGGTCGGCAAAGCCCGCACGCGCACCTTCAGCTGCTTGTTAAGCTCCTGCAGTGAAGTTTTATTATATTGAAATTTTATCGCCATCTTTTCTGTAATCGGGTATTTTCAGATCACTCTATAGCTGAAAACTCAGCTTTACCTGAAATTCGACCGGATTCAGCCGGTTCTGATTCGCAATGTCCTATTTTGGCCAGTAGAGATCTACAAATTCCTGTCTGATGCTCACCTCTGCTTTGGTGAAATGCCTGCCAAACAACTCCCACGCTTTATCAAGCATAAAAGTGGTATCAACGTTCACATCTATAGCAAGTAGTTCGTTGGAATACTCTTTGGCAAAGCGCATGGTACGCTCATCGTAGTCGGTAAGATCGAAACCGTTTTCAAGCTTGGTCTTTGCGTTGGCGGCATCGGCATACAGGCGCACCGCGGCATTCATCACCTGAGGATGATCCTTGCGGGTTTGCTTGCCGATTACCAGCTGCTTCAGCCTCGAAAGCGAACGGAATGGATCCACGATCACTTTACCGATATCCGAATCGCGACGCAGGAAGAGCTGTCCTTCGGTAATGTAACCGGTATTATCGGGAATCGCGTGGGTAATATCACCACTCGAAAGTGTAGTTACCGCAATGATGGTAATGGAACCGCCTTCAGGAAACTGAACAGCCTTTTCATAAATTTTAGCAAGATCGCTGTATAGCGAACCGGGCATACTGTCCTTAGAAGGGATCTGATCCATACGGTTCGACACAATGCTCAGCGCATCGGCATATAGGGTCATATCGGTGAGCAGCACCAGCACGGTTTCCTTTTTATCGAAAGCAAAATACTCAGCCGCGGTGAGCGCCATATCGGGAACCAACAGCCGCTCAACCGGCGGATTCTCGGTGGTGTTCACAAAGCTGATGATGCGGTCGAGGGCACCGGCATTGTCGAAGACGTTTTTATAATAAAGATAATCGTCGTTGGTCAGTCCCATGCCCCCCAGAATAATCTTGTCGGCTTTTGCCCTGAGGGCCACCTGCGCCATTACCTGATTGTAAGGCTGGTCGGGATCGGCGAAGAAAGGAATCTTCTGTCCGGTAACCAGGGTATTGTTCAGGTCAATACCGGCAATACCGGTAGCAATCAGTTCTGAAGGCTGCTTGCGGCGAACCGGGTTCACCGAAGGACCGCCGATTTCGCGCTCCTCACCTTCCACGGCAGGTCCACCGTCAATAGGATCACCGTATGCATTAAAAAACCTTCCGGCAAGTTCATCACCTACTTTCAGGACTGGTGGTCTGCCCAGAAAAACCACTTCAGCATCCGTAGGAATGCCTTCGGTACCGGAAAACACCTGAAGGGTGACGTTATCGCCGTTGAGTTTCACCACCTGGGCCAACCGACCGTTTACCGTGGCCATTTCCTCATAACCGATTCCGGTAGCCTGCAGGGAGCAGGTCGCTTTGGTAATTTGCGTAATTTTGGTATATATCTTCTGAAATGCTTTTGTTTCCATCAGGCAGCTTTCCTTTCATTAATAATTTCTTCCAGCTCTGCTTCGTATTTTTTAAAGTCTTCACTCTCGAAAAGTGAATAGTTCATCTGTTTGAACACATTGATGATGCGTTTGAAGTAAGGATTGACCTCTTCAAAGCCTTCGAAACTGAAGCCAGTGTTACAAACTCCGAGCACCTTGCCAAGCATGTATTTCTGTCGTTTAATAGGAGTTGAAGCATCGGTTTTGTCAAAGGCATCCTGCTGAAGAATCACAAAGTCAATAACTTCTGATTTCCAGTAGCGAAGGTGGTAATCGATGGGTACCCCGTCGTCACCCAGGATGTTGATCTGCTCGTAGGCTTCCTTGCCCCTCAGCAGGATATTTTTAGCCTCCAGCACATTGCCGAGCCAGTCTTCAGAGATATTCTCCGCGAGGTATTCCTGGAGTTCGGGATATTCAAGGTATTTTGAGTAACTGTCGATGGGATCCACTGCCGGGTAGCGTTTGCTGTCGGCACGCTGCTGCGAAAGCGCAAAGAAACAGCGTGCAGCCTTTTTGGTAGATTCGGTAACCGGCTCTTTGAGGTTACCTCCTGCAGGGGACACGGTTCCGATAAAGGTGATGGAACCTGTACTTCCATTGTTCAGGTAAACATAACCTGCACGGGCATAAAAACTTGAAATAATCGCCGGGAGGTCCATAGGGAATGCGTCGGGGCCGGGGAGTTCTTCCATTCGGTTCGACATTTCGCGCAACGCCTGCGCCCATCGTGAAGTAGAATCGGCAAGCAGCAGCACTTTCAGCCCCATGGTACGGTAATATTCGCCCAGGGTCATGGCGGTGTAGACCGAAGCCTCGCGTGCGGCTACCGGCATGTTGGAAGTGTTGGCAATGATGGTGGTCCTTTCCATCAGCTTGCGGCCGGTACGGGGGTCGTCAAGTTCAGGAAATTCCGTAAAAATCTCAACTACCTCATTGGCGCGCTCACCACAGGCGGCCACAATGATAAGGTCGGCTTCTGCCTGTTTTGAAAGGGCATGCTGCAACACGGTCTTCCCTGATCCGAAAGGCCCGGGGATAAATCCTGTTCCCCCTTCCACAATCGGATTCATGGTATCGATGATGCGGACGCCGGTTTCCATCAGCCTGAAAGGCCTGGGCTTATCCGTGTAAGCTTTGACCGGAATTTTTACAGGCCATTTCTGTACCATGCTTACCTCGTAATCGCGGTCATCAGGACCGGTAAGCACGGCAATGGCAGATGAAGCCTTATAAGTACCCGCTGGCTGCACCTGCTTTACGGTGTACTTGCCTTCAAACTTAAAGGGTACCATGATTTTATGGGCAATCCAGTTCTCCTTTACTTCGCCCAGCCAGCTTCCGGCAACAACGGTATCACCAGGCTTTGCCAGCGGAATAAAGTCCCAGGCCTGATCCGTGTCGATGGGAGCTGTGTATTCGCCCCGGCGAAGGAAAGTACCTTCCATTTTATCAAGATCATTCTGCAGGCCGTCAAAATTGCGCGACAAAATACCGGGGCCAAGGGTTACTTCAAGCATATGCCCCATAAATTCCACGCTTTCGCCAATCTTCAGACCACGCGTGCTTTCGAACACCTGAACGTAAGCTTTATTTCCCAGCACCTTGATCACCTCGGCCATCAGACGGGTTCCGCGCAGATTGATATAACAGATCTCGTTCTGGGAAACCGGCCCGCTGATTTCCACAATTACCAGGTTGGCAATAATACCGGATACGATTCCGGTTGTCTTTTTATTTTCTTCCATCTTTTATATTAAACTCATTTGGAAATTCGTAACTGTTTTGAAGTGACCCGAGCAGATTTCTGAATAACTCTTCGCCGGTAGCCGGATCAAGCTGAAGCCACCTTTCAATGATGCCCAGTTTGATGTAGAATGCTACCAGCACTTCAACCGTGAAGTAGTTAAATGTATTCATCTCATCAAGGAAGGTCCACCGCAGTTGATCTATGGCTTTTTCGCGCGCCAGCAGATCCTGGATATCCACAATCTGCAACACCCTGTCGATCCATGGCCATTCCGAGGTCAGCCCCAGATCGCGGGCGCTGCTCCGGCGTATGGATTCAGCTAACACATTGGCAGCGATCACCTGGTTTTCATACGGCAGACCGTTTTTTTTGGCTGAAAGCACCAGCAATACATTCCGCAGGTTCAGCTCAAATCCGAACCACGACCGCATAAAGTCGTTCTTCACTTCCAGCATTTCTTTGTAATACAGAAGTGTCAGTTCATTCTGTAGTGAGAGGTTGGGATACAACCGGTTCTCGGCAGTGAAACTCCCGATAAACAACTGCATGTAATTCATCAGCGCTTTGGGCTCCCTGATTTCTGCAGCGAGCATTTCAGGCTGGTAAATACCCTTCGCGGAGAGCGGCCGGTCTTCTTTCAGCAGCAGGCTGAGCAGGTTGGAATTATCTTCTGAAAGAAACAGCATTTCAAACAGGCGAAAATCCGCGGGGCTGAGGCCATGCATCAATTCTTCGCGCAACTGCTCCGTACCGAACTGCAGCTTTCCCTGCTCCAGCGCGATTTCGGGCAGTCCGGCAACCAGGTAGTAATAATTATTCCTGATCATTATTCGCCCCCGAATAAGAGGTTAATGGTTCGCGGACGCATAAAAGACCTGAAAAAGGCCTGAAAATCCTCGTCGGTGAAACTGATAAGATAGCTGTTGTCCTTGGGTCCGATTTTAAAACCGCCTTTGATGCGGTCGTCAAACTTCACCTCAACGCCTCCGGACAACACCTGGTTAAGACGGGTTCCAAAATATTTCTCCAGCGACTGCTGATCTGCTGCCGGCAGGATCAGGGCTGCATCCTGGTTGAAGTGCTCCAGTGCTTTACGGATGATGTCGCCTATAAAGGATTTGTCGCTTATCACATCTTTCACCGGCGATTCTACCACTTTTGCGGTGATCAGCCCGGCTATCTGTTGCCTGATGGCACTAATGGCCTGTTTCGACGACATGCGGACCTCCGATTGCGCATTGCGCAGCATCTCATCAGCATTCGCCCTTGCCTGTTTCACAATTTCTTCTGCCTCAGTCCTGGCCTTTGCCGTTAATGCAGCGGCTTCCTTACGGGCATTGTCAAGAATAACTGCGGCTTCCTGCTCCGCCTTCTCCACGCCTTCGTTGTATATCTTCCGGGTGAGTTCCTGAAGTTTATTTTCCATAAACAACTATTTATCAATTTGTGGCAAAATTAGGGCTATTTTTTGAATTGAAAAACTAAAACCGGCTTCAAGGCAAACGGTTTTCAAAATTTAGGAATTTTTAAGAATCTATTTATTAATTACTTACCTAAGGCTGATATTGTTAGTAGAATAACAATCATTCATCGATCCCCGGTTTCGAAAAAATGATGAAGACTTAAAAATGATCAGGGTTCATATTCTGACACCAGCTGCAGGTTCAAACTTACCCGCCCCTACTTACAAACATTCGGCACAGGGGATTGTTTAGCTCTCCCGATTTGTTGTAGTTTTGTATCCGGAAATCAAACAACCGGAAAATATTTTGCAATTTCTCATCATGAAACGTTATTTTACCGCCGCTATTCTCTTTGCTGCCTTGATTTCAGGCTCATGCCGGAATCAATCAATAACATCCGAAGGTGAGAAAATCATCACTGTAAGTACATTACCACAAAAAACCATTATTACGAAAATTTCAGGGGATAAGTTTTCCGTTAATGTGCTGATACCTGAGGAAGGCAATCATGAGACTTATGAGCCCACCTCCAGACAGATGGCAGAGACAGGTAAATCAATGGCATATTTCAAACTTGGCCACCTGGATTTTGAAATCAACTGGCTGGGTAAGTTAGCACAGAATTACCCCGGAATGAAGATATATGATACTTCCAAAGATCTTGATCTGATCAGGGGCGCAGAAGTGCAACATGGCGACCATGTGCATCCCGGCGGCGTGGACCCGCATATCTGGCTTTCGGTTTCGGCCGTAAAAATCCAGGCTGGAAACATGCTGAAAGGACTTATTGAACTGGATCCCGGGAACGCAGCATACTTTACTGCCAATTACAACCGCTTTATGGTGGAGCTTGATTCCCTTGACGCGCAGATCAGGCAGACAATCCAGGCCTCCGGGGTCAGAGAATTCATGATTTATCATCCGTCACTGGGCTATTTTGCCCGGGATTACAACCTTGAGCAGATCGCCATTGAGCAGGAAGGCAAGGAGCCAAGCCCGCGATATATGAGTAAACTTATCACGATCGCCCGCGAAAAGCAGATCAGGGCAATATTTGTATCCAGCCAGTTCAGCAAGCAAAGCGCCCTTTCTCTGGCTTCTCAGTTGAATGCAAGGGTTGAAGAGTTCAACCCTGTTGACGCCGACTGGATGGAAAACATGCTGGATATTGCCGGCAAAATAGCAGCTTCGAACCGCCAGATGCCCTAACACCCATGCAGGAAATCGTTGAGATACGCAATGCAAGTGCAGGTTACAGCAATGAAGTGGTACTGCACAATGTCAGTCTGAGCATTCAGGAGAAAGATTATATCGGGGTGATCGGCCCCAACGGAGGTGGCAAAACCACCCTGGTGAAACTGATTCTCAGGCTGATTCCACCCATGCAGGGAGAAGTGATCTATTACGGTGCAGATCAGCGTAACCTGATCGGATACCTTCCTCAGGTCAGTAAGACCGACCGGAGTTTCCCGATTTCGGTAAATGAGGTTGTACTCTCCGGACTGATGTCGGCAAATTCGGGGCTGAGGCGGTTTACCCGCAGCGATAAATCCCGGGCACTGGAAATACTTGAGATGATGGGTATCGCGCACCTCCGGAAGAAAAGCATCGGAGAACTCTCCGGCGGACAGATGCAACGCGCTTTTCTGGGACGTGCCATCATTTCGGAACCCCGCCTGCTGATTCTTGATGAGCCTAACACCTTTGTGGACAATAAGTTTGAGCATGATCTCTATGAACTGCTGAGCCATCTGAATGAAAGAATGGCCATTATGATGGTGTCGCACGACGTGGGCACCATTACAACCTATGTGAAAACCATCGCCTGTGTAAACCGTAACCTTCATTACCACCGCTCAAACATCATCACCCAGAGTCAGCTTGCGGCCTACAACTGCCCGATACAACTGATCACTCACGGCGAGGTGCCCCACACCGTGCTTGGCAAACATCACCATAACCATGACTGAGAGTATGTTGCATCTCTTCGAATACGAGTTCTTCCGGAATGCAGTCTGGGCAGCATTGTTGGCCAGCGTAACCTGCGGAATTGTAGGCAGTTACATCGTTGCCCGGCGTATGGTTTTTATCAGCGGAGGCATCACCCATGCTTCATTCGGCGGCATCGGCATTGCTTATTATCTGGGATTAAATCCCGTAACCGGAGCAGCGGTTTTCAGTGTTCTCTCCGCTTTGGGTATTGAATATGTTTCGGGTAAAACCAACGTGCGTGAGGATTCTGCCATCGGGATTCTATGGTCGCTGGGAATGGCGCTGGGGATTATATTTGTGTTTATGACCCCGGGATATGCGCCCAACCTGATGTCGTACCTTTTCGGAAGCATCCTGACAGTCGGAAAAACCGACCTCAGGCTGATGCTTGGGCTGAGCGCGATCATCGCACTCTTTTTTATCCGGTTTTATCACATCATCCTTTTTATTGCTTTCGATGAGGAATATGCCCGTGCCCACCGGGTATCCGTCAGCCTTTTCAAATATATCCTGATCAGCCTGGTAGCGCTGACCATCGTGATGAATATCCGGATTGTCGGGATTATCCTGGTTATTTCATTCCTGACCATTCCCCAGTCGACTGCAAACCTGTTTACCAAAAACCTCAGACTAATGATGATCTACTCAGTAATAATAGGGATTATTGGTTCATTGTCAGGCATTTATACATCTTATTACCTGGATATTCCGTCAGGAGCTACCATTATTTTCGCTTTCATAATCATATTTGGGATAGCAAAAGCCATTCAGGCTGCAAGAACCAGTGCCGGTATCAGGCGGCAGATCGGTTAACTTTACAAATTAAGGACTTAATCCCTATTTAACGGTTTCTTTCCGGAAGTCAGTAAGGCGGTATACCGTTATGCTGGTATTCTCATATCCGCCGCCATCCTGTTGCTGAAACCTGAAATTACTGCTCAGGCCTTTTTTAGTAAAATCAGGAATGCATTTTAAAAAACCGGGACCAAAGGAATAGAGCGCATCCAGGAAATAGGCTGTAAGATCGTAACCCAGGTATGCGTAGCGGAACAATTCCGGTTCCCCGATATAGCGTTCCCTGAAACTGCTGATAAAACGGATCACGTCGGGATCGGAATAATCGACAAACCAGGGGGTAAAGAAATGGGCATTCAGCTGATGCAGGTAATTGATGTCCATTTCCATCTCTTCCCATTCAGGCAGGCCTACCACCACGATCTGATACTTGTCGCGCAGATCATTCAGCCGCCTGAGCAGTGCAGGGATCAGCGCCTTATCAGCTGTGAGCATCAATACAACATTGGTTTTGCCCGGAACCATACTTTGTATCAATCCGGCATCGTGGCCCTTGCTGTAAATAACTTCCTTAACCCCGGCGGGATCATCGATAAGCTTCCGGAGTGTACCCGTAAAAACCCCTGCCATCGAGGCATTTTCGGTATCATTGAGGCGCATTACCACAAAGTTGGCATCACCGAACCGCCCGGCAAGCACCTGAGCTGTGCCATTATATCTGCTCCAACCCGAAGGCTGTGATTTTACTACATAGGAATTACCGGCAATTATCTCGCTCCTTTGTGAGAGTGGATTGATCACTGGAATTTCATGCTTTGCGGCAAAGGAAGCCACCAACTCAAAACTTCGGGCAAACAGGGGCCCGATGATCAGATCCATATTTTCCATTTCAGGATTGCTAAGTATCCTTCTGGTTTTTATTATACCCTCTCCGGCATCGGCATCGTAAACATGCAGCCTGACATCCATTCCATGGGCAGCCAGGTCATCAACCGCAATCAGTGCACCTTCGTAAAACTGTATAAAATCGAGAGAACGGTATTCCGAAGGCAGTTTCAGCGACATGGGATCACCGGTGTAAACACTGTCAGCATGTTCGAGGGCAAAGGGAACCATGAGCGCCAGGTTGAAAGTCCTTTTTACCGGATGAGAGGGAGTGCAGTTCATCGCCGGCAATTCAGGCAGCGCTTCGGCATGCACTGCCCTGCCCAGAACCACAGAATCCTGCTTTACTTTCACGTTTCCCGCGGGTGCAGAACCGGGCAATGGGATAAGTAATACTTCATTTTTCTTCAGCGATCCGCCAAGACCGGGATTAGCATTGATAATGGCCGACATCTCCACGCCATAGCGTCTAGAAATACTATAGAGTGTCTCCTTTCGTTCAACCCTGTGTTCCAGGTATCCATCCTTCCTGCTCCGGGATTGTTCTGCCGGCCTCTGCACCACCGGTTGCCTGTCAGGGACATATATCACCTGCCCGGTCTGCAGTCCGTTGCTCAAAACCGGATTAAGACCCACCAGTTCATCCACTGTGATTCCGAATGCCCTTGAAATTCCGTAAAGGGTTTCCTGTGCACTCACTGTATAGAGTTTCAGACCCGGGCGCGCTTCAGGTTGCGCCGGTTCAGGGATAATTACCTTCATGCCTATCCGCAGGGTATCTATCCCGGGATTGGCGGCAATGACATCCTTAACGGCAAGGTTATATTGCCTTGCCAAAGCATACCAGGTTTCTTTGGGTGCAACGATGTGGGATCTCTGCCCATCAACAATGTCGCGGACCGGCAAATCTGCGGGAGTTTCAGTTTTACTGACAGGTTCGGGCGCTGCCTGAAGTTCTTTAACTGGTATCATCAGCATCTGATCATCTCGGAGCACTTCAGTGAGATCGGGATTTGCCTTTCTGATATCGTCTACCGTTATCTGATAAGCCTGTGAAATGGCATGAAGGGTCTGCCCCTGTTCAACAAAATGAATATAGTACTGCTTTCCCCTGTAGGTTTCCACAACCTGTGACCGGCGAACGCCTGTTTCCTGGGCACTGAGACCGGAGATAAAACAAAAAAGGAATAAAAGCCGGATGAAGGTTCTTTTCAAGACCATAGTTCACTGTGTTTACGAACGGGGATCATTCCCATTCAATGGTAGCCGGGGGCTTTGAACTGATGTCATATACCACCCGGTTGACCCCTTTTACTTTATTGATGATGTCGTTTGACACTTTTGCCAGAAAATCATACGGAAGGTGCGACCAGTCGGCGGTCATGCCATCGGTGCTGCCAACGGCCCTGAGCGCCACCACATATTCATAGGTACGTTCATCTCCCATCACACCGACTGATTTCACAGGCAACAATATAACGGCCGCCTGCCACACTTCCTTGTATAGTCCTGAAGATTTCAGGCCGTCAATGAAAATGGCGTCGGCCTCCTGCAGAATACGGATTTTTTCGCGGGTAATTTCCCCGAGGATGCGTATGCCTAAACCCGGCCCCGGAAATGGATGACGGTTCAGAATATCGGGATCAATGCCCAGGGTGGTACCCACGCGCCTTACCTCATCTTTAAAAAGGCTTTTCAACGGCTCAACCACCTTAAGTTTCATATAATCGGGCAGCCCGCCCACATTGTGGTGCGATTTGATGGTGGCCGAAGGTCCATTAACCGAAACGGATTCGATGACATCCGGATAAATCGTGCCCTGTGCCAGCCATTTTACATCACTGATCAGGTGGGCTTCATGGTCAAATACATCAATAAAGGTTTTTCCGATGGCCTTTCTTTTCTGCTCGGGTTCGCTGATACCATGCAGCGCTTCGAGGAAGCGTTCCGCAGCATCCACGCCCTTCACGTTGAGCCCCATGTGCTGATAGGAATCCAGCACCCTGGCAAACTCATCTTTGCGCAACAACCCGTTATCCACAAATATACAATGCAGGTTACGGCCAATAGCTTTGTGCAGCAATACGGCAGCCACCGAGGAGTCAACACCGCCCGAAAGCCCGAGCAGCACCTGGTCGTTGCCCAGCTGAGCCTTCAATTCTGCAACCGTTGATTCTATAAAAGAAGCCGGAGTCCAGTCCTGATGACAACCACAGATGCCCACAATAAAATTCTTCAGCAACACTGCGCCTTCGGTTGAGTGATAGACTTCTGGATGGAACTGAATGCCCCAGGTAGGCTCGCCCTCAACCTGAAAGCCTGCAATATCCACATCAGCGGTACTGGCGATTACCTTAAAATGATCAGGTTTGTGCAAAATGGTATCGCCGTGTGACATCCACACCTGACTACCCTGGCTTAAGCCCTTCATCAGCAGATTGGTGATGTCGATAAAGCCAAGGTTAGCCCGGCCGTATTCCCTGATTTTTGAAGGCATAACTTCGCCCCCCGACGTCTGGGCCAGGTATTGAGCGCCATAGCACACGGCAAGCAAGGGTACTTTGGACCGGATCTGTGAAAGATCAGGATAAGGTGCATTCTTATCGCGCACCGAAAAAGGGCTGCCCGAAAGGATTACTCCCTTGATCCACGGAGTAATCTCAGGGATTTTATTGAAGGGATGAATTTCACAATATACATTTAACTCCCTGACCCTGCGTGCGATGAGCTGAGTGTACTGGGAGCCGAAATCGAGAATAAGAATGGTTTCCTGCATGCCGCAAAGATAGAAAAAAGCACTCAGACAATCCTTCGGACATCAGGTTGAATATTCTCTGCTGACGGGCGCCGCCTTAACTGATTATTCCTTATGTCTTTCAGACCGGTATAAGTCAACCCGGTCAAACTGCACAACCAATCAGCAGATGCGTTTACCGCCATCGCTGGTTTCAGCCACATAAAACGCGGGGGTCAGACCGGTTTTTTCCTTGTATCCGGCACCTGCACGGCTGATAAATTCTTCTATTGCCTCATCTTTCACCAGGCTTACCGTGCACCCTCCAAAACCGCCGCCGGTCATGCGTGAGCCAAGCACTCCTTCAATGCCAAGAGATGATTCCACCATGGCATCAAGCTCCGGTCCGGTAACCTCGTAATCATCGCGCAGGGAATCATGAGAAGCAATCATCAGTTTCCCAAAAGCCTGAATATTTCCGGCTTTCAGAAATTCAACAGCCGCGCGGGTACGCTCAATTTCAGAAACCACGTGCCGTGCACGCCGCATCACGGTGGAATCCTGAATATGAACACTCAATCCTGAAAATTCTTCAACACTGATATCGGCGAGCTGGCGGATCGCTTTGTAAGGCTGAAGCGCGGCAACTGCAGCGCGGCATTCTCCGACCCGTTCATTATACTTTCCCGAATCCAGCTTATGCGGGCTGTTGGTATTGGCAATCACGATCTTCACGCCTTCCAGCGTTAAGGGCACCAACTCATATTCAAGGGTATCGCAATTCAGATAAACCGCATGCCCTTCCTTTCCCATGGCGGAGGCAAACTGATCCATGATACCACACATGACCCCGGCAAATTCATGCTCGGCTTTTTGCGCCATCTTTACCAGATCGATTTCTGAATAACCGGTTCCGTAAACATTGTTTATGGCCACAGCAGTAACCACTTCGATGGCAGCCGAGGAGGATAGGCCAGCCCCTGCCGGTACATCTCCGTAAAAAAGCAGATCGGCCCCCTGTGCAAAACGTACCCCCTTCTTAAGAAACTGGGCAAAAACACCTACCGGATAATTTACCCATTCCCTGCCCACCGGTTTGTCAAGGTCCTCAACGCTGACTTCGGTTTCAAATTTCATATTCAGGGAGGAAAACCGCACATACGGCCGGTCCGTCCTGCGGATCAGGCAGTAATTGCCAAAACTTAGCGCACAGGGCAGCACAAAGCCCCCGTTATAATCGGTGTGTTCACCAATCAGATTGACCCGGCCGGGCGCAAAAAATCCCTGAACGGATCCCGGTCCGTATTTTTCCAGAAACCTTGCTTTTAAAACATCGATGTCCATGATACAATATTTGTTCAAAATAATCAGATAGCTGATTTCCAGCCACAAATTTCTTAAATCTTACGAATCCTTCCTCAGCTGAAGAAATGATTTTGCTGTCGTAAAAGTAAGTCATATCAGCCAGACATTTTTTATCCGGCAAAGAAGGCTCAGAATTTTCCGGAACTTTAGTGATTAAAATCAACCGCTTATCTTTGCTGAAAAACCACATTATGAAACAAGTGTTCAGGCCATGGGGGCGCGACAGAGAAGGCAGAGACCTTGTGCTGTACACCCTGGATGACGGGAAAGGCACGGTAGTCAGCATCAGCAATTATGGCGGAATCATCACTTCAATACGTACGCCGGACCGGTACGGACAATCCGGCGAGGTTGTGCTGGGCTTTGATTCAGCAGATGCCTATCTGGATGAACGCTATCTTACCGACTGCCCCTATTTCGGGTGTATTACCGGCAGGTACGCGGGGCGGATCGCTTGCGGGGAATTCAGCATCGACGGGGAAAGAGTCCGTTTGCCGGTTAACAACGGAGGCAATACCCTGCACGGAGGATTCAGGGGATTTGACAAGCGAACCTGGAATCATCAGCTGATAATGGCGGAAGATAAATACGGACTAGAACTCAGTTATCTCAGCCCCCACCTCGAGGAAGGATTCCCGGGAAACCTTCAGGTAAAGGTCACCTATTTCATGTCATCTCCCGGCACGCTCACCTTAAAATATCAGGCAACCACCGACAGACCGACCGTGGTCAACCTGACCAATCACACCTATTTTAACCTGAATATGCGCCAACCTGATATCCTTGATCACCGGCTCAGGATACTCAGCAAAAAAAATATAGAAAGCAACAACCTGATCCCCACAGGGCAGATTATTGATATTACGGGCACCGCCTTTGATTTTTCGGAGCCCAAAACCATTGGCCGCGACATAGGTCAGCTGCCTGACGGATACGACCACGGTTACGCGCTTGACAACGATAAAGGAGGTCTTATTCCGGCGGCAGTGCTTTCGGAACCGGTTTCCGGCCGGCAGGTGGAGATATTCACCGACCAGCCGTCCGTACATATCTATACAGGCTATTATATACCTGCCCTGACCGGGCACGAAGGGGTGCAATATGGGCCATACAAGGGCGTAGCCATCGAAACGCAGCATTATCCCGATTCGCCGAACCATCCCGGTTTCCCGTGCACCCTGCTGAGGCCGGGCGAGGTTTTCGAAAGTATAACGAGTTACCGCTTCAGCGCCGGAGCCAGTATGTAAAAGGCAGAAGCGCCGGCTATAATCCCAGGTATTCTTTTACCTGTAAGGCTACATTTTCAGGGGTAAATCCGAACTTTTCATCCAGCACTTTTGCCGGAGCAGAATAACCGAAGTGATCGAGGCCCCATGCCCTGCCTTTTTCACCAACCAGCCCCGAAAGGGTTACCGGTAATCCGGCGGTCAGTCCGAATACGCGGACCCCGGGCAGTATAACTTGCTGCTGATAAGCCTGATCCTGCTGACGGAACAAGCCTTCAGATATCACCGAAACAATCCTGATTTTCAGATTCTTTTCAGCCTTCAGCAATGCTGCACCTGCAACCAGGGTTGAAACTTCGGATCCGCTGGCCAGCAGGATAACGTCGGGAGTTCCTTCGCAATCCTGAACAACATAGGCTCCTTTTGCAGCACGAAGCGCCGAATTGTATGGCGTTATCCCCTCTGCTACAGGCAGATCGCTGATATTTTGCCGTGAAAGAATCAGCGCGGTGGGCGTTGAGGTATTCTCCATGGCAAGTTTCCAGGCCACCGAGGTTTCTGCGGCATCGGCCGGGCGCAGGGCCAGCAGGCTCATGGCGCCGTGGTGATTTTTCATCTGTTCCAGCAAACGGATCTGGGCTTCCTGCTCAACAGGCTGATGCGTGGGGCCGTCCTCTCCCACCCTGAAAGCATCGTGCGTCCAGATAAATTTAACAGGCAATCCCATCAGTGCCGAAAGCCTGACGGCTGGTTTCATATAATCGCTGAACACGAAGAAAGTGCCGCAGGCGGCCCACACCCCGCCATGCAGGGCAATGCCGTTACAGATGGCCGCCATGGTCAGTTCACTGACGCCCGCCTGGAGAAATGCTCCGCTAAAATCGCCTTTTGCCAGGGCTTTGGTTTGCTTCAGGAACCCGTCGGTTTTGTCGCTGTTGGCAAGGTCGGCGGATGAAACAATCATATTCCCTATGTGCTGAGCCAGGTATGAAAGTATTGCCGAAGAAGCGGCACGGGTAGCAATTCCCTGTTTCTGGTTTACGCTGCCGAAGTCGAGTTCAGGCAGTTTTCCTGAGAGATATTGTAAAAGTTTTGCGGCAAGTTCAGGATGTTCGTTTTCCCATTGCTGTTGCAAAGCTTTCCTTTGGGCGGCCGAAGCAATCTTTTCAGTCCGCTTCAGGGCATACCATCCGGCAACTTCCGGAAAAACGGCAAACGGATCTTCAGGATTCCCTCCGAGATTGGCGACGGATTTCTCAAAAGAAGCGCCCGATTCGCCCAGGGGCATACCGTGCGTGGCACATTTGCGCTCGAAACTCTCTCCATCTGCCGTGAGCGCCCCTTTGCCCATTACGGTTTTCCCGATGATCAGGGTAGGCCGCTCCTGCTCAAGCAGGGCAGCATCCAGTGCCGCCCGGATGGCTGAATGATCATTTCCGTCAATGGTCATTACTTTCCAACCCCAGGCTTCATACTTCATCGCGGTATTTTCGCTGGTAACCACATGGGTATCGGTCGACAGCTGAATGTCGTTGCTGTCGAAAAACATAATAAGGTTGCTCAGCCCGAGGTGACCGGCAATCCTGCCGGCTGACTGCGAAATTTCTTCCTGAATCCCGCCATCCGAGATGTAAGCATAAGTCTTATGCGACATCCATTCGCCGAAGCGGGCGCATAAAAAACGCTCGGCGATGGCAGCGCCGATGGCCATGGCATGTCCCTGACCCAGCGGGCCGGATGTATTCTCCACTCCACGGGCCTGATCCACCTCAGGATGGCCGGGCGTAACGCTGCCCCATTGCCTGAAACTTTTCAGATCATCAATGCTGTAGTTCCCCGAAAGGGCCAGCACCGAATAGAGCATGGGTGACATATGCCCGGGATCGAGAAAGAAACGGTCGCGCATGTGCCACGTCATATCCGAAGGATCATACCTGAGATATTCCGTGTAAAGGATATGAATAAAATCGGCTCCGCCCATCGCGCCACCGGGATGCCCCGACCTGGCCTTCTCAACCATTGCTGCAGAAAGGATGCGGATGTTATCGGCAGCCAGAGTGGTAAGATTCTTGCTCATGAATTGCTGTTATAGAGGTTATTATCAAAAGAATATACATGCCATTTTCGACAGGCAAACTTAAGGCATTCAAAGGGAAATATAAAATGAATGCGAAAAATCCATCCGGCAAACGTTTTCCTGAAGGTATTCTCAGCCAGGTTAAAACTTTCAGACAAGCATTTATAAACCAATCACCGGACTCATTATGACGGTAAACCCTCCGCCTGGTGCAAGGGTAATTTTCAGCTTGTCCTTTGCAGTGACATGTTGCTGATCAATAGAAAAATCCGCAGCGTTTTTATCCGCATTGGGCCCATCCTTAAAAATGGTCGCCTGATAGACTCCCTCCCCGAGAAAAGACAGACCGGTTTCCAGATTCCGTGACGACCAGTCGGTCATGGCGGCCAGATACCAGGTGTCCCCGCTTCGCCGGGCAATCAGAATGTAATCACCAACCTCCCCCTGCAACACCCGGGTTTCATCCCACACAACCGGTATACTGCTGATAAACTCCGGAACTTCCGGCTCGCGGAGGTAAAGCGAGGGAGCATCGCACAGCATCTGCAGCGGGCTTTCATAAACCACATACATGGCCACCTGATGCGCGCGCGTACCCAGGCTTGAAGGATTGTCGAAGTTAATGCAGAAGCCGTCCTTCTGTGCATTCCGCATGGCTCCGGGGGTGTAATCCATAGGGCCGGCCACCATCCGGATAAACGGCAGGGTGACGTTATGCTCCGGGTTGGCGTAAGTGCTCCATTTGTTGTTTTCGTTGCCCATCACACCTTCGAACGACAGCACATTCGGATAAGCCCTGTTCAGTCCGGCAGGCTTGTAAGCCCCGTGAAAATCGACCAATAAATGGTTGGCCGCCGCCACCGCGGCAATTTTTTCATACGAACTGACCATTCCCTGATCGGCGCGCTGCATGAAATCGACCTTCACCCCCTTAACACCCCAATCCCTGTATGTTGAAAGGATTTTCTCCTCATTTCCGTTGAGCGGATGCCACAATAACCACAGAATAATCCCCACCGGCTTCGACGCTGCATATTCAATCAGCTCCGGCAAATCAATTTCAGGATTAGTTTCCAGCACATTTGATGTGGTTTTCGACCAGCCTTCATCCAGAATTACATATTCAAGTCCGTAAGCAGCCGCAAAATCAATGTAATACCTGTAGGTTTCCGTATTGATGCCCGATCTGAAATCCACACCGGTGATATTGCTGGCATTGTACCAGTCCCAGGCAACCTTGCCGGGACGGATCCATTCCGTATCTTTAAGCTCCGAAGGTCGCGACAGCCGGTAAACCAGATCGTTTCCGGCAAGGGATGCATCATTCTGTGAAACTGCAAATACCCTCCAGGGAAAACTCCGGTCGCCCTGTATCTCAGCGATATAACCGGCCTGTTCCGCAATATCCTCCGAACGGTCAGAGGTTCCGCCAAGCGGAAGGGCTTTAAGCACAACCTCAGGAAACACAGCATGAAAGCCATTGTCATTATCTTTCTTCAGAAATGCATTCGGGTAATCAAACAGATCGGCTTCCGTAAAGAGCACCCGGATTCTTCCGGGGGCTGTAAATAAAACCGGCAGGGAGCAAAAATCATCAGGGGCGATGCTGTCAAGGGGCTGATGCAGGTAAGGCCGCTCGTAATGCGAATACATGCTGTTTTCGCGGGGAAAATACGCATCTGAACCTTCCGGAAAGTTCAGCCTCATCCCTTCGTTCTTTACTTTAAGCACGCCTTTACGCGAAGTGATAAACCTGTATGCCACTCCGTCATTATAAACCCTGAATTCAATGGATGATCCGCTGCGGTACTTCAGCTGCAGGCGGTTGAAAGGATAGGATGCCTGCCGGTACTTTACCGGGACCACTGCCTGATACTCAGTTAATCCGCTACTCCGGGAGATTGCGGGCTTTGTGCCGGGTGCCGGCAGCTCTTCCCCTGATTCCAGTTCCAGACCCAGCCCCGATACAGTAAAAGTTTCCTTACCTTCCATAAAAACGGTAAAACCAGTGTTGCCGGCATCGTTAACCTGTAAGGCAAGCTTTCCGTCGGGGGATATAACCCTGGGCTGGCCCACTACAGAAATAACCACCATCAAATTGAACGCGGTTATAATAGCAGAGAATCGGTTCATATTTATTGATCTGTATGGAAACTATCCGGCATATCCCGGAAAAGACTAACTTCAGTCAGTGACAAGAAATTATCACTTACCAAAGTTAAGAAAAACAACAAACGGATGCACAGCCCGGAAAACGGAAAATCCCTGTGAAAACAGGTTGGCTGCTGCAAGGTCAGACGGTGAGGATGTCAGACACCAAATTATCTGCTACTCAACCCAGTCAGCGATAAACAGATTGGTATCGCGGGTTCCGCCGTTATTCCGGTTAGAGGAAAAGATAAGTTTCCTGCCGTCGTATGAAAACATCGGGAATGCGTCAAATACCGGATCCCAGGTGATGCGCTCAAGACCGGAGCCATCGAGGTTGATCATATACAGATTAAACTCGAAGCCTCTCGCTCCTGCGTGATTTGAGCTGAACAGGATTTTCTCTCCCGAAGGGTGAAAAAAGGGCGCCCAGTTTGCTTTGCCCAGGCTGGTAATCTGCCTGAGGTCACTGCCATCCACATTGCAGACATATATTTCCATATTGGTAGGGGCAACAAGTCCTTCCTTAAGCAAATCCTTGTATTCTTTGATCTCTTCAGGCGTTTTCGGACGCGATGACCTGAACACCAGCTTTGTTCCGTCGGGAGAAAAGAAAGCGCCCCCATCGTAGCCAAGGTCGAAAGTAATCTGTTTTACATCACTTCCATCGATTTTACAGGTATACAGCTCCAGGTCACCTGAGCGGTCGGATGTAAATACGATCAGGTCACCTTTGGGTGAAACCGTTGCTTCGGCATCGTAACCGGGCGATTTCACAAGGGTATCGATCAGCTGACCTTTCAGATTTGCCACATAAATATCAAAATCGGGATAAATCGGCCATAAGTACTTGCCGTCGGCCCTTCTTTCAGGTTCAGGAGGACATTCACTGCCACCGGAGCGGGTGGATGCATAAAGGATGCTGGTATCCCCCGGCATAAAGAATGAACAGGTGGTCCGGCCCAGGCCCTCGCTGATAAGCCCGGGAATGTGATTCTTCATATCTCCGTCCTTGAAAGGGAAATAATAAATGTGGTCGCATTTTGTTCCCCATTTCGCGCTTTTTGCCTGAAAAGCGATCATGGAATCATCGAAACTAAAATAGGCTTCGGCAAAATCGCCACCATTGGTGAGTTGCCGGATATTTTTCAGATGTTTCTCCTGAGGATAGTGAATGGTGGTATCCGGTTGCGAAGACACCGGAGCAGGCACATCATGACCACAGAGCTTACAGGGTTCAGCGGGATTTTCCGCTGAGACAGCCGCAGCGGCAATAATCATCGAAAATGTGTAAACGTTAATTAAAAACCTCATCATGTAACAATTAATTTTAGTTTTATCAGATTTGTTTTCCTGCAAAGACTCTCAAAGCAAGGGCACTTGTTATAAACCTCTTTTCGCCTGAATGGTTCAACTTCCCGGGCTGCTTTCGGGTATCAGTCATAAAATCTGCATAAAACGTGACGGAGACCTGTTTAAATCATAAATTAGCAAAAGCATTTTCAGCATAAATCATACCGCTTCAACCATGGAAGTCATGTATTTTCGTGAAAGCAGTGAATTCAGGGAGTGGCTCGAAGAAAACCACAGCCATGTAAAGGAAATCTGGCTGGGATTTTTAAAGAAACGCAAAGGGGTTATACATGGATTTTATTACCCGGAAGCGGTTGAGATCGCCCTTTGTTATGGCTGGATCGACGGGCTTACCCGGAGCGTGGATGAGTCGCGGTACAAAGTCAGGTTTACCCCCAGAAAAACCAAAAGCGTCTGGAGCAGTATCAACATCAAACGGGTTGAAACGCTGAAGGAAGCCGGACTAATGCATCCGGCAGGGCTTGCGGTTTATGAAGCCCGCAATAAAAAGCGAACGGATTCCGCAAATTTTTTGCGCGAAAATGGCCGCTTAACTCCGGAAATGGAACAGGAATTTATGAAGCACCCCAATGCTTACGCATGGTTTTGCAATACATCTGCTTCATATCGTAAAACCTGCATTTACTGGATCCTCAATGCCAGGCAGGAAGTGACCCGGGCAAAAAGACTCGGGATTTTAATAGAATGTTCCGGCCAACAGGTCAGAATTCCTTTACTGAGGACAGATCCGGGGCATCGAAAACCTCGCGAAAGCTAATATCCGACATGCTATGAAAAAAATCCTTATAATAGGAATCATAAGCCTTCTGGGCAATGTAACCCTGGCACAGAATTCAAACCTTTCCGGTGGGGTTGTTTTCGACGGGGAGCCATTTTTAGCGGTAAATCCTCAAAATCCGCGGCACATGGTGGTTGCCTGGATGGGTTATGTTTTTCTCAACCGGATAATGATCCGCACCAGGGTCAGCACCGATGGCGGAATAAACTGGAGCGCTGCAGCCAATGTACCTCATGTACAAAACGGTCATACTTCAGCCGACCCTTCCCTGGCATTTGACATCCAGGGAAACGTATTTCTCTCCTGTATTGATTATGATCCGTATTTTACGTCCGGCGCCGTCTATGTAAGGAAATCGACTGACGGGGGGCTTACCTGGGAGCAGGCCGCTGAAGTAATTGCTTTTGATGATGATCCCGGGCGATTCCCGATCGACCGCCCCTGGATTACCATTGACCGTTCGGGAGGCGCATTCAGCGGTAACATTTACATCACCACCATGAATGCCAGCCCTGCAGGTGCACCGCCATATCATCCTTACTTTACCAGGTCAGTGGATCAGGGCCAGTCTTTTCAGGCATGGCGTTATGCCGATACAACAGGATGGCTGTCGGGCCCCTTTATCGCTAAACCGATGCCAACTCCGGCCACCAGTTCAACAGGCATTTTCCATTGTATCTATCCCAGCCTGGTCTTCTCACAGAACCTGCTTCCACAGTTTATCCTTGCATCTTCTGCCGATGCAGGAATCAGCTTTACGCATCGCAGTGTGATTGCTGCACCTTCTACAATCGCCGTCAGCGATACATCCGCGAAAAAAGGCTACCTGCTCCGCGTGAATCCTTCCGATCCACTGCATCTTGCATTCATCCATCTGCGCAATGAATCCGGCGACGCTGACGTCTTTCTGATGGAATCAGTTGACGGAGGCGAAACCTGGAACGAAGGGATAAGGATTAATGATGATCCCGCCGGAAATGGCCGGATGCAGGACCTTGTCTGGGCTGCTTTCGATACCGACGGGGACCTTGCTATTGCCTGGCGCGATCGCCGGAATGCTGCAGACACGGGATATGCCGCGGCATATGAGATTTATGCCGCCGTCAGGCTGAAAAACGAACCGGATTTCTCTCCCAATTTCAGGCTGAGCAGCGAAGCAATCCCTTTCGACGAAATCCTTTTTCAGAATGGCAATGATTTTATGTGCCTGGAATTATTCAACGACACCCTCAGTGCCGTATGGGGCGACACCCGGAACGGGGCGCTGAATATCTGGTTTCAGCGATCGCACCTGAACGGAACACTGCTATCTCTTACCAGACTGACAGACGAAAAACTTCCGCCACTTAAGGTTACAAAAATCAATCATGAACAGGTCCTGATCGAGGGTGATGAAATTACAGGGATCGCGTTCTTCAGCATCAAGGGCGCTGAAGTGCTCAGGGTAAAGAATCTCCCGGGAAATTCCCATGAAATTATCAGCCTTCGAAACTTCCCTCCCGGAACCTACCTCATCCGTGTCCAGACTGCCCATGGAAGTATCACAGCCAAAATGATACGTTAATCATCAAATTTAGTATTTATCGAAAAATCCATTCATTAAAGATATGAAGAAGGTAACCAGCAGTCAGGGAACCAAGATTTTCAGCATAGCCAGCGGTCGCAGCAATGTATTTCTGGTTCTTTCGGGTAACAATAAAATTCTTGTTGATACCGGTCCTGCATTTATGCAGAAAATCATTTTCAGACGTCTGAGGAAACTCAGCATCCGGACCATCGATTATCTTGTGCTGACACACACCCATTTTGATCATGCAGCCAACGCCCGGGCTATCAAAGACTTCTTTAATACCAGGGTAATTGTGCATGCATCTGAGGAGGAGTATCTGAGGTCGGGCGACAGTCCGGTTCCCGCCGGCACCAACCTGTTTACCGGATGGCTCACCGGAACTTTCGGTAAAATGGCCAACCAAATGGTGAAATATCAGGGCTGCGAGGCAGATATAACCATTGATCATCAATTAAATCTTTCAGAAGACCTTAAAAATATTCAGATCATTCACACCCCGGGGCATTCTGCAGGTTCTGTATGTGTGATTATTGACAATGAAATTGCACTTGCCGGCGATACCCTGTTCGGCACCTATCCCGGAAGTTGCTTTCCTCCCTTTGCCGATGACCGGAAATTGTTGTTCAAAAGCTGGGAACTGCTGCTGAAAACCGGATGCAGCATTTTCTTTCCATCACATGGTAGCGTCAGGACCCGTGAACAGGTCAGCCGGGAACTGAATAAAAGAAAACGAAGTCTTTCCGCTTAAACAACACCTTAAATGCACCATTCAGCCTATTCCCGAACCGGGTAATCCGTTCAACAATTACCCTGATTTCCGGTAAATGTGGTTTTGGTTTTTCCCGGACTGTGGAGTTAATTACCCAATACGTATCAGCAACCTTTCTATTATTTAATTGATATACAAGTATTTAATAAATCAGCTCTTTTTTGGTTTGTATTTTGAATGAACATGGCAAAACCAAAACCCAATAAAACATGAAAAACTTTTTGCTTATTCTGCTCGCGCTTCCATTGCTTTTCGCTTCCTGTGAAAACAAAAAGCAAACTGAACAGATTAATCTGCTTATCCAGGAAAAGAACAAGATGCTGAACGATGCCGCTGTGAAAGATTCCCTTGTCAACGACTTTCTTATGACGATCAATGAAATAGAAACCAACCTTGCAGAGATCAAAAGCCGCGAAAAACTGATCAGCTCCCAGACCGCGCAGGGTCAGGAACTCAGCAAACCAATCCGCGACCGCATCAATGAGGATATCCGCATGATTAATGAACTCATGCAGTCAAATAAAAATAAAATTGCTGCGCTCAACCGTAAAATCAAAGATTCTGATTTAAAAATCAAGGAGTTTGATAATATGATTGCGCTTGCCAATCAGCAGCTTGCCGAACGGGATAACGAAATACTGGCGCTGAAGGAAGAGCTTGCCGGGCTCAATTTCTCGATTGCTATCCTTAATGACACCATTTCAGTGATTAAAGATAAGAACAGGGCGCTGACCGGCGTAATCAATGATAAAACCAACGAGTTGAATACAGCCTATTTCATTGTTGGAGAACGTAAGGCATTAATTGAGAAAAAAATACTCAATAAAGAAGGTGGTTTTCTGGGTCTGGGCAAATCACAGAAGATTGCCGCTGATGTAGATCTGAATGAATTCACAAGAATAGATATCCGCAACCTGAAATCAATTCCGCTGGGTGTAAAAAAGGCCACCTTAATGTCGGTTCATCCGGCAGGCTCTTACGAATTGATTATGACAGAAAAGAAAGTTGAAGAAATTGTGATAAAGAATCCGGCATTATTCTGGGAAAAGTCACGCATGCTGGTGATCTCAACCGAAGTATAAGCAATCATTTAATTAACAACCAGCTTCAATTAACGGACAGGAAACTGTTATGAAGCACAGCCCCCGCAACCACAAAGCGGGGGCTTTCTGTTTTTTCTGAAGCTGACTTATTCAGTTATTCCGGAAAAACAACGGAGAAAAAATGATGAACAATACCAAATTAAATCACTGTTGTCCGGTTAAATTATGAGATTCTTCTCCCGCAAAATGCGGGATAGTGAAGTGAAAAACCGATCCTCCAGGGGTGGAGAGCTCACCGAAGGTAATCTCATAACTCTTTCCAAAGGTTTACCGGACAATAATGAATCTAAATAGCTACTTTACAGATTATTTGAACTCATCTAACAACATACCGCATTAGACCTTATTTTTGCAGGAATGAACAGAAAAAATAACCCGGAGGGGGTAAAAGGGAAAGTGGTCACGGGATTCCTGTTGATTCTTTTTTTGGCACTGGCTGCAGTTTTTGCCATGATTCATCTCGCTGCCCAACTCACGCCGCCTGACACCGGGATTTCACAATCCGTTACGAAGCTCACCCTGGTGAGCAATATGCTCTCCAAGCTGATAGATGCCGACGGACAGGCACGGGCGTATATTACAACAGGTCAGCGTCGCTACCTTAAAAAGTACCGCGACGATGAAAAAGAAATCAGGTCCATCGCCGACTCACTCAAGTATACCAGTGTGATGCATACCGATCAGTATCTGAGGATGTTGGTTGTTGACAGTCTGCTTGATCTGAAAAAGGCAACACTGGAGAATTTCTTCAGGCAGGGCAAAACGGCAGGATCACCCATTCTGAGTACAGAAAGGCTGAATCAGGTGCTTCAGCGCTTCAATGATACTGTTGCATTCTCAACAAAAACCATTGCACATCCGGTAACGCCCCCCCTAACAAAACCCCGTGAATCGGAACCTGCAAAGAAAGAGAATATTTTTAAGCGCTTATGGTCGGGTTTAACCGGCAGAAGCCCTTCCACTGACAGCATCCCGGTGATTCAGCATTCAGTCGGTCAGATGCCTGACACCATCCAGACCTTTACCCGGCTGCATGATTCTACCATTGCCCAGGTGCGGACACAGCTTGAGCAGATGGGCGAAGAGGAACGCATAGAGCGGCAGATGGCCATCGAACGCGAATTGCTGCTGCTCAGGACTGACCAGGTAATCCTCGATGAAATCCGCAATGTGCTGATCCTTTTCGAGAAAGAGGAGATCAACCGGGCAATTGAAGGTTCGGAAAAAGCCAATTTGCTTGTAAAGAAATTGTGGAACACCGCATTAATCCTTGCCACAGTGGGCCTGCTCACCATGTTGGTTTTTATCGTACTTATCTGGAAGGACCTGGCCCGTAGCGCATTTTACCGGCGGCAGCTGGAAAAAGCCAGACTGCTGGCAGAAAAACTGTTAAAAGTCAAGGAACTGTTTCTGGCCAATATGAGCCATGAAATCAGAACACCGATTACCAGTATCATCGGATTTTCAGAAAGGCTGTCCAATACGCAACTTTCAAGTGAGCAACAGGATTACCTGAAATACATCAATACTTCTTCAGAACATCTGCTCGGCCTGATCGACGACCTGCTCGACTACTCCAGAATAGGCAGCGGGAAACTCAGTCTTGAATCACAACCACTTGTCCCTAAAGAACTTCTCGGTGAAGTTTATGAAACCCTGAGGCCAAAAGCCGGGAAAAAAGGCATAGAAATGCTTTATACTGTAACCGGCGATACCGGGAAAGCGGTAAAAGGGGATCCTCTCAGAATCAGGCAAATAATTTATAACCTGCTGAATAACAGCCTTAAATTTACCGAACAGGGCACCATAAAACTGGAACTCGATTCCAGGCAGGTCAATGAAATGACAACGTTACACATCAGGGTGTCCGACACCGGAATTGGCATTCCGGAAGAGAAACAGCAGGAGATTTTTGAGGAATTTACGCAGGTGGATGAAGGAATTACCCGCAAATACGGCGGTTCAGGTCTCGGACTGGCCATTTGCCGCAAACTCACCGAAATGATGAACGGCACCATCAGCCTGCAAAGTACACCCGGTGAAGGTACCACGGTGGAAATTACGCTGCAGTTGCCCGGATACAGCGGTGATATCAGCAATCCTGAAAATGAGCGCTTTACCGGCATACCCCGGCTGGAAGGGAAAAAGATATTGCTGGCAGAAGATGATGAAACAACCAGGCTTTTGCTCATCAGTCTGCTCCAGGAAACCGGGGCAAAGGTAGATGCCGTGCCCGACGGAGATAAAGCGTGGCAGCTGTATGCAGAGCATGCAGAAGATTATGACCTGATTATCACAGATATTCAGATGCCCCTGCTGAGTGGCCCGGACCTGATCGAAAAAATCAACGGTTTTATCCGGGAAAAGGGCTGCAAAGCCCCTATGGCAATCGGGCTTACTGCCCATGCAACTCCCGATGACTTTGAACTTTACCGGCGCAAAGGATTGGATCGTTTCCTGATTAAGCCATTCAGACAATCCGCACTTTATCAGGAGCTTAATATTATCCTGGGCTTCAATTACAGGCATAAGGATCCGCAGCACGAAGAAATTTCCACACCAGGCAAAGAACTGAATCTGGAAATCTTCAAAGATTTTTCAGGCAACGACCCTGAAGCCTTGAAAAAAATCCTTGAGTCGCTGGTAAACAACATCAGCACGACGGTCCTTTCGATGAAAGAAACTTTTAGCAACGGGGATTACAGGCAACTCTCACTGCTGGCCCACCGTATGCTTCCCAATATCAGAAATCTCGGAGCCTCAACCGAATCGGAACTGCTGAAACAGATTGAAATGGCCGGCAGGCTGGATTCACCTGACCGGGAAATAATTAAAGCATTGCTTGAAAAGGCCGTAGACGGACTGCTTGCCATTGCAAAAGCCCTGAAAGATGAATTAATGAATTACTGAAGCGGAATCCCGTATTGCTTCATTTTGTTGTAGAGGGTTTTCCTGTCCACATTCAGCAATTTGGCGGCTTTCGATTTATTGAACCGCACTTTTTCGAGGGTGGTAATAATCAACTCTCTTTCACTCCGGCGGGAGGTTTCCCTGAGGTCAATATCTTCGGCCGGTTTTTCATCAACAGGCCCTTTTTCGACCGGCTGGACAATTGCGCTTGCATCAGCCTCTGCAGTCAGTTCGTCGGGTAGTGTTCCGGCTGTAATCACAGGCCCTTTTGACAAAAGCACGGCCCGTTTGATGATATTCCTGAGTTCACGCAGGTTGCCCGGCCAGGAATAACGCTTGAATATCTGCATTACATCCGGTGCAAAACCATCCACATCGCGCAAAAGTTCTTTATTTGCCTGAGCAAGAAAATGCCTGGCAAACATGAGCATATCCTCAGGTCTGTCTCTGAGCGGTGCAACCTGAATGGCAAATTCATTGATGCGGTGATAAAGGTCTTCCCTGAAATCGCCGCGTAAAACAGCCTGTTTCAGGTCTTCGTTGGTAGCTGTAATAATTCTGACATCCACCTGTATTTCCACCGTGGAACCAACCCTTCTGATTTTACGTTCCTGAATGGCCCGGAGCAATTGAATCTGTATATCATAGCTAAGGTTACCGATCTCATCCAGAAAAATGGTTCCCCCGTTGGCAACTTCAAACTGCCCTTGTTTATCGGCAATGGCGCCGGTAAACGCGCCTTTCATATGCCCGAACAACTCGCTGCCAGCAAGATCGCGCGGCAGGGCGCCGCAATCAATGGCCACAAAAGGCTTGTCGCTTCGCTGACTGAGGGCATGAATCCTCCGGGCAACAAACTCCTTCCCTGTTCCGCTCTCGCCCATGATCAGCACCGACATCCCCGTGGGAGCCACCAGGGTGGTATGTTCCAGAATTTTCAACGAGGCATCACTAACCCCTTCAATATATGACTCTTCACTTACCTGCAGGTTAACCTCTGTGGAAGCCTTGTTGCGCGAGTTCACCGCCCTTTGGACTGTCGACAGGATTTCGTCAGGGTTCACGGGCTTGGTAACGTAATCGAAGGCGCCCATTTTCATGGCCCGTACTGCAGTCCGGATATCGCCGTAGCTTGTCATCAGAATAACCGGGACTTCAGGCACATCGCGCTTCACCAGCTGAAGTATCTCCAGCCCGTCGTGATCAGGCAACCTCAGATCAGTAAGGACAATATCAGGATTAAAATCGGCTAATTTCTTTCGGCCATCGGCATAGGTATACGAATGTGCCACCTCATAATCATGCTTCCGAAGGAGGGTTTCCAGCATCATGCAGAATGTAACATCATCGTCAACGACCAGGATTTTGCTTACTGACATTTACTTACGAATTGCATCAGCAAAGATAAAAAGATATCATTTCCGGCATACTTTTCTGTGTAATCAACCGAAATTGTAAATTGCTATTTTTGCTGACCATGGATAAAGTGCCTGAATACGATACCATCATCACCGGAGCAGGACCGGCCGGACTGTTTGCTGCTGCAAATATTGTAAAAGGCAGGACATTAATTTTAGAAAAGAAAGAACTTCCGGGCCGCAAACTGATGATTTCAGGCACAGGGCAGTGCAATTTCACCCATAACGGCCCGCTGAACGATTTTTTCACGCATTACGGAGATAATTACAGCTTTGTGAAACCCGCCCTGAAAGTATTCACTAACCAGGACGCCATTGCCTGGTTCGGGAAGAGGGGCGTTGAAACCGTTACCGATAAAAACGGGAAGGTATTCCCCCGAAGCCTCAGGGCAGGTGAAATTCTGAACGCTTTATTAACGGCCATCGGAGAAAGACAGACCTTGATCAGGACCGGAACTCAGGTTGCAGACATTTCATTGAAAAACGGCTTCTTTTCAATAAAAACCGCTCACCGGACTTACACATGCAAAAACCTGATACTTGCCACCGGCGGTTTATCCTACCCTTCAACCGGCTCAAGCGGAGATGGATATGCATTTGCCGAAAAGATGGGGCATACCCTTGTTGAACCCAGGCCAGCCCTGAGTCCTGTTTTTGTCAAGGACTATCAATTTGCATCTCTTGCCGGCGTATCGCTCGACAATGTCCTGATCAGGCTTTTCAGGGAAAACCGGGAAATCAGAAACCACAGGGGTGATACCGGATTTACCCATAAAGGGCTAAGCGGTCCGGGCATTCTGGATTTCTCGCGCTATTTCAGAATCGGAGACACCCTGAAGATCAACCTGTGCAATCTTGAAGAGGCAGCGTTTGAAAAACAATTTACCATTCATGCCAGTTTAAACGGAAAACTGCCGGTGCTTTCTTTCTTCAAAAATTCCTCTATGCCCCGCAACCTTGCCAGGGCCATCATAGGAATATCGGGAATTTCCCCGGAGAAACCCATGGCTGAAATCTCAAAAAAGAGCCGCAAGACCCTCACAGAACTGTGTTGCAGCCATCCGTTTGTTATTGATAAAATTGCGGGGTTCAGCACAGCCATGGCAACCAGCGGCGGCATTTCACTAGATGAAGTCGATCCGTTAACCATGGAATCCAGGTTAGTTAAAAACCTGTTTTTTGCCGGCGAAGTGTTGGATATTGACGGGGATACCGGCGGATACAACATCCAGGCGGCGTTCTCAACGGCCTGGATGGCCGCACAGGCAATTAACAAAAACGGTTAAAGCATTTGCCAATGCTTAATCAGGGGTACTTTCATAAAGCCAGCAGATCGGCCATACCAGACTTTCCAGTAACTATCCGGAATAAAAAAAGCCACTCCCGAATGGAAGCGGCAATACCTTAAAAATACCCGATTATTCTATTCCGGCAAAATGTTTCATAAACTGGACCCTTTCGTAGGCTCCCGGATTTTCCACCTTTTTAAAGCTCATTTTACCGATGAAATCTTCTGTTTTTTCAAATCCATGTTTCTCCATCCAGGCCTTTAAACCGGCATTCATTTCATCAATGCGGCCGAACCCGTTTTTGTAAAGGGTTGAGGCGATCTGAACCGCTTTGGCACCTGCCAGCAACTGCTTGATCATGCCTTCACTGTCGTGGATTCCGGTGGATGCACAAACATCGCAATACAACCTGTCGCTGAGCATGGCCACCCAGCGGAGGGAAGTTGAGATTTCTTCCGGAGAACTGAAGACATTGGTAGCAACCACTTTCATGGTATCAATGTTTATATCCGGAGAATAAAACCGGTTAAACAACACAATGCCCTTGGCACCGGCCCATGAAAGCTTAAGGGCCATCTTGGCGAGTCCCGAGAAGTAATAACTGATTTTCAGTGCAACGGGAATGCGAACCTGTTTTTTCACTTCATCCAGGATGGTAAAATAAAGCTTCTCATTCTGTTCGGCCCCATGGGTAGGGTCACTGGGCATAACAAATATGTTCAGCTCCAGGGCATCCGCACCTGCATCTTCGATTTTCCGGGCAAATGTTGTCCATTCGTCTGAACTGATGCAGTTTATGCTGGCAATAATGGGGATCTGAACGGCATGCTTGGCATCCCTGATCAGCGTAAGATACTCTTCGAGCCGGTGGTTACGGCTGTAGTTCGAAATATAATCCAGCGCTTCGGGATAGATGTTTGAAGTGGTATCATGGGAGGATGTATGCGCGATTTCATGCATAATCTGTTCCTCGAAAAGCGATTTGAGCACCACCGCCCCCGCTCCCCTGCCGGCGAACTCTCTGATGTTTGCCAGTGAACTGGTTAGTCCTGAACTTCCAATAATTACAGGGCTGCTTAGTGTGAGGCCCATGTATTTGGTTTCGATATTTGCCATAATACCCTGATTTAAATTCCAGTTATGCTGAAGGCTTCCCTTTCCGGATTTGTGTTAACAAATTTAGTGATAGAATTCAAAACTCCTAACAAGCCTTGATATTTCTATGTAAAAAGTTATATAAATCCTGCTTTTCAGAAGCTTCAACAAGGACCCTGAATTCGCCGGAGCCTTACATTGCTATGCTCAACTTCCTGAAAAGCATTTCGTTGTTCATTGCCTCGACAGCCTGCATCAGCTCATGATCAATGGGGCTGATCACTTCGAAATAAGCGCTTACATCGAAAAGATTTCTCGCGATCAGGCCTTTAAGAATGTGCCTGATCTCATTACCGGAGCGCACCAGTCCTTCCTCATCGGCTGGCACCCCTTTCTCCGCTGCAAAATCAACAAATTGCTGTAAAAATGCATCATCAACCAAAAAACCTGTTTTAAAGGAAGCGATATCGGGATAAATAGCCTGAAGCTGTCCCCTGCGGCTATCCAGATAATCAATCACGTATTCGTTGAGCAGGCCTTTTCGCCATAAATCAGTATAATATCTCGAAGAGGTCGTTGTATCAAGCGGAATAAATACATCGGGCATAATACCGCCACCGCCATAAACAACGCGTTTCGAAGGGGTAAAATATTTTATGGAGTCAGGAAATCTGATGCTGTCGGCCGATACAAACTCTCCATGCCTGAACCTTTTGGTAAGGTCTGCGTAATAATCCTCCACTCCGTCCTCATATGGCTTCTGGATAGAACGACCCGAAGGAGTGTAATAGCGGGCAGTTGTCAGCCTCACCACAGAACTGTCGGGCAGATTGAACGGACGCTGCACCAGCCCTTTGCCGAAAGACCTGCGGCCGAGAACGATTCCACGGTCCCAGTCCTGCACTGCCCCTGCCACAATCTCACTGGCTGAAGCGCTGCTTTCATTCACCATAACGATCAGTCTGCCCTTTTCAAAACCACCCCTTGAAGTGGCCTTGAAATCCATTCGGGGACTGCGCAAACCCTCTGTATAAACGATCAGTTTATCCGTTGGAAGGAATTCATCCGAAAGGTCAATGGCAATATCCAGAAATCCGCCCGAATTGTTGCGCAGGTCGAGTATAAGGTTCTTCATCCCCTGTTTTTTCAGGGCCATAATCGATTCCTTCACTTCCTGGAGGGATGTGCGGGCAAAGCGGGTAAGCTTGATGTAACCGATATCGGCATTAAGCATGAAAGTGGCGTCAACGCTGTTGAGGGGAATTTTATCGCGGGTAATGACATATTCGATCAGTTCTTTCCGGCCTTTCCTTTTAATACCCACCGTTACCTTGGTGCCTTTGGGCCCGCGGAGGCGTTCCATCACGTAGTTATTGGTCACTTTCTTGCCGAAAGCATCCTCTCCGTTAATGGTGATGATTTTATCACCGGCCAGAATCCCGAGTTTATCGGAAGGCCCTCCGGGAACCGCGGCAACAACAAGTATGGTATCATGAAACAACTGAAACTGAATGCCTACCCCGTCAAAGTTTCCCTGCAAAGGTTCATTGGCTCTTTTTACCTCTTCCTTGGAGAGATAGACCGAATGAGGATCCAGCTCTTTCAGCATGGCCTCAATGGCACTCTCGGTAAGCTTCGCTGAATTGGCGGTGTCAACATAGTAATAACTGATTATCTGCAGCAAAGAAGAGAACTTCTGGGAGGTTGACCGGGAATCAATCCGCTGCTGGGCATGGAGGGATTCAGCAGGTAAACCGGCAACAAACAGGAAAATAATGAAAAGTGCGGAAAATCCGGAACGTTGAACAGACATCTTGGGTAGTTTTTAAAGTTCTTTTTCAGGAAAAGAGTGACAAAAATAAGCATAAAATCAGGTCACATCATAAACAATTGGCAATCATATGGGTTTAATAGAGTTAAATAAATATAAAATCCGGCCGGACAGACCAGACCTGACCTGACACACTCAGTTTACAATCCTTAACCACATCGGGCGTGAAAAGAAGTTTTCTTTCTGCTATAACGCTGCTTATATTTTCAGCTTTTGTTATTCTGTCGTGTAAACATGAACCGGAAGTTATCCCTGAACAACCGGATCCGACAGATACCATCGCTGCAGGCATTCCCTGCAGTCCTGACACAGCCTATTTTGTCAATGATGTGCTTCCCATTCTCGTTTCAGGTTGTGCCATGTCAGGTTGCCACGATGCCGCTTCGGCGAGCGACGGCGTGGTGCTTACCTCCTATAACAGTGTAATGAATACTGCAGATATCCGGCCGGGCAACCCGGACGACAGCGACCTGTACGAACGGATTACCGATAACGACCTTGATGACCGTATGCCCCCGCCTCCCATGGCTGCGCTTTCACCGGAGCAGATACAGACCATCAGGCGCTGGATTACCCAGGGTGCCAAAAACAATTACTGTGACAACAGCTGCGATACTACAGCATTTACTTTCAATGCCATCATTCTTCCGCTGATAAACAACAACTGCAAAGGTTGTCACAGCGGAGCCCAGCCTTCCGGAAATATCAGGCTTGAGGATTATGCGACCATCCGGCAGGCTGCGGTAAACGGATCACTTTATGGTGCGGTCAGTCATCAGCCCGGGTTTTCGCCCATGCCTCAGAATGCCGCAAAACTGCCCGATTGCAACATCACCCAAATCAGAAAATGGATAGAAAATGGAACGCCGAATAATTAATTCCGGGCATCGTGTTTTTGCGAAGATAATCCCGCTTGCATTCCTCCTGATATTTGTCAGTTCCTGTTATTACGATAACGAAGAATATCTCTATCCCGGTTTACCCGGAAGTGAATGCGACACTACCGGAGTTACTTATTCCGGCACAGTGGCACCATTGATGGCTTCAAACTGCAACGCCTGTCACAGCCCTGTTGCTCCTTCGGGCAATGTAGTTACCAGCACCTTTGACGGATTAAAGACCGCAGTAAACAGCGGGATATTCTGGAAAGCCATCAATCATGAAGCAGGCGCTTCTCCCATGCCCCAGGGGGGCAATAAACTGCCCGCCTGCGACCTGAAAAAGATAAAAGCCTGGATCGATGCCGGTGCACCACAGAACTAACCCTATAAATAGCCAGCAATGAGCAGAACGAATGCTATTTTCATCCTGATTCTTTTGCTTCTCACAGGTAAATTTTCGTCACTGCGCGCGCAGGAGCTTATGGATCTGTTCGGAGAAGAGGAGCCGGTGACCGAATATACCTATGCAACTTTCAAAACAACCCGGGTCGTCAGCGGACATTCAGTTGAAAATCCGGCCAACGGAGTATTGTTGTTTATGATCTCGCACCGTTTTGGCAAACTCAACTCAGGCGCTTATGATCTTTTCGGGCTAGACCAGGCAACCATCAGGCTCGGTTTCGAATACGGCATCAACGAATGGCTGAGTGCAGGATTCGGCCGGAGTTCATATCAGAAAACCTACGACGGGTTTCTCAAGGCAAAAGTATTAAGACAAAGCAGCGGAAAGAAAAGCATGCCGCTAAGCCTGACATATTTTACTTCCATGGATCTGTTTTCGCTGAAGTGGCAGGATAAAGAGCGAAAAAATTACTTCACCTCCCGCATGACTTTTGTGCATCAGATATTGCTTGCGCGCAAGTTTAACGACAACCTTTCATTACAGTTCACTCCGACATTTATTCACAAAAACCTGGTTGCAGGCACCAACGATGACAATGACACCTTTGCCATGGGGCTGGGCGGCCGGATTAAGCTAACCCGAAGGACCAGCCTGAATGCAGAATATTTTTACCTCATGCCCGGCAGCACTGCAGATAATTTCGTCAACCCGTTGTCACTGGGATTCGATATTGAAACCGGAGGCCATGTATTTCAGCTGCATTTTACCAACGCCCAGCCTATGTTTGAGCGGGGACTCATTACAGAAACCAGAGGTAAATGGACAAACGGGGATATCTATTTCGGATTTAACATCAGCAGGGTCTTTACACTGAAAAAGCCCGCTGAATTCAGGGAATAATTTTTGATACATTCGCAGAAGTATCTTATTCACATTAAAACAACTATTTTGGTACTTCAGGATGAAAAACGCAGGCTGGTAACCGGTGTAGTCACTTTTGCCATTATAACCGCCGTTCTGTGGCTTGTGAAAGGCGTAGAACTGGCGGGTGGCTTTTCTTTCGGTACGCTGGGTATCTTACCGCTCCAGGCCAGGGGATTGCCGGGAATTATCTTTTCGCCCCTGATTCATGCCGATTTGGCACATCTGACTGCCAATTCGGCTCCGTTTTTTCTGCTTGGGGCCGCCCTGGTTTATTATTACCCTAAAGAAGCCATGAAGATTTTTATCCAGCTCTGGCTGATAACCGGGCTTTGGGTGTGGCTCTTTGCCAGGGGCAACAGTTTTCATGTGGGCGCCAGCGGGGTGGTTTATGCCCTGGCATCTTTTCATTTCACCAATGGCCTGATCAAGCGCGAACCGCGTCTGATGGCTTTCGGACTGCTGGTCATTTTCCTTTACGGAAGTATGATCTGGGGGTTCTTTCCCGATTTCTTCCCTGAAAAGAACATTTCATGGGAATCGCACCTGATGGGCGCAGTAGCCGGTTTTGTAATGGCTCTTTACTACCGGAAAAGCGGCCCGCAGCCAAAGCAGTATGACTGGGAAGATGAAGAGGAGGATACGGAAACCCCGACCACGGATATCCCTGATGACATTGCACCCGGAGCAACAGACCAAACAGCACCTGCAAAGGAAATACAAATCAGCTACGAATACTCCCCGGATAAAAAACCCAAACCGGAGTGATCCAGGTCAACCGGAGCTGTTGAACAATGCTTATACTAAAGCGGATGAATCAGTACATTTCAGGAAAACACGCTGACATCGTTTACCAATCCGATGGCATCTGCCATTATAACCTGCGTTGCCTGCTGATCAGGTTCATGGCCCGTTTCTGAAAAGCCCTCAACCTTACGAACAGCAGGATCGACATCATCGCGAAAAATGCGAGCAATCCCGCCAGCAGATAATAACCGGCTTTACCACTGATCAGCTGATTTTGACCGGTCTCTTGCTGCGATGCCATGGCTTTTTCTGCATTTATTGCGGCATACCATGACGAATCTGCTGTTGCATTGTAATTTGTCAGATATACCTGGGCACTGTCGAACTCCTGCAGCGCCGCATAGCTCAGCATGGTATTGGCATACATCACCCTGATTTCCTGCCTGAGGGCAAGGTCACGGGCAATGGAGACGGCTTTTGTAAAATATCCGATCGCTCCGTGGAAGTCATGTTTCTTCATCAGCAACTCACCGATTGAATTAAGGCAGATCGCCGTGCTCCGCTTATCTTCAAGCTGCTGGTTGTTTTTCAGTGCCTGAAAAAAGTAACCGAGCGCTTTATCGTATTCGCCGAGCCTTGTGTACATTTTCCCCAGGTTATCAAGGGTGGTAGCCATACCGGCCACATCTCCCAGATCATCACGCAGGGCCAGCGCCTGACTGAAGTAATTGACCGCCTTGGTATCCTGACGGGTATTCTGGTAAACTCCTCCAATATTGTTATAGCAATAAGCCAGGCTGTAATTGTCCATGGTTATCTTCGAAAGGGAAGCCGCCTCCAGTAAAATTTCCAGCGCTTTATCGGGCAACTTATCATTAATATAGACCGTACCCATATTGATTTTCACATCAATAATCCTGGCTGTATCGCGGTTTTCAGATGCAATACGCAGCACATCACCAAAAATCTGAAGAGCTTTACCATTATTACCCATATAACTGTAAATGGTTCCCGTGTTGATCATTCCGCTGGTTGCTCCTGCAGTATCACCCAAATCAAGCTTTAAGCGGACCGACTCATCAAAACAGTCAATTGCACGGGAATAATCGCCCCTCTCCTGATAAATCACCCCGAGGTTATTGAGACTGGCAGCAATTCCCTTGTCGTCTTTGACCTTTTCGTATAAAATAATGGCGGAATCAAACTGCCGGGCTGCAGTTTCCAGATCTCCGGTCATAAAATTCAGCACCCCGGTGAACCTGTATACCCTGGCAATTGAAGGAATATGGTTTACCCTCCGGGCCTCGTTCATCGCCATTGTTGCCAGTTGCATGGCCTGATCCGGGTTGCTGTTACGCAATTCATTTGCCCGGCTGACAAGATTTTCAACACCGGGCAACACCTGCGTAACGCCCCTGAAAGGACTTAAAACAGGCAGCAAAGCAAGCAAGGCAGGCAATAATTTACCGCGGGAAAACTTCAGAAAAATATTTAAAACCCCTTGTTTCATAAGTATCAGTTCACAGTCAGATATGGTCTGAGTTTAATATAAAGGTCCTCGTATATCAGCGGAATTTCGAGCAATTCATCAGGGGAAGCATAACTTCCTTTTCGTATCCGTTTATCTATGATGGCTTTTGCAATGTAATAGTCAATGTATGGATGGGCCCGCAGTTCGTCCATGGTTGCCGTATTGATATTTACTTTTCTGATGAGCGAGGCATCGGCAAAAACGCCTTTGCTGATCTGACTGAACCTTATACTGTCCATGCCATATACTTCGAGCAACTGCCGGGCATCGGAATAACCTCCCAGCTTCTCGCGGTAACGGATGATCCTGCGTGCAAAAGCCGGGCCTATTCCCCTGACCTTTACCAGGCCCGCCGAATCGGAGCTGTTCAGTTCTGTGTGCTCATCTGCAAACCGGTTTAACGGATAAGAACGTTCCGGCTGATTTTCACTCCCGGGAGCCGGAGAACTGGCAGATTCAATCCTGACAAAAGGTTCCAGAAGAGCATAAATCTCATCATTGACAGCATAAAGTTTCCGCAGGTCTTCCTTTTTGAAGAACCTCCCGCCCTTCTCCCTGAACTTCAGAATGCTACCGGCCTGTTTTTCAGTGAATCCGAGCCTGACCCAGCCTGCCTGATCCAAAGTATTAGGGTCAAAATCAAAAGGATGGAACCTGTCCCTTAATGCAGACCTGTCGGGTCGTGTAAAATCAAAACTGTGCTGATCCGCCTGCGCCACCGATGCTTCCTGTTTCAGGAAAGCATCAATTTCGGCCGCAAATGAGCCATCGCTAAACGGCTCGGGCGTTCTGTACTTAATGTAAATGCGAGGCACAAGCACCAGGATAACAACCAGCAGAATCACGATCAGAATGGCATTGCGTTCCGATTTGCCAAAATGAAAATACTCTTTCAGCCGGTTATTCACGGGACGGAGATTATCGTTCTACATCATCATTTTCAATATAGGAATCAGGTTCAGGTTTTGGTTTCGACACCAGCACACGATAGAAAAAGTATACGGTGAGCACTACCACAACCAGCTGGACAACAATCATAAGTATCAAAGCTGAAGCATTCATCAGGAAACCCTCCCTTCTTTGGTTCGTTTACGCCAGGCGATATATACAAGCAGCGATATCAGCAGAAATAAGGAAACAAGCAGCAGCCTGGCCATATCAACAAAAAATACCCTGTTTACAACTTTACCGGTATAAAGTTCTGTACCTGCTTCAATTTTATCACCCGGGGTCAGGGACAAACTATGCTTTTCAGGATTAAATCTGTAATCACGCGATACAGGCTCACCACCCGGGTTGAGCCGGGAAACTCTTATATAATGCTTTTCGCGCAGGACGAATACAGAATCGACCCTGCCATCGGCTTCAGCATAAAACGCACCCGCAAACCACGTTTTATTCGGCCCGACGCCTTTATGCTGCAGTTGTCCGATTATGCTTTCGTTATGGAACTCCCACTTCCGCGGGTTAAGGTTGCTCCAGTCGTCATTTACAGGGCGGATAAGGGCGCCTGTAAATACAAGAATCAACACAACCGGGGTAATGTATTTAATAATGAACCTGTATATCAGCGGAATCTTTATATCGGCTCCTTCGGTGATTTCACGCCAGCCTTTTTTCAGGCCAAACACCCAGGAGAAGAGGATGGCTTCGAGCAAAGCAAATACGACCAGCGATACAGTTCCGGCCCAATAGTCGTATTCATCGAAGACCCCCTCATTGAAAAAGAAGATGGTGGGCAAGCCCAGCAAAAGTACAACGGTGCCAAAAGCAAACGCTGCCTTGGGTCGCGACCAGTTAAACTCATCCATCAGGAATCCCATACCCGGCGTACCCATTGCCAGGGAGGAAGTGATACCGGCAAAAAACAAGAGTCCGAAAAAACTTACTCCGGCAATGGCAGAAAGAACAGGCCCCCATTGCTCAAATAAAAACGGCATGGTACGGAAACCCAGCCCGAGCCCGCCGATTCCGGTAAGTTCCACCACCCTGTCGATACCCAGGTAGCCGATGGAGATCGGGATAATCACCGCGCTTCCCAGCACTATTTCCACAAATTCATTCATCCAGCCGGCCGACATCGCGTTAAGTGCGATATCGTCGCGTTTTTTCAGGTATGAGGCATAACACTGAATAGATCCCATGCCCACCGACAGGGTAAAGAAAATCTGTCCGGCAGCAGCCAGCCACACCTTGGGGTTGGCCAGGGAGGAGTAATCAGGCGTCCATAAAAAATTAAGGCCTACCGTTCCATTGTTGATCGCCCCTTCGTGTCCGGCCTTCAGGGTGATGCCCCTGTAGGCCAGAAAAATTCCGAAAATAATCAGCATTGGGACCCCGATCTTGGCCACCTTTTCCACGCCACCGCTCAAACCGCGGCTAAGTATCCAGGTGTTCAGGGCAAGACAGAGCACAAAAAAAATCAGGGCTTCATAAGGTATGCCAGTGGTAGAAGTGGTTACATCCAGATAATTGCTGAAAAATCCGGCTACCTCATGCTGGTCCATCCCGTTGAAGGTCCCGAAAAGGGAGTGAAAGATGTAGGAGATTGTCCAGCTTTCGATGTAGCAGTAATAAGCGGCAATGGCAATGTTCGAAAAAATACCGAAGACTCCCACATACTTCCATATCCAGCGTTTATCCATCGAACCCATGATAAAAGGGGTGGAGTGATGGCCAAACTGTCCGCCGAACCTGCCGGAGGCCCATTCTATCATCAACAGTGGAATGCCCAGCACCAGAAATGATACCAGATAAGGGATGATAAAGGCCCCGCCTCCATTCTGCACGGCCTGCACCGGAAACCTTAAAAAATTACCAAATCCAACGGCATTTCCTGCCATAGCCAATACCAGCCCAACCCTGGACCCCCATGCTTCAGTGTTTGTGCTCATCGCTTCTCTTAGTGAGTTTAACTTTAGTATGTAAATGTCGCAATCCTGACGACTTTAAAAGCAACTTATATTCTGACACTTAAGAACTATGCACAAGAAATGTAAACTCCAGCCGCACCTTTTCACCTGCATTACTTTCAACCATCTCAAAGGGTTCAGCCATTAAACCTGCCGGTCCGGTCTGGTAGATGCAATATTAAAAAATAAATCATCTTTCGCCAACTGTTATTTTAAGCAGGTAATTACCTATCCGGCAATCGAGGCATCGCTTTTTATCACAATAATCCGATTTCATACCGATCAGGGCCTGGGTATTGAAGGCGCTGGATACATCCATGCCGGCGGCTTTCCAGCGGCTGATCTGTGTATTTTTCTCACCGTTTAGCCGGCTGAAAAATTCCAAAGCCCTGTTACACAGGCTATCGTTGTCGATGGAACGGCCATAAACAAAGAGAAATGGCAGCACGGAATTGATCAAAAGTAAACTCACCGCATCCTTTCCGAGGTGTTTCTTCCGGCCGGGCGTTAACCGGTCGAAAATAAAGTGGTTGTCCCAATATGCAGAGGCGCTGACACCGGAAAAGTGCACGGTCAGTTCATCGGTGGTTTTGCACTCCAGTGCGCGCGAAAGCAATCCGCCGCCGGTACAGAGCAGGGCTGAGAACTGGGCCAGGCGAATGGTTGGAAAGTTCACGGGTCTTAGCCGCATAAAGCGCCAGAGATGCGGTGCAATTGGCACCAGATGATACTTTTGGCGCAAAAAGGAATACTCATTGAACAACTCCTGCGGCCAGGGATCTCTCAGGTCGTGCGAGAGCAGTCCGGCCTGACCGAATACCAGCGCTTCCACCTGCATGGGCTGATCCAGATGCCTGGCGATTACGCGATACGGCAGCGACCTGGCCATCATCTCGAAAGGCAGGGCGTTCACACTGAAACCGAAACTGCGGGCGAGGGTATGATAAAAGGCCTCCTCCCAATCGTTGTTCCCCAGCTTGAGAAAACCCTGAATCAACTCAGCTTTGTGCTCAAGCCTTTCAACCAGCATTCGCTCCAGCCAGAGATATGTTTCATGTGCAGGCACCTCATTCAACTGGTTGATGCAAGGCACCCAAAGCTTCGAATTTATAAACTGCTGATAGTTTGAATACAACGACAAATCGAAAAACTCCTTCAGCTGCAGAACCGGAAACCGGCTTTCAGAAGGTTTATCATCATGATGATAAACCACGTGCAACACCACATTCTCATAGGCCGGATCATGCTGATGGCCATGGCGGTACCAGTCGGAACTGTTTACATGTATTTCGACATTGCCGGCCCACATGGCCTCACCGATCCTGAGCCGGGCATCGGAAAAATCAGGCCCGGCGTTATGATTGTGGATACCCGGAGAAATCACTTCAACATACTCATTTTCAATTGTTCTTAACGGCTTATTGTATAGCCTGTACTTCCAGATATAATGCAGGAATTCCTCTTTCATAATTTTAGTATATATCAATAATTAAAAATGGACACCTCCATACATTATCGCCTGAAAACATGTTGATTCCGGCAGATTGCCTTGATTTTTCATCAATTGCCTGATTCGTTCTATAACCTTACTAAATCCTTAAGATAACCGATAATATTTTTAATTCGTTGTTCTGAGGTGACCGGATCGCAGCATCCGCCATGATACCCTGAATGAATCAACCATCACAATGGAGAAATTTTAATTAAAATTAAGAAAAAAGATGGATGTATTCATGAAATTGTTTATATTTGAAGAAAAATGACCAAAGGCAGCCCGGCAGCCTGCTTGCGGATGTCAAACTTTAAACTAACTTTGCCGCTCTTAAAGAGGATTTCATGAAAAGTGCCGTTACGCTTGTTGCAGGAATTGACTACAAAGTGCGTAAGCTTATTGAAAAAAACGGCATACTAAAAGGCGAGAACCAGCGTTTAAATAATGAGGTGAACTCGCTGAACAAGAGGATTGAAGACCTCCAAAAGGAGATCAATGAAATACACGAAAAACTAACTGCATTAAAACTGGCGAAATCACTGAACAGAGAAGAGAGCCGGACAAATGTCAAACTAAAGATTAATGAGCTTGTGCGGGAAATTGACCATTGCATCGGACTTTTAAATAAATAAACTGTTAAACTACCTGATGGATGAACTATCGATAACTGTAGTAATTGCTGACCGGCCCTATAAACTGACGATACAGAGGGAAGAAGAGGAAGCGGTCCGCAATGCAGCCAGGTTGATCGATGAACAAATGAAAAAATATGCAAGTTACTTTCAATATAAAGACAAACAGGATCTGTTGGCGATGGTTGCCCTTCAATATGCAACCAGTACCGTTGAACTGGAGAACCAGTTAAGGTATCGCGACAATGAGCTGCTTGACAAACTTGCTGAAATTGACAGGGTTTTAACAAATGATTGACCTTATTTGAAAGTCTGCAACAAGTTCTTTGAAAAAATTAATGACATCCCGCATTGATTCTACCAAGTTTGTAAACTCAACATTTTCAACTTTGGGACAACGCTCAGTACGGATGTAGAACAGGCCTTACCCTGGTTTCGGCCAGGTCCCTCTCCGGAGGGCATTGGAAGTTTGAAGTCCCTGGCAGTTCCATTTATGTAGTTTTGGGGTTTACCAAAACTATTGAGTCAATGCGGGTTTTTTATTGTCCGTCCCTTCCTCCGTTTCTACATAACCACAATTAACTCTTGTAAAAAAATGGATACACTGATGATTATTCTGGCCGTTGTTGCCGGAATTGTAGCAGGCGGGCTGGTAACCAGCACGCTACTGCGGAAGGCCATCGAAAAAAAGAGCGAACACCTTCTGAAAGACGCCGAAGAAAAGGCTGAAATGGTCAAAAAGGATAAAATCCTTCAGGCCAAGGAGAAGTTCCTCCAGATGAAAACCGATTACGAAAACACTTACCAGGAAAAAAACAAAGAAATACTCAAGAATGAAAACAGGCTGAAACAAAAAGAAGCCACCCTGTCACAAAAATTTGAAGAATTACAACGCAAACAAAAAGAAGTAACCACCATTAAAGACAACCTGACTTCGCAGCTTGAGCTGCTGAACAAGAAGCAGGCAGATCTTGACAAAGCTGTGAAACAGCAGGTTGAACAGCTCGAAGCTATATCGGGCATGTCGGCGGAAGAGGCAAAAGCACAAATGATTGAGGCGCTCAAGGACGAGGCCAAATCCGAAGCCATGGTCCATATCAAGGACATTGTGGAGGAAGCAAAGCTTACTGCCAATACCGAAGCCAAGAAAATCGTTATCGAAACCATACAGCGTACGGCTGCCGAGCACGCCATTGAAAACAGCGTTTCGGTCTTCAACATCGAAAGTGAAGAGATCAAGGGGCGCATCATCGGCCGCGAAGGGCGCAACATCCGCACCCTTGAAGCCCTTACCGGAATTGAGATCGTGATTGACGACTCCCCCGACGCCATTATCCTTTCGGGGTTCGACCCCGTACGCCGAGAAATCGCCCGCCTGTCACTGCACAAACTGGTGACCGACGGCCGCATACACCCGGCCCGCATCGAAGAAGTGGTTGCCAAAACCCGCAAACAAATCGAACAGGAAATTGTGGAAACCGGCAAACGTACCGCCATCGACCTTGGCATCCACGGCCTGCATCCCGAGCTCATCCGTATGATCGGTAAAATGAAATACCGTTCCTCTTACGGGCAGAACCTGCTGCAGCATTCCAAGGAGGTCGCCAACCTTTGCGCCACCATGGCTGCTGAACTTGGTCTCAGTCCTAAAAAGGCCAAACGTGCAGGACTGCTTCACGATATCGGAAAAGTGCCCGACAATGAACCGGAACTGCCGCATGCAATCCTTGGCATGAAGCTGGCCGAACGCTACAAGGAGCCCGCCGACATCTGCAATGCCATCGGCGCCCACCATGATGAAGTGGAGATGGAAAGCCTGATTGCACCCATCGTGCAGGTTTGCGACGCCATTTCGGGCGCACGCCCAGGTGCAAGGCGCGAAGTAGTGGAAGCGTATATTCAAAGGCTCAATCACCTCGAAGAGCTGGCCCTCTCCTACCCCGGCGTGGTAAAAACATACGCCATACAGGCAGGCCGCGAACTCAGGGTAATTGTGGGTGCCGACAAGGTCAGCGACGACGAGGCAAACAAAATTTCGTACGACCTCTCTAAGAAAATCCAGGACGAAATGACCTACCCCGGACAGATTAAAATTACCGTAATCCGCGAGACCAGAGCGATCAGTTTTGCAAAATAACTATTGAATCTTATTTCTGAAGGAGTGTTATCTGTTGGTAACACTCCTTTCTGTTATAAGGCAATTATCCCCTCAATCACCGAAGCCTTCCGGTATCTTTCCACGATTTCGGCGGGGCTGAGCATCATTTCCTTTACTGTTACCGAGATATACTTCCCACCTGAGGAATGGCGGGTAAAAATGCGCGCCTCATCGCCGAACAGGCGGCGCAACAATGCGTAATCGCGGTTTGAATCCGTAATTATGAATTTAAACATATACACCGCCGGCCAGTTTCCCTGCCGGGATAGCTGGTCTTCCAGCCGTTTCAGAAATTCCTCGTTAATATGTCCGGGCACAATGGATTGGTTTAGAAAACGGTTCACTATTTTGCCGTACTTTCGGCAACAGAATCAAGCCAAATTAATCATAATCATGATACAATTTACCGAAGCCCTTAACTATCTGAAATCACGGGGGATCAAAAGCCCGGATACCGGAATTATTCTCGGCACCGGGCTGGGTGATCTTGCCCGGCATATTGAGGCTGAAGTCATTATTAACTATGAAGACATTCCCGGCTTCCCCGTTTCTACAGTAGAAACGCACCATGGCCGCCTGATCTGCGGGTTGCTGAGCGGGAAAAAAGTCCTGGCGATGCAGGGACGTTTTCATTACTACGAAGGTTACAGCATGCAGCAGATCGTATTGCCCGTCAGGATCATGAAGCTGCTGGGGGTGTCGGCCGTGCTGCTATCGAATGCGGCGGGCGGGATCAATCTGAAAATGACAAAGGGGAGCCTGATGCTGATCGACGATCATATCAACCTGCTGCCGGCCAATCCGCTAACCGGCCCCAACCACGACGGACTGGGTACCCGGTTTCCCGATATGAGCCGGCCCTACGATCCCGCAATCAATGCTTTGTTTGCAAAAGCGGCTGTAGAAGAAGGCATTGAGTTGCACACCGGCGTTTATGCTGCCGTTGCCGGACCTAACCTCGAAACCAGGGCCGAATACCGCTTTCTTCGAACCATAGGCGCCGATGTGGTGGGCATGTCGACCGTACCGGAGGTGATCGCCTGCAACCACATGAAACTGCCCTGCGCAGCCGTAAGTGTGATTACTGATGAATGCGATCCTGACAACCTGGCCCCTGCCGACATCGGCGACATCATAGCAACCGCAGCCAAAGCTGAAAAGTTATTGACCCGCCTGTTTAAGCATGTGATTGGAAATTTATAAAAAGAGATAACAGTGGCAGGGTCGAAGCCTTTGCCGGAAATCAGTGCATTTTCACGCGTTTCAGCAGATAGGGCAGCAGCACCTGTTTGTAACCCAGGTTGATATCGGCTTCCACCAGGTCAATGTGGTACTGCGCACAACGAAGATAAAGTTCTGATTTAAAGTTATTCATCTGCTCACGGTAACCGGCCCTGACCTCGTTGGGGCAGATTTTTACCTCTTCGCCGGTCTCCATATCGATGAAACGATACGGTTTGTTGTCGAAGGCGAAGTCAATCTCATGCTTCTTATCAGCCACATGAAACAGGATTACCTCGTGCTTGTTGTGTCTGAGGTGCTGAAGGGCCGGGAACAACTCATCGCGCGAAGCGTCGCTGTCGAGCATATCACTGAAAATCACCACCAGCGACCGCTTATGAATGTTTTCGGCAATCTGGTGCAGGGCGCTGGCGGCTGAAGTTGATTTACCCGACTTATTCTCCGGGGCATCCAGCAGGTGTTCCAGTTCTTTATACAGCCTTTTTTGATGAACCTGGCTCGAATGCGCACCGGTATGAAGCACCACTTCGTCATTAAAAATACTCAATCCCGAGGCATCACGCTGACGCCGGAGCAGATACATAATGGCAGCCGCCGAATAGACAGAAAAAGTCATCTTATCCGGATCCTCAGGGGAAGGTTTGTCCTTAAGCGGATAGTACATGGATGAAGAACCGTCTATCACGATCTGGCAGCGCAGGTTGGTTTCTTCCTCGTACTTTTTGACATACATACGGTCGGTACGGCCGTATAATTTCCAATCGATGTGCTTCACCGATTCTCCCTGATTATAAAGCCGGTGTTCGGCAAATTCAACCGAAAAACCATGAAACGGGCTCTTGTGCAGGCCTGTAATAAACCCTTCCACCACCTGGCGCGCCAGCAGCTCAAGCGGACTCAGGTCTTCAAAACCAGACTGATCAATCGTAACGGGCATGGACAAACAAAGTTATCTGAAATAAAAACCGGGACACAAAGAGCGTTCCATGTATCCCGGCTGATCTGTCAAAGCAGTTTACAGAAGCTTTTCGAGCTTGGCAACCAACACCGACTTGGGCACTGCCCCTACCTGTTTGTCGGCCACTTCTCCGTTTTTGAAAAAGAGGATGGTGGGAATATTACGGATACCGTATTTAGCGGTGGTTCCCGGATTGCTGTCAACATCCAGCTTACCGATCACTGCCCGGCCGTCATATTCCTTGCTCATTTCTTCAACGAGGGGTCCAACCATCCGACAGGGTCCGCACCACTCAGCCCAGAGATCGACGATGGCCGGTTTGTCTGACTTCAGTACAAGTTCTTCAAAATTAGCATCGGTTAATTCAATTGCCATGATGAAATAAGATTTTTAGGTTAAACAATTCAGCTAAGGGTTCAAAGATAACGCATTTTTCTCCCGACAGTTTACAACTGTCGTCATTTTCTTTAAATTTTTATAGCAGTCACCGCGCGGTTGATCCAGCGCAAATGCTGATCAGGCAAGGCTTATTTCAAGCATTGTCCATTGTTTCAGTTTCCCGGCCAGTTCCCTGGGGTTGACCCGGTAGCGCGACATCATCTTCAGGTTCCGGGTCATTTCATCGGAAACCTGAAATTCTAGCGAGGCCTGACCCGGCGAGGATGTTACCGCTTCCTTCAGTCTCTCCACAAAAGATTGATCCACTCCTGCCCCTTCCAGATGAATGGTCACCGAACTGGTAAGCTTGTTGGTAACCTCAGCCAATAGCAGAATGTTTGAAACCTTCAGCTCTATCATATCCGAATCGCGAAAGCGCTTCTGCACCGAGCCACTGATCATCAGCGACATCCCGGGAACCAGTAAATGCCTGAATTTCAGATAATCATCCGAGAACAGCATGAGTTGCACGGTGTCGTTGTGGTCTTCGATGGTGAAACTCCCGAAAAGGGTGTTGTTTTTACTCATCCTTTCATTGGCGGCAGAAACGATACCTGCAACACTCACCGTTTTTCCGAGAAAACGCCGGATATTCTCCTCCCGGATATCGCTTACCTGATTTTTACAGAATGATTTGATTTCCAACCTGTAATCATCGAGCGGATGGCCGGACATATAGAAACCGGTAACCTCCTTTTCGTGCCTGAGTTGTTCAAAGTTGCTCCAGGCTTCACATTCAGGCATTTCAACTTCCGGCATTTCCACCTCCGATTCGCCACCAAAAAGGCTGACCTGCATTCCAAGCTTTTGTGCCTGGTAATCAGAAGCATGCCGCAGCACCTTATCAAGAAAAGTCGGGCCGTCAGGCGCTTCCTGGAAAAAATACTGCGCCCGGTGCGATCCTTCAAACGTATCGAAAGCTCCGGCTTTGGCCAGCGCCTCCAGGCTGCGGCGGTTGATGGTACGCAGGTTTACCCGGCGCGTCAGGTCAATGATATCCTTAAACGGACCGTTGGCCGTTCTTTCTTCTATAATAGCCATCACCGCGTTTTCGCCTACGCCTTTCACAGCACCCATCCCGAAACGGATCTCCCCGTTTCTGTTCACAGCAAAATGGTATCCCGACTCATTCACATCGGGACTAAGGACCGGAATGCCCATCCGGCGGGTTTCATCAATAAAGAAAGTAATCTTTTTGATGTCGCTCAGGTTGTGCGTCAGCACGGCCGCCATATACTCTGCAGGATAGTGCGCTTTGAGGAATGCAGTCTGGAATGCCACAAAAGCGTAACAAGTGGAATGCGACTTGTTGAATGCGTATGCGGCAAACGCTTCCCAGTCGGTCCAGATCTTTTCGCAGGCTTTCAGATCCAGGTTGTTCTTTTTACAACCCTCAATATACTTTCCCTTCTTCTCATCCAGGGTTTTCTTATCCTTCTTTCCCATGGCCTTGCGGAGGGTATCGGCATCTCCCTTGGTAAAGCCGGCAAGTTTCTGGGAGAGGAGCATCACCTGCTCCTGATACACCGTGATGCCATAGGTTTCTTCAAGATACTCCTCAAGTTCGGGCAGGTCGTAAACCACTTTTTCGCGCCCGAATTTCCGGCTGATAAAATTGGGGATATATTCCATGGGCCCCGGACGATAGAGGGCGTTCATGGCAATCAGGTCCTCGAACTTATCGGGCTTCAATTCCCTGAGATGCTTCTGCATCCCGGCCGACTCAAACTGGAAAGTGCCGTTGGTTTCGCCCTTCTGGTAAAGTTCAAGGGTTTTATTATCATCGAGCGGCACCTCATCGATATTGATTTTTTTTCCATGATTCTCTTCTATCAGCCTCAGCGCATCCCTGATGATGCTGAGGGTTTTCAGACCAAGGAAGTCCATCTTGATCACCCCCGCGCTTTCGATTTCCTTTCCTTCGAACTGGGTAATCAGCAGATTGGTTTCCTTTGAAGTGTGCACCGGGATAATATCGGTCAGGTCCGAAGGGGCGATGATGATTCCTGCGGCATGAATGCCTGTGCTGCGGACGGAACCCTCAAGTTTCACGGCTTCACGGAGCACCTCCGCCTGCAGGTCTTTTCCTTTGGCAATCTCCCGGAGTTTCTTTACATCTTCCAGGTCTTCCGCAACCAGACTTTCTTTTTCCTTCAGGCTTCCGGGCCCCTCGAGTGGCGCCTGCATCAATCTTTTCAGTTCAATGCCCGGCTTATCGGGGACAAGTTTGGCAAGGTTATTCGAATCGTTGAGCGGAAGATCAAGCACCCGCGCCACATCCTTGATGGAGCTCTTGGCCGCCATGGAACCAAAGGTGACAATCTGCGCCACCTGGTTGTGGCCATATTTGTCAACCACATAATCAATCACCTTCTGACGGCCTTCATCATCGAAATCGGTATCTATATCAGGCATGCTCTTGCGGTCCGGATTCAGAAAACGCTCGAACAGTAACTTGTACTTGATCGGGTCAATGCTGGTAATACCGATACAATACGCCACAACAGAACCCGCTGCCGAACCGCGGCCCGGGCCGATAAACACCCCGAGATCCCTGCCCGCCTTGATAAAATCAGACACAATCAGAAAATACCCGGTAAATCCCATCTGACGGATTACACCCAGCTCAAATTCAAGACGGTCGGTAATCTCAGGGGTCAGCTCGGCATACTTCTGACGGGCACCTGCATACGTCAGATGGTGCAGATATTCAAACTGATCGGTATAACCTTTTGGCAGGGCAAAATGCGGGAGCATAATGTCTTTCTTCAGGTTCAGCAGCTCCACCTTACCCACAATATCATTGGTATTGTCAATGGCCTCCGGCAGGTCGGAGAACAATTCCGACATTTCCTGCGTGGTCTTGAAATAAAACTGATCATTGTAAAACGCAAAACGCCTGCCCTTTACCGACGAATCTTCATCGTTGTAATCCTTGTTGGTGGGAGTGCTTTTCTTTTCGCCTGTATTTACGCATAGGAGGATGTCATGGGCTTCGTAAAAGTCCTGCTCAACATAATGAGAATCGTTGGTGGCAATGATTTTTACATTGTATTTGCGGGCGAACTTCACCAAAACTTCATTCACTTTGTTTTGCTCGGGGATCTGGTGACGCTGAAGTTCAACATAATAATCCTCCCCGAAAATATCCAGCCACCATTTAAACAGCTTTTCACCTTCCTCCTCGCCCTTATTCAGGATAGCCCTTGGTACTTCGGCAGCCAGGCAGCAAGTGGTGGCGATCAGTCCCTTGTGATGACGAAGCAGCAATTCTTTATCGATGCGCGGATACTTGCTGTAAAAGCCCTCCATATAGCCCAGTGAACATAACTTCACCAGGTTGTTATAGCCCTCCTGATTTTTGGCAAGAAGCAATTGATGAAAGCGCATATCTTTCAGGTCTCTTGTAAACTGCTTGCGATGCCGGTCTTCAACAAGATAGAATTCGCACCCCACGATGGGCTTGATTACCGGGGGCTCCCCCTTCTTATTGTACTTTTCAGCCTCTGCCACAAATTTGAAAACCCCGAACATGTTACCATGATCGGTAAGCGCAACAGCCGGCATATTGTCTTTTACGGCCTTTTCGTACATCTGGCTGATTTCGGCAGCCCCGTCGAGAATGGAATACTTTGAATGAACGTGGAGATGAGTGAATTTATTCATAGAAAATCATCCGGCAGGTAATAAATACCTGTAATATAAAAGGTTAGTTCTGATTCGGATTCTGATTAAGGAACCAAAAACAGCTACCCGATTAACAGAATCAACGGTAACTGTGGTGGGTAAAATTAGTCAAATCAGCCGAGGGGGTTTGTATTGTTGATAAATTTTATCATTCTCAATCAGGGTGCCTTTAAACGGGAGAACGCTACATTATGACTTATCTTTGCACTCTCTAAACCGCAGCATCAGATGTTTCAAAACCGGAAATTACAAAGGATAGCCCTGGTCGCGGTATTTTTACCGGCATTGATCCTGCTTGCCGGTTTTGCTTTCAGAAATGTACTGCTCAACCGGATGCTGAGCGACCGGATTGAAAAGCTTGAAACCAGGACCGGTATGGATATCAGCTTTCAGAAAGCCGGTTTTACCGGGATCAGCACCATCAACATCCATCAGCTTTGTCTGCTTCCTCCTGAAGGCGACACCCTGATGACAATGCAGCGCATAAGAGTGAATATCAGTCCTTTGGCATTGCTGACATTCCGGCTTAAATTCGGGTTTGCGGAGATCAACAAACCAAAACTTACCCTTTGGCGCGAAGGGAGTGAAAGCAATTACCTTTTCCTGCTGAACCATGGTTCCGATTCTGTCAGCAGCACCGCACCCGACGCTCAGCGACGCAATTACAAAGCATTTACCGATCGCATATTCAGTCTGATATTCAACTACATTCCAGCAAATATCCGCATCACGGGCCTTCAGGCAAGCGCCCTGATCAACCGCCACCACCTTGCATTCAGGATGGATGACCTGTTGATTGACGACCGGGCATTCAGCACCAGGATTTATGTGGCTGAGGACAGTACAGTAAATCAATGGAACCTGGGCGGTTTGATTCAGCCCTCTGCAGGCTCGGCAGGATTCAGCCTCACAACCACCGGACTGTCGCCGGTGAAAATCCCGTATCTGCAGCACCGCAGGGGATTGCTTCTTGCCTTCGACACCCTGAAGCTTGATCTGAAATATAAAAAAGAGTCCGACAGTTGTTCAAGATTAACCGGAAATATGCGGACTTCAAATCAGCGCATCAATCATGCGCGCATCTCCCCTTTTGACGTGATACTTTCATCAGGCAGCGCGGAATTCAGCATTAAGACCGGCAAAACCTGGGTCGAAATTGACAGCGCCACCCGTATCAGCTTCAACGGACAGGATTTCAGGTTGTTTGCACGTTATGATCAATCGCCCGAAAAAAGGATACAAATACGGATCAATGAACCTGATTTTGATGCAGCCGTCTTTTTCAACGCCTTGCCTGACGGACTTTTCACAAACCTGGCAGGCATCAGGGTAAAGGGCCGGCTGGGTTTCAGCCTTCATTTTGACCTCAATCCGGATTTACCTGATTCACTGACATTTAACGCCGCATTGAAGCAAAAGGGATTTTCAATCCAGTCTTTCGGAGTCACCGATTTCAGAAGAATCAACGGCGACTTTCCTTACACGGCTTACGAAAAGGGCGTGCCCGTGCGGACCTTCATGGTCGGACCTGAAAATCCAGACTTCCGCCGCCTTGATCAGATCCCGGATTACCTGAAATATGCGATCATGACATCGGAAGACGGTGCATTTTTTCACCACAACGGATTTATCCCCGATGCCATCCGCGAAAGCATCATCACCAACATCAGGGAAAAACGCTTTGCCCGTGGCGGAAGCACCATCAGCATGCAACTGGTAAAAAATGTGTTTCTGAACCGCAACAAAACAATCACACGGAAACTTGAGGAAATGCTGATCACCTGGCTGATCGAATCGCAGCGGCTGACAGGTAAGGAGCGGATGCTTGAGGTCTATCTCAACATAATAGAAACCGGGCCTATGGTTTACGGCGTAAATGAAGCGGCCCGTTTTTACTTCGCCAAAGATGTTTCAAAACTGACGCTGGCAGAATCCATTTACCTGGCAAGCATCGTGCCCCGCCCGAAAGCATTCAGGTATTCATTCGACAGCAAGGGAGATTTACGGGAGCACCTGAAAGCCTATTATGAACTTGTGTCATCCAAAATGCTTAGAAAGGAATGGATCACACAGGAAGATTATGACCGCCTGGCTCCGGCTGTCGAGCTGAAAGGTCCCGCCCGTGAGTTGGTGGTGATGACGGATACGATTCCGGCAGGAGAAATAGAGGAGCCGGAGGAGTTTTAATTTCGGATTTCGGATTTCGGATAGTGGATTGCGGTCCCGATAGCTATCAGTGATCTTATTTACAATATTTGATTTAGTTCTTTGTATGTAACAGGATAAGATTTTTCCCAAATACATTTGAATAGCTATTTATTATAGGCAGTTTAGATCTTTCTATTGTGAATTTGGGTCTTGGAATGATTTATTATAACTATAATTAAATATGGCGGTGATTAATGTCATCCAATGAACTGCGCTAATTAGTTTATCCTCTATTTAATAGTAATTATGCATAAATGTATTCTTGTTATAGGTTGTTCTAATGAAAATATTGTGTATATTTACCGCCATATATAATTTTAGTTTTGTTTAATCAAACCAAAAATTGAAGCGATGAAAATCTCAATCAAGGGCCTAAAGGGCAGCGATTTTTTTATTGACCAAAACGATAGTCTTGGAAAGAAACTAGCTATGCTGATCGAAGGTCATTGCACCATTGGGGTAAAGGCAGCAATAAAAAAGTACGGATATACCGAACAACGTTACTATCAGTTATTGAAGAAATATCACGAAAATGGCTCATTAGCATTGGTTGACAAGAAAACAGGCTCGGAAAAGCAGCCTGTCAGAACAAAGGAAGTTTTAAACCAGATAATCAGGCTTCGGTTTTTAGATCCATTTGCCGATGCTGTTGTAATCTCCCAGAAGCTGAATCAACTTGGATACAAAGTAAGCAAACGCAGTGTTGAGAGGACAATTACGGAGTTTGGGCTCCAAAAAAAACGCATGTTCTGAACCCTAAAAATGAGAAGCAAAGGGAAGAAATCAATATCCGGGTCTCTAAGAGGGAAACATCATCCATCAAAATAAACAATGCCGGAACAGAGAGATTTTTCAGGGAAAGCCTTTCAAAAAAGGTAAGTGGTACACTTGTCGGATTGTGGTTTCTGGTTGCCGAGCACCTTCGACTTGGAAGTTGGGATTTGATACAAGGTTATACCAGAAATACAGACAAGGCTATTGAATCCAGAATAGCTATGCAGATTGTTAACGAAGCTGCATTATGCAATAACCGAATAAGAAGAAATAACTATATATCGCATCAGGGTTTTGAACTGCTTAATGGACTTGGATTCCTGGCTACCGATGAACAAGTTCATAAACTCCTTAATAAGCACACTGTTCAGGATTGCATTGAGTTACAGGAAGCATTGGCCTTGATTCGTTCCAATAACGGTCATTACCTCAGCAATCAGATAGCCATAGACCCTCATCGTATTCCATCAACAACTCAAAGAATAATGCCAAAAAAGAAAAAACAGCCCGATGAGCCATCCAAAAAAATGTTACAAACATTTTTTGCACTGGATACACAAACCGGCCAACCCATAGGGTGTGGCATAGGCTCTCCCGGTGTAAATACATCAAAGGCAGCAATAGCATTGATGAAACTAGTAGAAAAGGTAAATAAAAACGCATTGGTTTTAGCTGATAAAGAACACTTTACCGATCATCTAATCCAAAGCATTGACCAAAATAGCAGTTTTCAATTACTCGTACCTGCAATATCTACCGAGAGAATTAAGAAAATAGAAAGATCTCTGGAATACCAAAGAAAATGGGCAGGATATGCCATTGCAGAAACAACGTTCAATTTTAATGGGTCAAAGGAAAAATACAGGCTTATTTGTCAGCGTGAAGGTGAAACCCACAAAGATTTTTCATTCAAATCATTCTTGACTTTATCTGATAAACCGGTTGAAGAACTGCTTACTGAAGTATACCCTGAAAGATGGTCAATAGAAGAGTTTTTCAATTTTGATGGGGCAATGGGCTTCGACAGGGCTTCAACGTTTAACCTCAATATCAGGTATGGGAAAATGTCCTTGGCCTTGTTGGCTCAAGCGGCAACACATGAGTTTCGAAAAAAATTGCCCCAACCCTATAAAAAATGGAAGTCAACTCACCTGGCTGATGCAGTATTCTCAAAAATTGACGGAGATATAAGAGTAAAAGAAGACACCATAATTGTAACATGCTATAATGCCCCAAATGAGTTAAATTTACAACAAAACTACCAAGGACTACCGGAAAAGCTTATAAGTGAAGGCATCAATCCTAAAATCCCATGGCTTTATGACTTTAAGCTGGATTTTAGGTTCAAATAGCCTTTTACTAAAATGAATACTCGCCAGAAAATCTTTGATAGCTATCGGGATCGGGATCGGTTCTTCGCTAACGCTCAGAAAGACTGCAATTTGCATGTGTTTTTTAAGGAGGGGGCTTGGTGGCGGCTTCGCCGCCACCAAGCCCCCTCCTTTGAATTCTAAAACATTGTCTTTCTGAGCGTAACATCGTGGAGCGAAGAACCGACCAAAGGGAGCTCACCGGAAGTAATCTCCAAGTTCATTATCCGGTTTTTCCGGACAACAATGATTTTTTAAATACCCACTTCCTTCTGCTTACTGCTTACTACATACTTCTTACTGGCAGCTTCAACCTCAGCCTTAGCCTCATCATAGAAAATCAAAAGAAATCCCTTCCAACTCTTTGATATGTCAGAAATTATCCGTTATTTTGCACCCCTGTTTCAAAAATCACAGTTTTAACTACTTAATTTAAGATTTATGCCAACAAAAATGAGATTACAACGTCATGGTAAAAAGGGCAGGCCTTTTTATCACATTGTAATTGCGGACGGTCGTGCACCCCGGGATGGAAGATTCATCGAAAAGATTGGCACGTATAACCCAGTTGCGAAACCTGCCGAGATTGATCTCAATTTCGAAAAAGCTTACGACTGGTTTGTTAAAGGAGCTGACCCCACCCCAACCGTGAAGGCTATCCTGAGCGAAAAGGGCGTCCTGCTCTACAACCACCTGATGAAAGGCGTTGCAAAAGGCGCATTTACCAAGGAAGTTGCTGAAGTTCGTTTCAACGAATGGAAAGAATCCAAGGAAAACAAGACCAGCAGTGCTGTGAAAGCCATTGAACTGAGCGAGAAGGAAGCTGCCAAGAAGCGTCTGGAAGCCGAAGCCAAGGTTAACGAAGCCCGCGCTGAAGCCATCGCCAAAAAACGCATGCAGGAAGCTCAGGCCGCTGCCGGCGAAACCGAAGAAGCCGCTGCCGAAGCCGCCGAAGAAGCCGCCGAAGAAGCCGCCGAAGAACCTGCAGCAGAAGCTGCCGAAGAAACCGCCGCCGAGTAATTCCGGCCATTTCCGGGACTATGGAAGGGTATTTCTATCTGGGCAGAATCCTCAAACTTTTTGCTTCCAAAGGAGCCCTTCTGGTCAATCTTGATGCTGACAACCCGGAAGACTACATAAATCTGGAATCAGTTTTCGTTCGTATGAATGAACAACTGATTCCATTTTTTATTACCGATATTCAGCTCCGGCACAACAACAACGCGGTATTCACCTTTATGGATATCGACTCGCCCGAACAGGCTTCCCTGCTCACCGGCTGCGAATTATATCTGCCTGTGGAAATGCTGCCTCCCCTCACGGGTAACCGGTTTTATTACCATGAAATCAAAGGGTGGCGTGTCGTTGATGAAGCATTCGGCGATACCGGAATTGTGGAAGAAGTGCTGGAATACCCCCACCAGGCCATACTGCGCATCATGCGTGGCGAGAAAGAAATCCTCGTCCCCGTCAGCGACGACATCATTACCGGCGTCGACCGTGAAAACCGAACCCTCAGCATCCGTGCCCCGGAAGGACTGATAGAGATGTACCTGGAATAAATCCGGACAAAAGCCTGCATTCCTTAACTATATAACCGGTTCGTAATCCCATCCATAATTCCAGCAATCTTATTTCCCGTTAACCACAAGCACTGATCGTTTTACAGATTCAATACTGCATAGCGGGAATAACCATAACTAACTAATTATCATATTTTTATTAATATAAATCACACAATTTACTGCAGCAGAAATTACTGAATACTTATTTCGCCCCGCATTAGTTCTGATAAAACAATAAAATATTGCATTCATTTCAATATCTTTGATCGAGCAAGAAAAAAATCCATACGTTTATTCAAATCCGTTATGAAGCAAATACAATTATTTCTGATCAGCCTTATCATGCTCTATATCCCGGCTACCGGACAATTGCCCTGGTCACGCGTCTCTCCGGTACCCCAGGAAAACACCATCAACGACATCGCACAGATTCCGGGCTCCGGCAGGCTGATGGCTGTGGGCGCAGGCGCTACCGTAATGCGTTCTGACAATGGCGGAACCAGCTGGACGATAATGCTTAATCCCGCCGGAATGAATAATTTTTACACGGGGAAAGGCATACGTTTCATTGATGAAACTACCGGATTTATAAACGGCGGCAGGGAAACCATATTAAAAACCACCGATGCGGGAGATTCCTGGTCATTGAAATACCAGGGAAACACCATGTATGAAACACAATACATCAACCATCTGCAGTTTATTAATGACTCCGCCGGATTTGCATGCGGCGAAAACGGACTGCTGTTAAAAAGCAACGATAAGGGCGAAACATGGATCCCTCTTGAAAGCGGCACAACGGCGGGGCTCAAAAAAATCATTTTTCCCGACAGTTTAAATGGCTTCATTTATTCTGGAACCGACGGATTGAAAACCTGTGACGGAGGCAGCACATGGACCTGGGACACCATCTTCCGGGACCTGCCGGTAAACCGGGTTGACGACTGCATATTTACAAATGACTCCACAGGATTTGTATTTGTATATTCAAGTCAGCCAGACTACGAAAGTTACATTTATAAGACTACAGATGCCGGCAACACCTGGACTCAGGTTTATGAAGATCCGGGTAGTGCTTATACGGGAAAATTCGCCTTTTTTAATGAGCAGCAGGGCATGATCGCCTGTGCCACCTGGATGTACCAGACAAAAATACTGCTAACCAATGACGCCGGCGAAACCTGGAATGAGATAGCGCAGCCCTGGCTTCCATGGTACTCAACCAATGCATTTACATGTACCGGAGAAACCTCCGCTATCGCAGCAGGAAATAATGGAATGATCTATCATTCATCGAACGGAGGACAAAGCTGGGAAGCCGGATACGAAAGGATTTTTACAGGAGCAATCTACAAGGCACAGTTTACAGATCCCCTTACGGGATTTGTTCTTACCAACACAGGAAGCGGCGGGGTGGCAAGCATCAGCCTTTTAACAACAAGCGATGGGGGCAGCACATGGGCAAATATCTTCCAAAACAGCTGGTCAGCAACCCTGGATTTCCACTTTATCAGCAATTTAACGGGCTATCTCTTCACAGAGCAGTTCAGCGATACAATGTCTGTCTTTAAAACCACCGATGGGGGCGATACCTGGACCATTTGTCCGGGCAGCCTCAGCTTTTCCATTGATCAAAAAGACATTTTATTCTATGATGAAGAAACAGGGATCGTAACCGGAGATTTTGAGGTATATAAAACTACTGATGGCGGACAGAACTGGGCCAATATTGCTCCGGGAAACGGAATTTTCAACAAAATAGCACTCCGGTCAGCAGAAGAAATTTTGATCACCGGGTCATACAACAATCAGGCAGCACTCTTCCAGTCCATTGACGGCGGAGACAGCTGGACCATCCGGACCATAGACGAGGCTGATTTTGCCGGCGAGATTGCCTTACCGGGCGATGAAACCATAGTGGTCACCTGCGGGACCAAAATCATGAAGTCGGATGACAATGGCAATAACTGGTCGCAAGCAGCGACCGGGGCAACCCCCATCGAATATAAAGCCCTGTTCTTCCCCTCTTTGCTTACCGGGTATGCTATGGGCGAAGGCCCGTTCAGCACCATAGAAAAAACCACCAATGGCGGAAACACCTGGTTTCCTTTGAACACAAATACCTCATCCGCCCTGAATGCCGCCTGGTTTCCGGACGATGACAACGGATTTGTCTTCGGGGAAAGGGGGCTGATGATAGAAACTTCAACCGGAGGGGTGACGGATGCAAACCTCCAGGTAACCGAAGAAAACTCAGCCTTGTTTATAATCTCTCCCAATCCGGTTTCCGGTGGTTTTATCCTCAGTGCAAAGCCGGGAAGCAACCTTCAGGGTTCTGCAACACTCTCCGTTACCAGTCTGACGGGAAGTCTTATCCGGGAGCAAATCATCCGTGATCCGGGCCAGCCTGAATATGTTTCAACGGACATGCTGAAACCGGGCATCTACCTTATTACCATCCACACCAAAAACGGAATTCAGGAGACGCACAAACTAGTGAAACTTTAAGTAGTGCGCTAAAAGCAGACTGCGTTCCGCTGAAATCCGTTGGCCGGATAATGCGTATCTTTGCCGCCATGGCATTCCGTTTTAAACAATTCAGCGTTGAGGACACCGCATGTACCATGAAGGTGGGTACCGACTCCGTATTGCTCGGCGCCTGGGCCGCGGTAAACGGCAGCAGCAAGATATTGGATATTGGCACCGGTTGCGGCATCCTCGCGCTAATGGCGGCTCAACGGAGCGGAGCGGGCATTATCGGGATTGACATTGACACAGCTTCGGTTGAGGCTGCACACATTAACTTCAGCCGTTCACCCTGGAGCGAAAGGCTTACGGCCTTTAACCTGAGCCTGCAGGACTTTTGCTCCAAAAATCCCCCGCAGTTTGACCATATCCTTACCAATCCGCCTTTTTTTATCAATTCGCTGAAAGCCCCCCTGCCTTCGCGTAACAGGGCCAGGCACAACGATGAACTGCCTTTTCCGGAACTGGCAAAACACTGCCGGCAGTTGTTGAAACCGGAAGCCAAGTTAAGCCTGGTGCTGCCTGTTCAGGAGGCTGCCCTGTTTTTGAATACTGCCAGGGAAAACGGATTATATCTTAGCCGGACGCTGGAGATCCGTCCTTACACTCACCGCCCCGTCAACCGCATGCTGATGGAGTTTAGGAGAAATCCGGCCAATGAAACTGCAACCGACAGGTTGGGTATTCGCGGAGAGGACAATTCATATACCCCTGAATACAGGAACCTTACCAAAAATTTCTACCTCAATTTCTGACGTAAAGGCATTGTTTTTGATCGGTATTGAAAAACATTTCACCATGAAAAGGCTCCTTCTCTCCCTGATTTTAGCCGGTTTGATGCAAGGCTTTGTCCATGCCCAAAAAATATTTTCCTGCGAAAACCGATACGATGCTGATTTTAAGGTATATGTAGTAAAAAACCGATACGATGCCGATCTGCTTGTTTACAAAGTCTCCAACCGTTACGATGTTGACACCGATGGCCGCTGGTATTTTGTGGAAAACCGCTACGATGCCGATAAAAAAATCTGGTTTGCCGAAAACCGTTATGATGCCGACCTGCTGATCTTTTTTGTTGAAAACCGCTACGATGCAGGCTGGAGAAACCGGAGTAAGATGCACCTGGTTTTTTGATTGCGGTCCCGATCCCGAATGCTATCAGGACTATCGGGAGCGGATTTCGGATTTCGGATTTTGGATTGCACTTGTCTCGTAAGACGGCGATAGCAGGATAACGAAAGATTGCGGAACAATCAAAACCTCAGCCTTAGCCTTAGCCTCAACCTTGGTTACTGAGCAGCTTGTGGTGAGTATAGCCGAACCAAGCCAAAGCACAACCTCAACCTTAGCCTAAACTTAAATTAAAACTGTGGCTGCGGGCCCTGACGTCTCGATTCACGGCTCAGTCGTTCGTTGAATACATAGATCAGTCTGAAGGAAAACAGTCCGTTGTATTGATCACGGATATTGGGGCGCCCTGTTTTGGAATCAATGATTTCGCGGGTGGCAATGGGGCGTATGGAATAAGCGTAGCGGGCATTGAACCGCAGGCGTTCGAATACCCGGAACCTGACATCAAGCAGGAAATTTAAATCACTGCTTCGGTAGATGCCACTTTCGAGGGTGGTGGCGGGCATCTCGTAACCGTTGCGTTGCTCCCACACCTTGACCAGGCGGCCCCACGACATCCCTGCTCCGAAGGTAACAATATCTTTATCCGTAAAATGAAGCAATACAGGAACTTCTAAATAATTCAATTTCAGATCATAAGAGCCATCCAGAGAATCGAGATATTTAACCCGCTGATGAGCACCCTTTTCGCTGTAAATATTTTCGATACTCACCGACCATTTGTTGTTGAATGGCACAATGGCCGACAACCCGGTATTCAATCCGAAATTCTTATAGCCATATACCTCGTCACCGTCAACCTGCGTAGCGTTCAGCCCGACGATGGCCGCCCCCATAATCCGCTGTCCATAACCGGTCTGCACCGAAATCACGGCAATAAACAACAATACCCCTGTAATTCGCTTTATCATTTCACATTAAAAACAAAAACCTCAAATCAAACGGGATCCCGCCTTTTTTCGTATAAACTGCATTTAAATTACCATCACCTCCCCGGCCCATGATCAATTGACTGGCGGCGAATCTGTTTTACAACTAACAGGTTAGAATATAACCTGTTAAGATAACTCCGGTACTTTACTCCCGGTTAAAGCGCCTCTTTTACACCTAACAGGTTAGAAGAAAACCTGTTAGGTGAATATTACTTCATATATACAACCTTAACCTCAGCCTCCCCTCTACCCTGCGGCTTCCTTCATCGACAGAGAAATCCTTTTCCGGGCTACATCTACATCCATTACCTTTACACGGACTTTCTGGGTAAGTTTTACCACTTCATTCGGGTCGCGCACAAAACGGTTAGCCATCTGGCTAACATGTACCAGACCGTCCTGGTGGACGCCGATATCCACAAAAGCACCAAAAGCAGTAATATTGGTAATGATGCCGTTTAAAATCATCCCGGGCTTCAGGTCCTCAATGGAGTTGATGCTGTTATCAAATTCAAAAAGATCAAATTGTTCTCGCGGGTCCCGGCCGGGTTTGGCCAGTTCCTGCAAAATATCATTGATGGTTGGCAAACCCGCTGACTGGGTAACAAAATGCTCCGGCATGATTTTCTTCCTCAGTTCCTCCTGTTCTATCAGGTTCTTCACAGTACACCCAAGGCTATCGGCCATTCGTTGCACAATATCATAGCTTTCAGGATGCACAGCGCTCCGGTCGAGAGGATTTTCGGCATCGCGTATCCGCAGAAAGCCTGCTGCCTGCTCAAAAGCCTTATCCCCAAAACGTTTCACCTTCAGCAGTTCCTTTCTCGAACGGAAGGCTCCGTTTTTGTTGCGGTGTTCCACGATGTTGCCGGCAATTGAAGGTCCAAGCCCCGAAACATAACTCAGCAATTGTTTACTGGCCGTATTCAGCTCCACCCCAACCTGGTTCACGCAGCTGATTACGGTATCCTCAAGACTGTGTTGAAGCGACTGCTGATTCACATCATGCTGATACTGACCGACTCCAATGGATTTAGGATCAATCTTCACCAGTTCGGCCAGGGGGTCCATCAGACGCCGGCCAATGGAAACGGCTCCGCGGACCGTTACATCATATTCAGGAAACTCCTCGCGGGCGACTGCTGAAGCCGAATACACGGATGCACCACTTTCGTTCACCATAATTGAAACCAAGGGCCTGTCGAAGGGAATTTTTCTGATGAAATTTTCCGTTTCCCTTCCGGCAGTGCCATTTCCGATAGCAATCGCTTCGACACCGTAGGCCGAAACCAGGTTCTTCACCTTGGCAACCGCTTCACGCACTTCGTTTTGCGGTGGATGCGGATAAATGGTTTCGTTATGCAGCAGACGGCCCTGCCGGTCGAGACATACAAGTTTGCATCCGGTCCGGAATCCGGGATCGATGGCAAGCACATTTTTCTGTCCCAGCGGAGCTGCCAGCAACAGTTGCCTCAGGTTGCCCGCAAAAACCTTAATGGCTTCATCGTCGGCCTTTTGTTTGGCCAATTGCCGCATTTCCGTTTCCATCGAAGGCTGCAGCAATCTTTTATAGGCATCTTTCACTGCCATCTCCACCTGGCGGGTCACCTCATTATCACCTTTCAGAAATATCCTGTTGAGGCGCGCAATCGCCTTTTCTTCGGCAGGCTCCACTGCCAGGCGCAGAAACCCCTCCTCTTCTCCCCTGAACATTGCCAGAATGCGGTGCGAAGGGGCCCTGAGAATCTGCTCAGTGGTATCATAATAATTCTGATAGTGGATGCCTTCAAGTTCCTTGCCTTTAACCGGGCGTGATGAAATCATGGCCTCCCGGGTAAACAGATTACGCACCTGTTCCCTTGCCGGAAGACTTTCATTGACCCATTCGGCAATGATATCCCTGGCGCCTGCAAGGGCGTCTTCGGCACTGTTTACAGATTTCTCCGGATCAATAAAGGCTTCCGCTTTTTCTTCAGGATCAACCGGATTTTGCGCCATAAGAATCTTTGCTAGGGGTTCAAGTCCTTTTTCCCTGGCAATGGTCGCGCGGGTTTTGCGTTTGGGCTTATAGGGAAGGTAAAGATCTTCGAGCGCAGTGAGTGTAGTGGCTTCCCGGATCTGCTTTTCAAGCTCCGGAGTCAGCTTTTCCTGTTCCTGAACCGAACCCAGAATATACTCCCGGCGCTTCTCAAGCTCCATAAGCTGTTGGTGACGGTCGCGAATGGCCGCAAGCTGCACTTCATCAAGACTGCCGGTCATCTCCTTGCGGTAACGGGCCATAAACGGGATGGTTGCCCCGCCTTCCATCAGCTTGATGGTATTGAACACCTGCCAGGGCTGAAGATTCAGTTCCCGGGCAATCATCTCAGCAAATTGATTATTCTGATCTGTCATTATTACTTTATTTTCTTCCAAACAAAATTTCAGTCCCTAAATCTTTCCTTGCGACGGCATTTCAAGCGCTTTCCGGGGGTAACAATTATCTGGTTCCGGTTATCATCAGATTTGGGGCCCGCTTATTCACTGCTATCCTGAAAGTGCTAGTGTTGCTGAATATTTCAGCAAAGCGCTTCTCCAGTGCCGAAGCCTCCTTCTCCAGGCCGGGTGAACCGGCGAATTTATTGAAAACCACCTTTCCGCCCGGCACAATTATGCGATACAGGTTCCGGATAAAGGCTTCATTTTCAAATTGCGGAGGCACAAAGCGGTCCAGGTAGATATCCACAACGATCAGTTTGAAATACTGCGTACAACGCTCAATATAAGCCAAAGCATCATCCCGGATGATTTCAAGTGCCGGCAGCCGCCCGATGTTGAAATGCTCCTGTGCAGCCCTCAGCACAACGCCATCAAGTTCAACACCGGTAAGCGGATTATCAAACCCTAACTCTTCACGAAGGATAACTGCCACGCTTCCCGCGCCGAAGCCAAGAATCAACACCTCATCATCTGGATTCAGGTCAGGAGGGTCCAGCCGGAAATACTTTCTGAATGCATCGTGCAACGGCCCGTACGAATAGTTTACATTTTCAGCATTCAGCTGATAACGGCCGTTCACGAGGGCAACCTCAATCACAGGATTAACATCGCCTGTATATTGCTCAATGATCTGCCCGCCGGCAAAACTGGATAGATACCTGAAGGCATCACGGCTGATTTTCACGATGGATAAAGCTTTATGCAAAGATAAAAAAAGCCGGTATGAACCGGCTGATGCATTTTCTGTAAACCAAAACCGGTCTTTCAACCCTGTTCGCTCAGATAAGAACCGCAGTTTAAAAGCAGCGCTTAAATATATCTTTCACTTTTTTGATGACTCCCCGTTAACAGGGCTTACATCTGCTGAATGATAAGTTTTCGTACAATTACCGCCTCATCGCTGGCCAGTCTCAGGTAATACATTCCTGGTTTGCAGTTACGCAATGAAAGGGTGGATGAAAATAAATTTCCGTGAACCAGCGAAATTACTTCAGTATAAATTCGTTTACCCTGTAATGTAAACACTTCAAGATCAGCTATTCCCTTCAATCCTTCAATATGAATGCTGAATTCTCCGCTGGAAGAAGGATTCGGATATACCTGCATGCGGTTATCCTCATTCATCTCATCGATTCCATAACTGCAATTCTGAAAAGTGAAATACACTGCAATTTCGCCCTGATTAGAGCATCCGGTAACCGGATCGTCAACTGTTACATTATACTCCTGAATATCAAAACTGATTCCTGAAGTTTTGATGTCTATGGTCTGTGTAACTGCACCATTGCTCCAGAGGTAAGAAGATCCGGGATTTCCCGCATTCAGGGTTATGGTATCATACACGCAGACACCGATTTCGACCGGACTGATATACTGAATCCTCGGGTCATTGGCTGGTGGGAGACTGATGGAAGGCAAAGGATTTACCCTGACCCTCACACTGCCCGACGTGGAATTGAAACCGTCATATACTTCAACCGAATAAACAGTCTCGACCAGAGGCTCCACAACAGGGTTGGGATCGTTCGAGGTAAATCCCGGCGGGTTGGAAGTCCATAAATATGACTCATACAGTCCTGAACCTCCACCCGGAAGAGCCTGTATCTGAGTACTCTCGCCACGGCATATTACAGAGTCTACTGCCGTAGGGTTCACATGAAGCGGCCCTCCTTCAACAATTACAAGTGTTTGTGAATCGGAGGCGCATCCATTATGATCCGAAACTTCGAGGGTAAAACTCTGACTTACATAAAGGTTTAAAGTAGGGGTTACTGGCATGGTGGGAGCCAGTACCATATCGGCCGGACTCCACTGGTAAGTATAAGGGCCTGTACCTCCGGTAACGGATGAAATCAGCATAGCGCTGGTGCCATGTGGAATAATCTGATCAGCACCGGCGGAAACCACCGGCAACGGATGTATGGTCACGACAACATTTCGGCTGACCGAAGATTCTCCATCGTTTACAATCACCGTATAGGTTGTCGTCTGAAGGGGTGCTACTGTAGGTTCAGGAAGGGTTGAGCTGAATCCGGGAGGATTTGAAGTCCATTCATAAGTATATTGCCCGGTACCACCATAGGCAAGCACTGTAAGCTGAGTCTGATCACCCAGACAAACAGCTGGAGGGCTGGCGTAAGCATTGCAGCTCAGCACCCCGCCTTCAACAGTAATCAGCACCTGGTCCTGACCAATACAACCTGTCTGATTGTCGGTTACCGTGAGTGTAAAAACAGTAGTCGTGTTCATAACAACCGTGGTCGGTTGCAACACATTGGGATTCAACAACAAGGCAGCAGGTTCCCAATGATAGGTATAACTTCCTGATCCTCCGGCAACACCAGCCGGTATGGTATAGGAGGTTCCTTCCGGAATACCGGTATCCGGTCCGGCATTTACTTCAGGATTCGGATTTACTGTAAGATAGATGGAGTCTGTGGCTGTGCATCCCCATTCATTGGCTACCGTGCATCTGTACCAACCTGTGGTATCTCCGAGAATGGTCTGCGAAACCGAGCCGTCATGCCAGATATATGAATTGTACTGCCCGGGATCCAAATAAAACGCTTCACTCGCACAAATTGTCGTATCATTCCCCAGCGATACAGTTGTTGAAGGATGAATCCTTATAAACCGGTTTACGGTTTTCGACTGGCCATAAAGGTAGACAACCAGCCCTACGCCGTACAGACCGGGACCTGGAAATGTATAGGAAGGATTCATCACCGTTGAATTTGACCCGTTGGGAAAGGTCCACTTCAGTGAGTCCGGAGTATCGGAAGCACTGGCATAAAACTGGATCACATTGCCGTCGCACGCCGGCTCGTCCCAGTAAAAGTCAACGGTCAGATAGAAAAATGATTGTATAAATGGCGGAAGTCCATACCGGCATTCCCTGCCTCCAAGGTTAACAGCATTTTCAACAAAATCACAAGCTGAGCCCAATGCATTGGGTTGGTTTATCCTGGAAAGATAAGGAGATCCATACCTGGCAATATAAAGTCTGTTATCAGGGCCTAACTGCAGGGCACCAATGGGATCAGAACTCTGTCCAACAGAAGCCACAACTGTTCTTGAATTCAGAATGGTGGTCGGATCTCCGGAAGAGAGATCATACTGATGGATTTTTCTGTTTGACTTCCATTCACCTATGTATAATCTTGAACTGTTGGGAGAAAATTCAACCCCATAAGGACCGCCCGGATCCCCCCCTCCCGGATTTGTATAAGTATTATCAGTAACCAGATGAGTAATGATCCCGGTAGAGTTATCAAAATTATAAATTCCTACATCAAAGGCAGTATTATTTGCTGCAGCGATTTTTGTCCCGTCGGGTGACACCTTCAGGTAACCTTTCGAAGCCTGACCAATGTTTCCGACAAGCGGCGGGCCTGTTGAACTGATAACAGGTGTGGTATTTACCCCGTCCCAGGTGATACGATAAGCATAAAAATCAGAATTTCCCCATTTTTTTGTGATCACCCAGAATGTCTGTCCATCGGCATGCCCGACCGCTGTAACCTTTTCGCAGGCCAGCGGGACCAGTGAGATATTTTTTTCAGTCGTCACCACATCGCCCAAACCGTCATTGAGCAACATATCAACCTTGGTATAGGAAAGCCCGTTGGCCAGGCCATTATCTGCAGCATCTACCGTAAAGATATAGTATTCTGTAGTGCTGCCCGGCTTTGGAACTATGATCCCGGACTGGGTACTGGACGAATGCCCCCACAATCCAAAACCATTGGGCATCTGCGCGTGATTCTTATTGTACACAAAACGGCCATCTGTATAGAATTCGAGTGCTCCAGCAGCAGTGGATATGGACGAACACCCTTCTCCTGTATTCAGCGCACCGTTGTTTAAGGGCACCGGGGGACCCATTGCAAAACTTATCCCGGCATACTGGCCAAAGTACCAGTAATTGGCCTGTTTCTGAGCATTGACTGTTAAAAACGAGGTGAGCAATGCTAGGAATATTGCAATATTTTTATAGTTCATCTGACAGCTGTTTTTTTTTACCTCTCATATACAAATGTAAATATTTTTAAAACATGCAATAAGATTCCCCTGCAAAACTGAACGTTTATATGCTGACAACAAGGCAAAAATCGAAATACCCGGCCATAGCATTCAGGTGGCTTGTTCCCCGCTAACCCTGATTGCCGAAATCTCCAGGCGTAATAGAGGTAAAGGGATCCGGATAATTTAACAAATATCGCTGACAGGTGAAAGAGTACATTCAGGAAACAGATCTAATGGCTTATCCTGCCCAAAAAATTAACTGATAAGGAATCAGGTCCTGAAGAAAAAAAGCCGGTCAAAGCCGGCCTTATTAAGTAATTGCAGATAAACTACCGGAACAGCATAACGCTTCCTTTGTATTTTACCTTACCAATGGAGGATACATTCCCGATCACATTAAAGGTCATATACCATGCATAAATTCCGGCCGGAGCCTGTTCTCCGTTAAAGGTGCCATCCCACTGGTCAGCAAAGTTTGTCGTCTCCCATACTCTTTGTCCCCAGCGATTATGAATCACAAGTGCATAATCAGAGATTCCGTCACTGGGCCCCAGGGGCCTAAAGTAATCATTTAACGCGTCTCCGTTCGGTGAGAAAGCTGTGGGCAGAGATATATCCAGGGCGATGATTCTAAGGCTGTCAGTGTTCAGGCAACAGTTAATATCAATATATTCTGCAATATACAACCCGGGATCGGTAACATTATAATAACGTCCATCGCTCCCGTCCTGCCATAGGTATGAATACATATCTGCACCGGCATCAAGCGGAATGGTTGAACCCGGGAAAATATACAGGCTGTCAGGAAGAAAACTTTTGGGTGGCAGGTTATTGATTACCACCTGGGAGGTAGTCGAAAATGATTGTCCGCCGAAAGTTTCAGTAAGTGTAACATTATAGGTGCCCGGGCCGCTGAATACATGCACCGGATTAAGCCCGGTTCCGGGCGTGGTATTACCCGGGTCGCCGAAATCCCATGTTGCCTGATCGATATTGGAGGTGTTCAGGATGGTAAACAGGGTTTCATCCCCGTCGCATTTGGTGTCGTAGTCAAATGGCGGGATATCGAAGAAACTCTGGATAAATGTGGGCAGGCCATTCTGTCCGCGTTTACCGCCAAGTGAGAATCCGGACTCATTGTAGTTGCAATACACACCCGGGCGGTTGGGATTTTCTATTACACCAAGAATATCGCGCTGATAACGGGTTACATATATTTTACCATCACGTCCCAGCTGCAACGCGGACACATCAGCTTCGAGCGGGGCGATATTAATCTCAGTCATCAGATTACCATTGGAAAGATCGTATTGATAAAGATGATTATCCCTCCCGGTACTAAGGTTAGTCACGGTTACGTACAATTTACTGCCGTCCGGTGAAAATTCGACATAATAAGGCCCTTGGTTTGGTGACAGAAGCGGAGGCGTAAGTGCTACAGCTCCACTGACAGATCCGCTGCCATTGTTGAAAGAAAACACTTCAACGACGCCTTTACCGAATGAAGCATACGCCAGTTTATCCCCTTTAGGGCTGATTTTCATGGCTCCTACACTTTCCCTCGCGTTGTAATCATCACTCAGTACCGAGCCGGCACTACTCACAACAGGTGTGGTATTAACACCTTCATTGGTAACCTCGTAAGCATAGAAATTATTGTTACCCAGGCCGTGGGTAACCACCCAGTAGCCTTTCCCATCAGCCTTTTTCACACCCGATATCATTTCGGCCGACTTCGGCAACAGGTTAATATCCCGGTCAGCGGTTACCGCTCCCGCTCCGTTACCAAGGGTAAGGTCAACCCTTGAATAATTGAAACCTTTGGTTGTTCCGAAAGCGGCAGGATATTGGATGTCCGTGGTAAAAACATAGAGCATCTGAGGAGTTCCCGGATTCTGCACAATCAGCGAGGATTGCGTTGAACCCAGGTCACCTGCCAGGTTAGGGCCAAAATTAATCAGGTTATGATTGCCGTTCCAAACCCTGATCCCATCCGTATAGAGCAGAAGATTCCCATCCTCGTCAGAATAAACGGCTGTACCTTTTCCTACAGGCAGGTTATTGTTTGACAGATTATTCAGCGAAACACCGGCATCGCTAAACCGCAATCCGGCATTCTGAAAGAAAAACCAGTTATCGGCCTGCCGGGGCGGGACATATGAACATCTGTTAACAGCACGGCTTTGGGCCAACATCATCATCGGGAGACCGATGATAAGCATCAGCAGCGAAATAGGCAGATTTCTTTTCATTAAGGAATTCTTCATTTAGTTCCGGTAAGCTTCAGAAGACCAAGCAGTTCCTATGAATTATACTTTACCAGGAAGCAGTAAGTTATTATTGAATGATCAGTTTCTTAAGAATTACAGCCTCATTGTTGGTTAGCTTCAGGTAATAAATTCCGGATGTTCCCCGCTTAAGCACCAGCGATGAGCTGAAGTCACTTCCCGGCAAGAGAGAAATTTCCTCATTATAAACCATCTTCCCTTGTGCTGTATATACTTCAAGCAGTGCTGAACCTTTCAATCCCTTAATCATGTAATTAAATTCCCCATCATCCGAAGGATTCGGATATATCAGCAACCGGTTGTCGGAATCCCTTTCATCAATGCCATAACTGCAATTCTGGAATGTGAAATAAGCAGTTATCCCTGCAGTATTCTCACATCCGGTCTGCGGATTAATGACGGTTACCTGAAATTCCTGAACGTCGAAGCTGATGCCCGAGGTTTTGATATCAATGGTCTGATCAGTGGATCCATTGCTCCAGAGATATTCTGACCCTGGGTTTCCTGCATCCAGGGTAATGGTATCATAAACACAGGCGCCGATTTCAACCGGGCTGATCACGAGCACCCTTGGGTCATCAGGGACAAGACTAATCTGCGGAAGCTGGTTTACAGTTACAATCACACTGCCTTCGGTGGTATTATAGCCATCATCTACAACCACTGTGTAAGTGGTTGTGATGGTTGGATTCACCAAAGGCTCCGCTTCGGAGGAGGTGAATCCCGGAGGAACGGATGTCCATGTATAGGATTCATAAACGTTGGATCCACCGCCAGGGATAGCCCTGAGCCGGGTTGAACCATTCCGGCAGATAACCGGATCATCTGCCACAGGATTCACCTGAAGGGGACCTCCTTCGATGGTAACAATTGTCTGCCCCGTTGAGACACATCCTTTGCTGTCGGTTACCTGCATGGTAAAGTTCTGAGAGGCATAAAGATTTTGCGTCGGAGTTACCCACATGGTGGGCGCTACAACAAGATTTGCCGGACTCCATTGATAGGTGTAAGGTGAAGTTCCTCCGGTTACCTGAGAAGTCAGCATGGTGCTGGTACCGTGGGGAATTGTCTGATTGGGGCCTGCATTGGGCACAGGAAGGGGATTAACAATTACCTGAACCTGCACCTGGAAGGTATTAAACCCATCGTAAACCGAAAGATAATATGTTGTTGTAACATCAGGATTTACAGTAACATCTTCAAGGGTTGAATTGAAGCCAGGGGGATTGGATGTCCATGTAAAAGTATAGTTTCCTGAACCGCCGGAAATCATTGAATTCAGCATGGTACTCCCGCCTAAGCAAATTTCTGCGGGATTGGCCTGAATAATTCCCGCCAAAGGTCCGCCGGTGATGTTCACCGTCATGTTATCAGATTTCTGACAGCCATTCCCGTTGTCGGTTGCAGTAAGCGTAAAGTCAGTGGTTGCAGCAAGCAATACGGTAGTCGGTGTCAGTGCCGATGGATTATCAACTTTGTCGGATGGAATCCACTGATAAGTATGGCTACCGGATCCGCCGGAAGCAGAGCCGTTCAGTTGGGTATTGGTTCCGTATGCAATGGTTTTATCCGGCCCGGCACTCACATTTGGAGTCGGAGAAATGGATACCGGCTGGATTATGGATTGTTCACATCCGTTGTTACCGGTCACGGTAAGTCCGACGTTGTAAAATCCGGCACTGGTATAGGAATGCTGCGGATTCTGAAGGTTAGAGGTATTTCCGTCTCCGAATGACCAGGCCCAGGAAGAAATTCCTCCGACAGGGACTGTAGTTTGATCGGTAAACTGTGTCTGTTGCTGGGTACAGGGATTTGAAGTGGTAAAAGCCGGAACCGGTTTGGGCCTTACGGTTACCACAGCCTGACCGGTTGCTGTACCCGAACAGGCATTATTCTGCACCGAAGTAAGCGTATAGGTGGTGGTTTGGGTAGGGTAAACCCAGAAAGTATGAGTGGTTTGCCAGAAGTTAATCACTGTCGGGATTCCACCGAAACCATTGGACATCGTTACCCTGAAAGGACCCACGCTGGTTGCATTGATGGTCAGCAAAGCAGAATCACCTTCGCAGATACTTGTTGTACCGCTCAGGGTTGCTGTAGGCGGATCGTAAACAAATACCTCGGTGTTTGTAGGGTCACTGGTGATACCATTGTATGTAATCGTAAGAGAATATACGCCACCATTACTGTGGGTAATTCCATTGATGCTGGGATTCTGCATATTGCTGATAAATCCGGCCGGGCCTGTCCATTGGTAGGAAGCTCCGGGCACGCTGGCTGCATTTAACTGGAGTGTACCACCAACGCAAACCGGAGAATTGCTGGTTGCCGGAGGGGGAAGAATGGTGCAATCGGTGGTACCTGTACCGCTCTGCTGCTGGAATGTAATATCGCAGGGCTGATTACTGAAATTCGTGATTATCAGGATATAGTATTCTCCGGTCTGACCGTTGGGAATATTGGCAGTTTCGGTAGGTGCAGGCGAATAGCTACAGTCAACAACCTTGCTGCCGGTAAGCCCTCCATTGGTATTATTCATGGGGCATGGAGTAATCGGATCGGCAAAAGGCCCCCACAAACAGAAGTCAATGTCCCGCGAAGGGGTACTGTACATGTAGATACCGATGGGACCAGGATCTTCAATTTTAAGATGATACCAAGCCGGATTGGGCCTGGTGGATAAGCAGCTGTAATTGGGGCCTGCCTGTGCCTGGGTATTTGTTCCGGCCGGAAATGTATAAATAGTTCCGGTACAGAATGGCATTGATTTATGACAGGAATCATTCTCAGTATCACGCTGCCCAGTCAGGGCATAATATTCAAGCCACTCACCATGCTGTGATCCAAGCTGTAGAATCATGGCAGTCTGCGCATCCTTGTCAAGTTCCTCATCCAACGAACAGGCCTTGCTCATAATGCCTGAAACTGCCGTTTCTATCCGGTCGAAACTACTGGCAACCGGATAAATATAAATGATTCCGGTCTCTTCTGAAATCACCACCTTGGCATCGGTTAGTGAGTTAAATTCGCTCACCATTACCATTCGCTCAAAGTAAGAATAATTCATCAATTCAACCCGAATATGCTGATCTTCAGCACCCCGGCTGATAACCTGCTGAGAGTTCACACCGTTCAGGAAAATAAATAATCCCGCTAAAAGCAATCCTGTTTTAGTCAGTGCAACTTTCAGTTTGGCAATTGTTTTCATGCTTTTTTACTTTTTCAATCAATACTGAATATTGACTACCATATTTCCGGGAAATATCAGGGAAATTCAGGCTAATGACCGGTATAACAGCAGAATAATAATCAGCATTCAGATAAGTTTTTATCTGATGCAGCAGTTCTACTGACTAATGACAAATCCCCGGAACAAAACCCCTCCCCAAAAAATGGCGATCAATGCAGTCCCAAAATTATAAATTTATTAATAAGTAACGGACATTACAATGAATTTATTAATAATTTTTCAAATCAGGGTTGGAGATTGCCGGCATAAAAGCGGCAATATGGAGTACCAGGCAGCTCCTTTGATCTGTGCTTTTTCCTGACAATGTTTCATATATTGCAGGATTTCTAAAGATAATATTCCCGGAAAGCACAGAATCAATGCCTGTTAACGGTTGAAATTACGTTTTTCAATACCAGGGAATTCAGCAGGCCGGACAGATCAATTTATTTGTTTCGTTGATGACTCAGATTCAATTTCTTCATCTGAAACGGCAAAACTGATTGCGAAAGAAGGAGTCTGGCCGAAATTTCCGGTATTTGCCGCGGACGGACCGGACATTTTTATCCTGTCGGCAGATATTCCTTTGGATATCAGATAGTTTTTAACATTCCGGGTCCTCTCCTCTTCAATTGCTGAAATCCTTGTCTCTAGATGGGCCCTTCCTGAAAGCTGAACTGACTTTTCCTGAACAGAAGCAAGGGCTGCACTGACACCCGACTGCTCTCCGAGCCATGCCGTAAAACCGGGATCACGGTTTGAAATCTGCCTGATTCGCAAATCATCTTCAGGAGACAGACTGTCACTAAAACCGAGCCCAAGGAATTTCTGTTTTGCCATATAGGTGGCCAGGAATTCTATTTCTGCCTCCCGGCTGTTACCCGGTGTAAAATGAACGCTGAGTTCAGGCTTATTCAATATCACTTCAGCAATCCTGCCGAGTGTAACCAGGTTATCCTGGTCTGGCTGCTGCTGAAGAAATTCCATCTTCATTTCACGGTAATCATCTTCTGATCCTCCGAACATATCAGCCACAAGGCGATAAGGAGCAACTGCAGCCTTGATCGCCAGGTTCTTCAATACCTGAAGCAATGCCTTGCCCCAGCGATAATCAGGATCATCGAGATCGCCCTCAACCGGGATTGACAATCTGATATTCCCTTTCAGGTCCCTTAAAACGGATATGGCCAGCCGGACGGGAATATTCATGGCCGTATTGTTCTGAACCCTTTTCCCGGCTACCACCCTTTCGATAAATAACCTGTTCTCACTTTTCAATTTGTGATCCCTGATATAAATCTCATTTTCAAAAGTAAGGTCCCCGTCGATAAATGGTGTGGCGACATAATATACAGAATATGGATTGATATCGGACAACCTGATGCCCTTTATACTGTAATTCATCTCCATTTCAGAATAACCATCCGGATTAATACTGAGATTCCCGGAAAAAATTCCGGTCTGGTTAAGTTTAGACTTCATGACCACGTTTATTCGTTCACTTGAAGAATTAAGATTTTCCGACGAGATGAAAAGGGAGTCCAGCTCGTACTGAAATTTGTCTTCAAGGGTATAATCAGTATATACAACCCTGCCGTTGGTAATCAGCACTTTACCGGCCTTGTAATTACTCACTTTATACTGGCTTGTATAGAATTGAACATAATCTGCAATCATCCTGAAAAGATTGGCATAATCCTCCACAGGCACCGTACCTGTATTCACTGAATCAACTTCTTCGGCAGCTATCAGCATGCGGTCGAAATTAATTCCGTCATCATAAACGGCAAATTTTACGTAAGGTCTGTCAATATTTATGACACCAAAATGATAGACATTGCCGGCAGAGTTGATGGAATCCGCATCTATAAGAAGTTTTCCGACCGATGCAATCACTTCGCCTGTGGTATCAGCCACTGAAAATTCCCTTAAAACAAAATCCCCTGAGGCGGCAATATCAGCCGGGTTTCCGGCATTGCCGTCAAGCCGCAGGTCGGCACTGACTAAACCTTCAAGGGATTCAACAAGCAGGTAATCCTTCATGTACGGATAAAGATGGGTAAGGCTAAAATCAGTGATCCCCGCTTTCAGATTATACACAGAGGTTTCCTGATTAAAAAACAGATCTGCCGTTAAATCTCCACCCTGATTGAATGCGCAAGTCGCGGAAATACTGATACGCGGATCGGCAGAAGAGATTACCGGGCAGGTTATATTCAGATTTTCGATTGAAATATTCACCAGCGGTGATGCACCCTTATAATTCAAGGTATTATTTCTGATTTCAATATTCCTGACTTCAAAAGCTACCGGCGCTCCGTCAGCCGGTTCCTCAACCGTATCGCCTGCAGCAAACCTGAGTATCAGGTCGTCAAAATTGAATGATTCACCATTCTGCAAAACCTGAATAATGGCATTCTCAATTAAAACATCCTCAACGATATTCCTACCGGTAAGAAAAGACAACAGGGCTGTATTTATCCGGATTTTACCGGCAGCTACAAATAAACCGCGATCATCTGTTTCATAAACCTTTAGCAGTTTTATGCCGACCTTTCCGTTCAGCAGGTTTATGACGAGCCTGTCCATTTCGATCTTTCTGCCGGTCCATTCCCTGCTGTTTTTTTCAATAAGGTATTCAGCGACCGGAGAGATAAATACCGCTAGCAGGATTACAATTCCGGCAACAATTCCCAAAAGAAGCGCAATGAGTTTAGTGAATCTTTTCATCCTTTCTTCAAAAGCAATTTAGATCTGACGGAATATCATTCAGTGTGTTGCGATGAAAGAAGAAATTTCATACTCATCGCGGCTTACCTGTTTATAATCAACTTCTTAACAAAGTATCCGGTGTCAGTGCCGATTTTCAGCAGGTACATTCCTTCAGGAAATCCTTCAAGACCAAAACAGGCCGGATCGCTGTTTTCACCGCTGAAATTATGCGCAGCAAGCAGTCTGCCCCGGATATCATACAACCGGAGTTGAATATCTCCTGATACAAAAGGTAAAATTCTTATACAGACAGTTTCCCTTGCCGGATTGGGAAATACAACAACATCATTAAAATCTCCGCTTTCGTCAATCCCATAGGAGCAATTTATGAAGTTAAACAGCACATTGACCTCCGCCCTTGAAAAACAGCCGGTAGAGAGGTCAGTGACAATAACCCATAATTGCCTGAAATCAAAAGTAATACCTGATGTCCACAGTTGAATAAAATTGCCGGTGGAACCATCGGACCAGAGAAATGAAACCTCTTCTGAAGGAAGCGTAATGTTGATGGTATCGAAAACGCAGGCCAGAATGGTATTATCCTCATGAGGCACACCCGGGGCTATAAGATTGATTGCCGGCAGGTTGATAACAGTTACAGGGACTATTCTTTCAATCAAAGACATTCCGTCTCCGACTTCGAGACGATAGGCTGTAGAAGCCAGTGGTGAAACATTCACTTCAGACTGTTCCGAAATAAGGGTATTTCCATCGTACCACCGGTAGTAATAACCGCTCTGAATTCCACCAAAAGGCAAGGCCAGCAATGTAGTTGAGGAACCAAGGCAGATGGTATCGGGATTGGCAACCGGAGAAGCATTAAGCATACCACCCTGAACAATAACGCTGACCTGATCGGGAGGGCTTGAACATCCATGGTGATCGGTGACTGTGAGAAAAAACAGATTACTGGTATACAGAGGGATGGTTAAAGGATCGGCCACAAAGGGGTTAATCAGCGAATCGGCCGGAGACCAGGAGAAGCTGTAATTTCCCGTGGGTGAGGCGCTGCCCTGGAGTTGGGCACTGCTGCCTGTCTGCAGAAAAATATCTTGCCCGGCACTGGCTGCCGGTAACGGCCAGACCTCAACGCTTACCTGGGCAGAAACGGAGGAGGTTCCGTCGAAAACCACCACTTCATAAACAGTACTTACATCAGGCATTACAAAAGGATACTGAAGGTTACTGAATAACACTCCGTTAATCAGCCAGCTGTATTGATAACCTGAACCTGCGCCGCCCAATGCCTGAACCGAGAGTGCGGTTCCTTCTCCCGCGCATAATGCCGGCGGGTCTGCAAAAGCTGAAATGGTCAGAGGACTGCCGGCTACTTCAATCCAAACCTCATCGCTGGCAGCACAACCATTTACCGCATCGGTGGATGTTAATGTAAAGAGTACTGTTGCCTGAAGAGGCAGGGTTTCGGGCCGCATCACATCCGGGTTGAGCAACAGTGAAGCAGGTTCCCAGTGACAAAGCACCGGGTTGCCTCCTCCCTGAACACTGCCCTTCAGTATAACTGACGCGCCAAAGATTACCGTAGTATCATTCCCCGCGCTTACCTGGGGACCGGGTGCAATCTCAACCTGCAGTGCAGGCGAAAAAGGGCCGGTACCGCAGTTATTGACAACGGCCACCCTGAGATTGGCGATACCGGAAAATGCCGGATCCCAGTTCACTGAAACCGCATTCCCGCTGCCTGTAACCACACCGGCACCTGAAGGATCAATGGACCAGTTATAGCCTGAAGCATTCAGTGCAATCTGAGTGGTGTAAATGCCCGTAGCTCCTCCGGAGCAGAAAAAATCCGGACCCTGAGGCTGCATTGCCTGCGATGGCAATGGACTTACTTCTATCACGAGCGGGTCAGACCATACAGATGAACCACATTCATTCACGCCCCTGACGGCCAGTTGGGCTGTGCCGGAAAATGAAGCAGACCACGACAGGGTGATCTGTTGTCCATTGCCAACAACAATTCCGGCTGACGAAGGCAAGAGCGTCCATTCGTAATGGTCGGCAAAAGCGGAACCTGAAGTAAAATAGGTTGTAAGCCCAGCACCCTGGCACAAAGCCGCAGGGCCGACCGGTGTTCCGGTTTCCTTGGGCAAGGGGTTTATATTTACCTGCAACGGAGGCGAACCCGGACCGGTTCCGCAATCATTAACACCTCTTACCTGAATATAAGCTGTCCCTATAAAATTATCGGCCCAGTTGACCATTGCAGATGTTCCGCTGCCCTGGATGGTTCCGGCCGATGGAGGGGACATTCCCCAAAGGTAACTCGTTGTATTGGCAAGGGGGGGTGTACTGAAGACCGTATTGGGCGGATTCTCGCAGAGGGCTGTTGGCCCCTGGATCGGGGCGCCGGCCGGAGGAACTGAATAAATCTGCACCATAGTTGAAAATACGACCTGCGGGCAGGCAGCAGAAGGAGGAATGGTATTGGTAACCTGGTAAGTTCCTTGTGCAGAAGCCGCCAGGTTGATCTCCCCGGTGTAGATGCTCGCAAATACCAATCCTGGTGGTGTTGCAGAAAAAGTGCCGGCTGAAGAACCCGGCGCAAAAACCGGAAGCGGATTGATCGCCGTGACACAATAACCCGGCTGCGGATATCCAAATGTGGCAGAAGGCGAGGTAACCACTGTAAGTAAAATACTTGCCGTGTCAGGGCAGGAACCTTGCGTGATGTGAGAAATGGTATAGGTCCCCGGATTACTCGCACCCAGATTTATATTACCGGTTGAAGCATTGATCGACAATCCGGGAGGAGTGGCAAAATAAATACCTCCGGGATAAGGTGTAACAGGATTGCCTGAGAAGCCACTCTGGCAAAGCGTTGAGGATCCGTAACCAAAACCCGCGTTATCCTGGGGAATAACAGTGACTGTAACATTATCGGAAAAAACCTGGCCACCGCAAAGATTTACCACGGCGGTATATACCGTTGTCACTGAAGGCGTTACAATAAGCTCCGGCCCGTATCCAACAATGGTACCTCCCGGGTAACCACCGGTATACCATTTGATCCCGCTTGGGACAAACCGGGTGCTTTCGTTCGTAACCACCCATTGGGTGGAATTCCGTCCTGTCGCTGTAAAGGCTGTGGAACCATTGCTGTTATGAACACCCTGGGTAGCTGTTCCACCTGCCCATGTAAGGCAGTTGGGCTTGTTGGTGAGATGATTCTCGACAATGCTGCTCTGTTCGTTCAGGACTATCTGGAAAGACCCGCGGGTTGAGGTACAACTGAACATCGGACATTCATACCAGTAAACTACCAGTTTACGGTTTGGGGCTGTGCCGATGGTTTTATAAAAAACATATGGTGGACCGTAGGCTGAAGTCACGCCCGGATGCCAATCCTGCCAGGGCGCCATAATGCAGTTTTTAGGCACTGTACTGCTTGTGCTGGGAATGGGTGCAGAGGTGTAAGTTGTCCAGGATGAATTGTAGGAAAATCCGACCCAACCGTTGGAACCAATGTAGAATTGCGAGTAATATTGGTTGAAGAAGCAGAACTGAAACCCGATATTAAACGGACCGGCAATCTGGTCGTCCTGATTTCCGCCAAAGGTCACCGGTGTCCCGCCGGAATAAGTCTCAGGTTGATACGGATAGACTTCAAAGGTATAGCTATCGGTACCATAGCCACCTTCTGCCTCAGCAAACAATGTTACCGTTTCACCCTGACAAATGGTAACATCCGGCCCTGCATTAATTTGTGATTTTACCTGAAAATCAAAACAAAAAACCAACGCCACCAAAAGAAAAAAACTCCGGTCATTATGCATTAAACACCCTTTTAAGTTATAGAAGATTAATCTTCAGGGTTAAAGTCCTCAAGATTATGCTCTTTGCCATTGATAATAATCTGCCGGATCCCGATGAACAACAGGATTTTCTTTACGTAAGCGGCATCAGTCGGGTGAATGTAAGAAAGAGTAAAACGATGGAAATCGGAAGATGGCTGATCTACAGCCAGGGTAAAGGTTTCAGGCATCAGAGAAGCCTGGCTGGTAACGGGTTCAATATCAGGAAAATCGTCAATATTAATAAAGAAAACAGTTTTAACTCTGCCATTGTCCTGCAATAAAAAATCCTCCGAGTTCACAAACCTGGCAGTATAACCATCCTGAGCACTGACTGGTTGGCCCATTAAAAAAATAACCGATATGAACAATGGTATCAGCTTCAATATTTCAGGGCCATGGGTTCTCATAACGGACAAAGTTAGTGAATAACCAGTTTCGTGACAACAGTACCTCTTTTTGATGTAATCCTGAGGAGATAGGTTCCGGGGCTGTTATCCGACAAGTCAAGCATAGTTTGACTGATACCCGGCATGGTTTTACTGATTCCGCTGCGCATAATTACACGGCCGCTGAGATCGGTCATGGTGACATCAAAGAAGCCGGCCGGTCCGTCCAGCGCTATGGTTACATTTCTGCGGGCCGGGTTGGGATACACAATGATAAAATCCTCCGGTTTCAGATCCTCAACGCCATAGGAACAGGCTGTAAAAGTAAATGCAACCCCGGCAGCGCCATGGTTGATGCATCCGGTAATCGGGTCGGTCACCCGCACCGAATGTTCCTGAAAGTCAAAACTTATTCCGGAGGTCTTAGTTTCAAGATATCTTTCCGTGGATCCGTTGCTCCAAAGGTACTGAGCGCCGGCGTTGCCTGCATCCAGGATCAGGGTATCGTAAACACAAACCTGAATATACCCGCCCTGAATATAATATTCCGGTTTAATCAGGTTTACTTCAGGAAGCGGATTAACCTCAACAGTTACCTGACTTTCAATGGTATTAAACAAATCATTCAGGATCAATGTGTAGGTTGTAGTTCCGGAAGGGGTTAACTGAACGGTTTCGCCGGTTGAGATTTCCGTATCACCGACTTTCCAGCTGTAAAAATAATGCGGATAGTTGCCGCCACTGGGCAGTGCGATTAATTGCACCGTATCACCCATACAGATAACCGGGGGAACTGCCTGAGGCACAACTGCCAGGGGGCCTCCTACAACAGTAACCATCATTTGATCCTCTTCGCTTACACAACCATTTGCATCAGTAACAACCAGGCTGAACAAAGTAGAGTTGTTCAGTTTCCTGGTAACAGGGCTCTGTATGGCCGGATTCCATAGCGAATCAGCCGGTTGCCACTGGTAATCGAAAGGAGGCATTCCTACCCCTGCACTCCCCTGCAATTGGGTAAAAGTCCCGTGATTAATCTGGATATCAGCCCCGGCATCTGCAACCGGTAAAGGATGTACTATAACTGTAACCTGTGAGCTGACAGGATTGAAGCCGTCGTCCACAATAACCGTGTATGTGGTTGTCTGAACCGGCTCCACTACAGGATTCTGAAGCGTTGAGGACCAGCCGTCCGGTGCGCTCCACTCGTAAGTGTAGGGCTGCTGGATATTGCCGCCGAATGCATTTACTTCGAGCTGGGTGGAACCTCCGTAACAGATTTCATCGGGGCTGGCAGAGGCTGAAGCTGCAAGAGCATCGCCCACAAATAATGTCGCAGCAGGCGACATGGTGAGAGGAGGGCAGTCACCGCTGACGAGACATCTGTACTGATACTGTCCAAGCTCAAATGTAGCAGGATTGATGGTCAGCGTGTTTGTATTTGTTCCGGAATAAGGGGCAACTTCGGTAAGATATTGCCAGAATGCGGTCGGATTGGGCCGGTACTGCCACCTGAAACTGGTATCTCCAAGCGTTTCAACATGAAAAACAGCCGTTCCGCCAATGGGCACCATCTGATCCTCAGGGCCTGCCAGCACGGTTGGAAGCGGATCAAGTTGAACATCAAAGGTCTTCCCGTGCGGCAGTGAATTATTCGAACAGAGGTCAACCACATTTCCGATCAAACGCAGTTCATATTCTCCGTTTTCATACATCGGCGGATAAAACTCGATGGTAAAGAACTTCTCCTGCTCGCCACCGGCCTGACATCCTGCCCCGTTGACGCTGGTCACCGTGTGCTCGGTTCCGTCAGGACCAACAAGCAGGAAATCAGAAGGATTTACCGAAAGACAACGCAGGTTCTCGGTAAAACCAAAATACAACGAAGTGGCTCCGGCACATCCGATTTCATTATCAATAAACGCAATGGTTGCTGCAACATCATCATAGATTCCTGCTGTTGAAGCTCCAAAATCAAGGGTATAACCAGCCGACGAAGAAGCTGTCCAGTTACTTATACATAACACATAGGTATCTCCTCCCTCAACGGGCAGGTCGGCATTCCATTTATTGGTAGGCCCGCCGCCGTTACAATGTGAGCTCCCGCCATTGGGACTGCTGATACCGGTCGAGCCGTGATAACCCGCCCCCCCGGCAGCATTACAGCTCTCCTGCATGAAAGCCGCGTTGTTATATATATCGCTGCACTCCATGTCGTTCAGGTTATAAACCGCCCAGTCGTAATCGTCATTCGGGTTAACCGGAGTGATTACAAAACGCAGCATTCCGGATGTCTGGACAGAAATCACGTACCAAATGGTATTGGTCTCTCCATCCATACAACTGCGCGGACAACTTTGATTCGGGTTGATTTCATCAGGATAATTTCCAGAGCCAAGCGGCACCAGTGGCTGATCATAGAAACCGGTGCAAACCGGGATGGCCCCCAGGCAATCCTGAATGGTAGGAACCTGCGACCAGGAGTAACCGTAAAAAGCTATTGCAAAAACAACCGTTAAAAAGAGACCAGACCTGTTTCCCTTGTAGGAAAGATAATTCATGACATCAATGTTTCCGTTATAAAAACCTGTTTATAACGATTTAACAAAAAGGAAAGTAAACAATAAGTTGCTGAAAAAGCAAGCACACAGGCAAATTTAAGAATAATATAACCCGGAATCAGGAGTTCATAAAAAAAATGAAATCTGCCGTATTCCTCTCCTCCCGATGCAGCTGTGAAGGGGATTCGGTAAATCGGAAATGCACAATTCAAAAAAAATGTGTTTTTTTGTGTACGCTTGCGTCTGTAAAGACGTTATAATCCTGTCAATATACTCAAATTATGCACAAAAACCAATATTCCAACCGGCTGTTTTGCATTATTTTACTTGCTTCTCCGCTGATGTTTATAAGTTGCATCAAAGAAGAAAACAACACACTCAATCACCTCCCGGTAGCCCGCTATACCGTGAATCCGGCAAGGGGGGAAAACAATACGCAATTTGTATTTGATGCTACGGGTGTCTCCGATGCAGAAGACCTGGCAAGCCAGCTGCAGATATGCTGGGACTGGGACAATGACGGGTTTTATGACACGGATTTCACAACAGAAAAGACATCCACCCATCAATATAATGCCACAGGAATTTATTTCCCGCTGATGCTGGTTCGTGATACAAAGGGCATGAAAGACTCAATCAGGCACATGGTTGTAGTGGTCAGCGATCTGTCAAACCAGCCGCCGGCAATGCCTGCTTATATCACCCCGCCAAACTGGCAATCGTGGATGGAACCGGAGGTAATTTTCAAGTGGACATGCAGTGATCCCGAAAACGATGAAATAACCTTTGACCTCTGGACCGGCCGCAGCGCTGAGGCCATGTTCCCGGCAGCGACCGGAATTTCGGAATTCAATATGGAGAACGGACGAAAGGTTTATCAAACCACCCACGCAGGATTTGAGCTTAAAAAAACCTATTACTGGCAGATTTATGCAAAGGATGTTGCGGGCAATTATACCGCTGGTCCGGTTTGGCGCTTTACAACCCGCCCTGAATAATGCGGGCAAGGCTATTTTCTTTATTGACCCTATTGATGCTGCTACAGGCGGGATACACTGCCGCAGCAAGGGAATTCACGATCAGTGGTTGTATCGGAGGAACCGGAAACTCCGGAATTTACCTTTACCGCTTCTACGGAGATCTTGAAATAAAAACCGACTCTGCAAAAACAACTCCCGAAGGATGTTTTACCTTTCACTTGAATGATTCCCTGCCTCCGGGCCAATACCGTCTAATATTCAATGGCAACCGATTTCTTGACCTTGTTTTTAATCACGGGGATATCAGTTTCTCTACAACCCTGGACCACCTGATCGACAGCATCCGGTTTACCGTTTCCGAAGAAAATGACTTGTATTACAAATACCTGAAATTCAGGTCAAAAAGCAGATACCGTATCCGGCAATTGCATAAGCAGCTTAAGTCCTTTCCTGAGGATAACCCACAATACAGGAACACAAGACAGGAAATAATGAGCCTGGTGAAGCAGGAAAATGACTTTACCCAAAGGCTGCTCAACGGGCGGGAGAACTATTTTGCAGCAAGGCTGGTTCAGATCGACCGTGAACCCCAACCCGATCCCGCATGGTCGCAGGAGCTCCGAAACCGTTATGTTTTCAGCCGGTTTCTTGGCTACCTGGATTACAGCGATACCCTGCTGCTCTATACCAATGCCTTCTCAGCCGAGATCATTTCTTACCTCTCTGTTGTTACGGCCCTGTGGCCCCAACCCGACAGCACAGCATACGGATTCAGGCTCGCTGCTTTTAACCTGCTGTCAGCCTCAGGCAATTCGGAGAAAATGTTCGGTTTCATCAAAAGTTATCTTATCCGGGGATTTACCCGTCTGGGTTATATCCGGCTTGCGGAAGAGCTTGACAATACAAGTTACAGGGATAATTGCTTTACCGGAGCACTCACGACAGATGCCTCGTTGCACCGGGAAATGTTGACCGGAAAAAAAATTCCTGCATTCAGCAAGTTAAAGGGGTGCACAAATCAACAAACGGATGGAAATGACGCCGGCTTACTGATTATTCTTTCAGCTCCCGGTTGTATCTGGGATGAAAATATGAGACACAATGTCATGCAGTCACTGATACTGTCGCCATACGGCAAATACCGGGCGCTTACCCTGACCGCTGAAGGAACGGACATCATTCCTGTCAACGATAAGGAAAATATTTGCATCCGGGGTAAAAAGGAATATGCAAAAATCCGCCGCATCGCCGGACATCCCCGGGCTCCCCTGCTGATTGTAACGGATTCCGGAGGAACCATTGAAAAAACCGCCGGTTCATGGGCTGCACTGTTAAACGGGAGTGAACTATAATTCCCAGCCAGAAGCCAGAATATCCACGATGTGAATGGTTTTAAGCGGAATATTGTGTTTGCTGATATACCCTTGCATGTGCATGAGGCAGGAACTGTCGGTGGATACAATGTATTCAGCCCCGGTCTTAAGTGCCATTTCAACCTTATGAGCAGCCATAGCAGTTGAAACGGGTTCATTTTTGACAGAAAACATACCGCCAAACCCGCAACAGGTCTCCTTATCCTCCATTTCAACCAGTTTCAGCCCGCGTACATGCCTGAGCAGGATTCCCGGCTCATCCTTAAGACCGTATTCCCGGAGAGAAGCACAACTGCTGTGCCAGGTAACGACATGATTAAAGGTGGCACCGGTATCTTTTACATTCAGAATATTAACAAGAAAATCCGTGATTTCATAGATATTCTTTTTCAGGGTACGGTATTCATTATGCAGGGCAGAATTGTAAAACATTTCGTCATAATAATTCCTCACCATACCCACACAGGAAGCTGAAGGGGCTACAACATGACTGCAATCCTTAAAATCACGGATAAACTTCTCACCCATAGCCTTTGCATGATCCCAAAACCCGCTGTTGAAGGCGATCTGACCGCAACAGGTCTGATTCTTGTTATATCGGACTGTAACTCCGGCCTTTTCAAGCACTTTTACCATGCTGAAACCTGTCTCGGGGTAAAACTGATCAATAAAGCAGGGTATAAATATATCTACAACCATAGTGTAGCGAAAAATTTTAACAAACCTACGCTATATTTGCGGAAGAAACAACCGGTAAGGAAAAAACCGCTTACTTTTTCTGATTTTTGAACGCTTTAGCTACTGCATTGATAAATTGATAACAAAAGGCATGAAACCTGGTTTTATTTGTTCGATAATTCTGCTAATCAGCCTTCTGACAGGGATGGCAATAAAGGCACAGGAGGCCTCAACGCCCGATCCGTCTTCATGGGATACCATTTTTTCAAAACATCAGGTTAACGGCACCTTTGTATTATATTCTGCTGCAAGGGACAAATACTACACATGGAACAAAAAAAGGGCTGACACCAGGTATCTGCCGGCATCCACCTTCAAGATTCCGAACACCCTGATCGGATTTCAGACAGGAGCCATCAGGAGTGCGGATGAAGTCTTCGAATGGAACGGCACGGACTATGGTTATGATGCATGGAACCGCGACCTTAGCATCAGGGAAGCATTCAGATTATCCGCAGTATGGGTCTACCAGGAAGTTGCCCGTCGTGTTGGCAGGGAAGCGATGGATTCACTTTTGCAAATCTGCAGATATGGTAACATGAAGACCGGACCTTTTATCGACAGCTTCTGGCTCGATGGGGATGTGGCCATCTCGGCCAACGAACAGATTGGATTCCTCAATAAGCTATGGAGCCGTCAATTGCCATTTGACAAAAATTATCAGCAATTGGTTACCGGGATCATGCTTGCCGAAACATCCGGAAACCGAAGATTATATGCAAAAACAGGCTGGGCAGCCCGCATACAAAAACAAGTCGGGTGGTATGTTGGGGTCGTTGAAACGCCTGAAGAAATCTGGATCTTTGCGCTGAACATCGATATCAGGCAGACGGCTGATCTGGACGCCCGCGTAACCATCAGCAGAACGATACTCGACAAAGAAGGTATCTTTCCCTGGCCAGGATAATCAATCGGACTCCAGTGTAAATCCGGCGCTTTTAAGGTGATCCCAGAATGCCGGATAAGACTTGGAAACCACCCCGGGGCAGTCGATCACAACCGGACCGGCCTGCACGCTCAGCATTGCAAAAGCCATGGCGATACGATGGTCGGCATGTGATGATATCACATCCGGCTCCTTAGCGTCCCTTCCGGGTAACAGCACCATCCGTTCCCGCGCAGGAGAGTATGCATGGTATCCCATGCGTGCAAGGCCTTCAAGCATTGCTTCAATCCTGTCGCTCTCCTTAATGCGCAGGGTCGAGAGCCCGGAAAATTCCGCCCGGCAACCTTTCCCGGCACAGGCGGCCACCATGGCAGGGAACAGATCAGGAGTTCCGGTAAAGTCGATGTTGATTTTCGCTGTGCCGCCCGGCTGATGCTGCAGGATGAGTTTATCTCCGCTCCAGCGTGAGTTCACCCCGGCATTCCTGAACATATCTTCCACCACCCGGTCGCCCTGGGCCGAACCGGGCCTCAGACCCAAAAATGTGATGTTGCTCCCGGGTTTCATTGCCACAAGGGCATACCAGAAGGCCGCAGCCGACCAGTCAGCCTCAATGCCTGGATTAACAAGCTGATATACTCCTGGATGAATACGGATGAAAGGCAGGTCTGTCTCAACATTGATGCCATGTTCCCTCATAAGCCCGGCGGTAAGCTGAATATACGGCAGCGAAACGGTTTCACCATCAAGTATCAGTTCAAGGCCTTGTTTCATGGAGGGGGCAATCATCATCAGGGCCGAAACAAACTGGCTGCTGACGGAAGAATCGATCCTGATGCTGCCTCCCTTCAGACTGCCACCGCTTATTTTTATCGGAGGAAAGCCATGGTTGCCCTGATACTCTATGATGACGCCAAGTTTTGCGAGGGCGTCCACCAGCGGCCCGACCGGACGCTGCAGCATGCGTGGTGATCCGGTAAGCAGGCGGGTTCCTGAAGTTACCGCCATCAGTGCAGACATAAACCTGAAAACAGTGCCGGCATCACCTGCATTAAATTCATTGCTGCCGGGCAGTGTAATCAGCTGCCGGATCAGTGTATGCATGATCCTGGTGTCATCGCAATCCGGCTCTTCACCATAAATGCTGCCGTCTGCGAGAAAACGGATAACCATTAGCCTGTTGGCTATACTTTTCGACAGAGGGAGTTTAACCGTAAGAGGCCGGACGACTTCCGGCGGAATAATCCGTAGCATCCGGCAAAAAAAATTATTCTGTTAGCCGCCCGAAATCGGTGAAACGGAAAAGACTTTCCCGGATGATTGCCGGCTCGCACTGCTGACCTTCCACCGCATGCCCTATATTACGGAGCAGGGTCAGCATAGTCCGTCCTTTCTGGTTTTTCTTATCGTAATTGGTAATCTCTACCAGTTCATCGATGGCGGTTGTCGGAATTTTATAATGGTTGAAGTTCAGGAGGATCTGCCGTACCAGTTCATCGCGGTCAGAATGACTTAATCCGGCAATACGATATGAAATATATGCTTCGCAGATCATCCCCATGGCAATTGCTTCACCATGGGTAAGCGGGGATTTATCGTTGCGCAATGACCAGGTTTCAAAAGCATGCCCGAGGGTGTGTCCGAAGTTAAGCAACCGGCGCGAGCCCTGTTCAAGGGGGTCAGCGTTTACAATTTCTGCTTTGATCCTGATTGCTTCAAGAATCTGATCATCCCAACTTGAAACCACGGCCATGGGAATCCTGATCAGCCTTTTCCAGAAATCCGCATCAGCGATCAGGGCATGTTTAATCATCTCGGCATAACCGGATAATAACTGACGGTGCGGCAGCGTGCTCAGAAAGCCAGACCATACATAAACGGCAGCAGGAGGTGCAAAGAGCCCGATCTGATTTTTCAGGGAATAAAGATCTACCCCGGTTTTTCCTCCCAGTGAAGCATCTATCATTGACATCAGGGTGGTAGGAATATTTACATATTCCATTCCCCTGTGAAAAACGGATGCCGCAAAGCCTCCGAGATCACTTACCATGCCGCCGCCAAGATTTATCAGCAACGATTTTCTGTTAGCCCCTGCAACAGCCATCTGATTCCACACCTGCTCGCAGGTCGCAAGGGTTTTGTGATCCTCTCCGGCCGGAATTACAATTTTGTAAGCCCTTTCCATCTGAGGTACCATGCCGGCAAGCAACGGATAGCAATGCTTGTCCGTATTTTCATCGGCAAGGATAAAAACAGATTCCTTGTTCACGAAAAGCGTTGTCAGGTTGTAACGCAACTCTTCAAGGGCCGATGGTCCGACATATACCGGACTGCCTGCAATCTTAAATGTCTGCATCTTCTTTGCCATAATGCAAACATACAGCAACTTTGCTGAAATTACCAGAAAAAATCACAATTGACCGTTAAAAATGATGAATGACCAAACCAAATTTCTGTAAAGTAAAATTCATGATTATACAATCCATTTTCTCCCTGCGCACTTCCAACGTATCAGGCACGCCTGAATTGCGGTAGCAGACTTATTTTACATCTCATTATCAAATAGTTAATCTATTGTCAATGGCAGTTTCCTGAAATCAGGGCCGGTTTTGTGATATCATTAACCTTGCAGATATTTAATTTTTAATTTTTTCAAATTTTCCGGCACTTTTTATCGGGTCAATTAAGTATTTTTGAAAATCAATATTACGGGGCTGCCATCAAATATGGAATTAAACTTTAACAACACTGAAACAGCTTTTAAAAGCAAGACAAACAGGGACCTCAAGCGTGCCCTTTGGCTCTTCAGGTCGCTGGCCAGCCCCCGGCTGGTCAGAATCGCCACCTGGATGACCAACACGGCTCTCAGGCTGAAGGTCCCTGTAAACTGGCTGATCAAACCGACCATCTACCGTCATTTTGTGGGCGGGGAAACCCTTGAAGAATGTGCAGGAACGGTCGCCCGGCATAAAGAATTTAACGTCTGCTCTATATTGGACTATTCCGTTGAAGGCAGCCACGATGAAAAAAGCATGCAGGAAACCCTGCTCGAAACCCTTAAATCAATCAGAAACGCCGCCGGAGAAACGGGCATCCCCTTCGCTGTTTTCAAACCAACCGCATTCGCCGTTCCTGAATTGTTCAACAATGCAGAACCCGGCCGCCCTCTTGAGGGACAAATGGAAAATGAATACTACCGCTTCCGTTCAAGGGTAAACGTGCTGTGCAACGAAGCCTTTAAACTTGACGTTCCGCTGATGATTGATGCGGAAGACAGCTGGTATCAGCACCTGGTTGACGATACAACCGAGGAAATGATGCGTCGTTATAACCGGGAGAAGGCGATTGTTTTCAACACCCTGCAGATGTACCGCCATGACCGGATACAGTTTTTAAAGGACAGCATTGCCAACGCAAGGGAGGGTAATTATTTTCTCGGGGTAAAACTGGTCAGGGGGGCCTATATGGAGAAGGAACGCGAAAGGGCAAAAGCAAAAGGTTACCCCTCTCCTATACACCCTGACAAAGCCGCCACCGATGCCGCATTCGACGAAGCTATCAGAATCTCACTCGACAACAGCGATATCGTCAGCGTGTTCTGTGGCTCGCACAACGAAACCAGCAACCTGCTGATGGCTCAGGAAATCCTTAAAAGGGAGCTCCCCGTGAACGACAACCGTTTCTGGTTTGCTCAGCTCTATGGCATGAGTGACCACATCAGTTTCAACCTGGCAAACAGCGGATTCAATGTGGCAAAATATGTTCCTTATGGCCCTGTGAAAAATGTAATGCCATACCTTTTCAGGAGGGCCGAAGAAAATACCAGCATCGCCGGACAAACCAGCCGGGAGCTGAGGCTGTTGAAAACTGAAATCGGGCGAAGGAATTCAACCCGGTAACCATCACCGGTTTCACCGGTTCATCCTCTCTTTTTACTGACCCGCACACCATTTTTCCGCTTTCACCGATTTCGTGAGTGCTGTCCCCCGACAACCCCATATTTTTGTGGCTGTAACCAATTATAATACCGGAAGCCATGAAAAAATTACACACCTGGACATCCATCGCAATCATCATCGCCACTGCATTAATAGCTGCTTTCCTGATGTAATAAGTCCTGAAATTATCTGGCCGGCAGGCCGGAGTTAACCGTGGTTAACCTGCTGATTGATTCAAATACTAAAAAATTGTTAAACACGCCCTGTCAATAAAACAAGCCAGACGATTCGTGCGTTACAGTATCTGAAACTACTGAAACACCAAGTCTCACCTAAAACTACTGTGCCATGCTGGAATATTCAAAAACCATCCTTCAAAAGGTCAGTTTCAACAGGGATCTGTTTAAGAAAGAACTGTACAAGGCAATCAGATTCCTTAAACGGGAAGAGATTGTTCTGCTGCAGATATGGTGTATGGTCAGTTTTAACGACAAATATGCCGATATCATCCGGGAGGTTTTCCGGAATATCGCACGCTAGCATTCAACCACAAATACATGAAACCGGCAGATCCGCCGGTTTTTTATTTAAAAATGATTTGTCCCGAAGCAATCATTTATATCTGTAAACATTACACAACCAGCCTTCTGCTATCAGCCTTAATGGCAATTTGATTAATGCCTTATGCTGATTCAGGCAACAAAAACTGTGTCAATATCGAGGTTAAAACCGGAATGTCAGCAGGAATTCACCATTTATTAAACTTACATCCTATATTTGCTGCTGATCAAATCCTAAATGAATGAATGATTATCAGGAATGGCACAATGAAGTCGTTGCGGACAGGGTGATCGGGAACCTGAAAAGAAACCAGTTTGAGGCCATTTATTTCAGTAAATCAGCTGAAGCATCAGACTTTATCTGCAACCGGATAAAGCAAGGGATGAAAGTGGCTTTTGGCGGTTCAATGACAATTAGAACACTTGGGATGCGCGAGAAAGCCTCAGCACTGGGGGCTATACTGATTGACCATAGCAAACCAGGCCTCAGTGAATCAGAAAGACTGGAAGAAATGCGCAGGGAACTGACGGCAGATATCTTTCTGTGCAGCACCAATGCACTTACCCTGAAAGGAGAACTGGTTAATGTTGACGGTTATGGTAACCGCGTGGCTGCCATGATCTTCGGGCCCGGGCAGGTATTGGTAGTGGCCGGAATCAATAAAATTGTCAGGGACGAGCAGGCTGCATTTGAACGGCTTAGGAGCACTGCAGGGCCCATGAATATGAAACGGCTTGGAAGAAACACTCCCTGCGCTTCCGATGGCATCTGCCATAACTGCAGTTCAGAGGAACGGGGTTGCAGGGCATACACCATCATCCGGAAACAACCGGCACAAACCCCAACCACGGTAATCATCATCGGAGAAAACCTGGGTATGTAAAATTGCAGGATCCGTTTTTTTTCTAAAAATCATCATTCAAACGATAACCATAAACAAGAGATATGGAAACAAAGCAAACCGGATGGACGATCATCATAGTTTTCGCTATAATCCTGGTCACATTTATCCTCTCTGCCGTATTGTTGATTCCGAAGGGTGAAGGCGGAGTTTTCCTGTTAGCATTCTCACCCGTCCTGCTATTGGTCATGCTTTTATTTTACCAGCTCACTGTTAAGATAGATCATGAGACCATAAAAATCCGTTTTGGCATCGGCCTGATCCGGAAAAGCTGGAAATTATCAGCCATTGAAGGTGCCGCACCGGTCAGGAACAACTTTTTCCATGGGTGGGGCATACATTACACCCTGAATACAGAGGTATACAATGTAAGCGGGTTCAGTGCGGTGGAACTAAGTTTCAGAAACAGCAAGCGCAAAGTAAGAATAGGGACAAGTGAGCCGGAAAGACTGGCCGGTCACATCAACCGGATGCTGGAAAAAAACGAAAGGATTTGAGATTCTTTTCAAAAAAGAATGAAAAAGTAAAAAAAGTTGCTATCTTTAAATTTGCTTGCTTACATTTGACCCGATTAATATGTTATTGCCATGGAATTAACACCTTTAAATGCGATATCGCCCGTTGACGGACGTTACAGGAAACAGGTTGAAGTGCTGGCCTATTTCTTTTCAGAAGCAGCGCTGATTAACTATCGCGTATTTGTTGAGGTTGAATACTTTATCGCCCTCTGCGAACTGCCCCTGCCCCAACTGAACGGCGTTACCAAAAGCGATTTTGAAAAACTCAGGGCACTCTGCCGCGATTTCACTTTTCAGGATGCTGCAGAAGTAAAGGAAATCGAAAGCATTACCAACCACGATGTGAAAGCTGTGGAGTATTACCTGAAAAAGAAATTTGACAAAATGGGACTGGGCAAATACAAGGAATTCCTGCATTTCGGCCTTACCTCCCAGGACATTAACAACACCGCCGGCCCTTACGCCCTCAAACTGGCTATCGATGAGGTAATCCTGCCCGCTTATGAAGACCTGGCTACCAAACTCGCCCAGAAAGCAAAACTCTGGAAGAATGTACCCATGCTTGCCCGCACCCACGGCCAGCCCGCCACCCCGACCACGGTCGGAAAAGAATTGTATGTATTCACCGACAGGCTGAAACAACAGATTAAACTACTGAAAGCAGTACCTTTCAGCGTGAAGTTCGGAGGCGCTACCGGCGGGCTGAATGCCCATTATGCAGCCTACCCTGAAACCGACTGGGTATCATTTGCCGAGAACTTTACCAGGCATCATCTGGGTATGGAAAGGCAGAAAGTAACCACTCAGATTGAGCATTACGACAACATGGCCGCCCTGTTCGATGCCATAAAACGCATCAACATCATACTGACCGACCTCTGCAGGGACATCTGGGCCTATGTATCCATGGACTACTTCAGGCAGAAGATCAAAGCCGGGGAAGTCGGCTCATCAGCCATGCCGCACAAGGTCAACCCCATCGACTTCGAAAATGCAGAAGGAAATCTTGGTGTCGCCAACGCGCTGCTTGAGCACCTCTCATCGAAACTGCCGGTTTCAAGGTTGCAGCGCGACCTCACAGATTCCACCGTAACCCGCAATATCGGTGTTCCGGTTTCCCATACCATTATTGCAGTAAAATCTATTGCCAAAGGCCTGGGTAAGCTGCTGCTCAACGAAGATAAAATTACAGCTGACCTTGAATGTAACTGGGCGGTGGTTTCCGAAGCCATACAGACCATTCTCCGGCGCGAAGGCTACCCAAAACCTTACGAAGCCCTGAAAGAACTCACCCGAACCAACACCCGTGTAACCCACGAACTGATCATTGAATTTATCGACGGACTGCATGTGAGCGATAAAGTTAAGAAAGAGCTGAAAGCCATCAGTCCGCAGACTTACCTCGGCAAATTCACAATTTAGCGTTTTACCCCGGTCTTCACCGGAGAAGTTAGTAATGACAGCCAGTAAATGCCACCGGGACGTAATAACTGCCCGGTTGAATGAAACAGGTTATCTTATCATACTTATTGCAGATTTCTTTCCTAATCGGAGGGCGAAATAATCCCTGCGCTGTTGACGCTGTTGTTGTATGCGATAATGTAGTCCAGGAATTCGACATATCCATTCCCGTCAATATCTTCCAGCGAGATGCCTGAGTCGCTTTCTACATTCTTGTTATAAATAGAGATTACATCAACAAATTCGATATAGCCATCCTGTGTGACATCACCGGAGAAGAACCCCCATTTTGAGCCATCGCCGTTAAGGTCTTTCTGATTTGCGCCATAGGCTTGTCCGGCCGAATTTGTGTAATTATAGGAAACGATACTTTCGCTGAAACTAACAGGACTTGCGCTGACAGTTTCAATACTATTGCGATGCCTGACCGCCAGATAGTAATTCCCGTCGTACGCGGCAGGGATTGTAACGGTAGCGTTACCATCTGCAAACAAAAGAACCTCCGGTGCAGACACAATAACATCTTCGTAGTTGTCACCATCATGAAAATCAACCGTGATCTGGTCCGAAATTGTTACATCCCAGATAGCATTTCCATTTGCATCAAGCACAGGGTTCATTAATCCGCTTGCACTATTAAAAAGCCCTTCAAGCATTAATGTAAGATGTAAAGTTTTAACCGGGATTATCTGCGAACTGATGTAGATATTCCGCGACTGAACAGCTTCATTATTCATACAATAATACTGCCCCGTGAGGGCATCAGAAATGGGATTGAGGAAAGTAAGCACCTGAGTATTGGCGCCGGAAAAACCCGGATTACCGGTCAGATTGCCTGGTGGCCCCCACCAGGCCAGCCCCGAGCCAGAAAAATTGGCATCCAGCCTGACTGTCCCTGCAATTGGCGCCCCGTTAATCAGCATAATATTCTGATCTGTTGTTCCATCCAGAGTGGTCAGGGTATTAGCCCAGGTACCATTGTTATATAAATCGCCAAACACAGTGATGGTAAATGAATAAATATTATTCATAATAATTCCGTTGTTGTGGATATCACCCTGCACTTGAATTGTATAAGAGTTTAATCCCCTATTCTTTATCATTCCTTCATTCACAATGCTCCCTGAAAAAGCAACACCAATACCCGCCTGAAATACCCCGTGCAAAGTCACATCCGACAGAAAAACGGTGTTCTGACAATATGCACCTAAGGACTTAAAATGCAGGTCTGTACCTGAAACAGATGCATCAAGAAGATAACCATTCAGCACAGAAAGATAACCACCTTCGGGCAAGGTAACCAGACATCCGTTCAGATCAATATCCGTTCCGTCAAAAGTAAGATCGGTGGCTGCAACGATATCACCGGCTTCATTGTCGTTGATAAGTGCCACACCTTCAAATACCTTTGAGAATGCAAACAGATGTACTGATGTTCCTGTTAAAATAGTTGAAAGGTTTTTCCAGCTACCGTTATTAATCAAGTTGCCTGAAATGCTCAGATAAAAGTCGTATACATTGTTCTGAATTGTGCCGTTGTTGGTAAGATTTCCATTAATAGTCAACAGGTACGAGTTGATTGGTCTGTTCTGCAGGGTTCCGTAATTGATCACACTATTTTTGAAATTATGATTGTTCCCAAAAATCAATAATACACCATAAAGTTCTGTCTGAGGGGCATCTATAATCTGGTTATAAATGAAGTTACCACTGCCGGCAGTTATTTTCAGGGCAGGTGCGGTTGCTTTATACAAGGTGCCCGGGTTAAGACAGCCACCGTTCATGGTAATGGAATTCCCTGAAGTAAATTCCAGGGTATCTGAGTTCAGGGTAATAATGGTATTTGTAAAACTCAGGTTCGAAGTGGCCTGCAATCTTCCATTTGCACTGACTCTCTCGAAATAATATCCGCCGAATGGCTGTGACATGGAAACCGACTGATTGACAGCACCGTTCATGACGGTTGAACGGTTTGTCCACACCCCGTTGTTGATCAGATTACCGGAAATATACAGATACAGATCGTAAACATTGTTATGAATGGTACCGTTGTTGGTTACACTCCCGTCGATGAACAAAGCATATGAATTGTCCGGATAGTTCTGCAGGGTTCCGTTATTGATAATGCTGGTTTTAAAGTTGTGAGAACTTCCATAAACCGTTATGGTGCCATAAAACTCAGTTTCCGGTGCATCAATTATAAGGTTTTGAAGGTAAGTGCCTTCATTTGCCGTAATTCTTAATGCAGGTAAAGCTGTTTTATAAAGTATCCCGGGATTTATGCATCCTCCCGACAAGGTAATACCGGCACCAGTCGTAAACTGCAAGGTATCGTTATTGAGCGTAATAACGGTATTGTTAAAGGCGAGATCGGTCGCTGCGATCAATCTGCCTGCACCTGCCGCTCTTGTAAAGGCCTGACCGGCAAATGGCTGGGTCATCGATATCAGTTGGTTTGAATTGCCGTTGAGAATTGTTCCGTAATTGTCCCACACCCCGTTATTCTCCAGGTTACCCGAGATATTAATATAAAAACCAAAAACATTGTCGGTTACGGTTCCATTGTTGGTGAAATTGCCCGGCACCTGCAGTGTGTATGAATTGTTATTATAATTAAGTAATGTTCCATTGTTGATAACATCTGATTTCAGCGATACACCACTTCCGTATATAACCAGTGATCCGGCCAGTTGCAGCTGAGGGGCATCAACCATAAGACTACTAAAATATGTTCCGTTGTCATTATTCATTGCCAGGGCAGGCATTGATGATTTATAAACGACACCCGACAGTATACTGCCTCCGTTCAGCGTGACGGAAGTGCCGGTGGTAAACTCAAGCGTATCTCCGTTCAACTGGATTTCGGTACCTTCGAAATCAAGTGCTGAGGTTGCCTGAATCCGGCCTGAACCATTAATCCTTATTAATTCGGCCCCTGAAAAAGTCTGAGTCATTGATAATTCCTGGTTGACTGTTCCTGACAGGATGGTGCGGTAATTTGCCCAATAGGCATTGTTGACAACATTCCCGTTAATATTCAGAATGAAGGAGAAAACATTATTCAGTAAACTTCCGTTGTTCGCAAAATTTCCGTCCACGAAAAGTGTATAGGCATTGTTAGGGTAATTACTCAGTGTACCGTAATTGATAAAATTATTCCTGAAATAATTGCTGTTGCCATTGATTATAAGGGAACCATAAAATTCAGTCTGAAGAGAGTAAAGTGTAAGATTTGAAGCATAGGTTCCGTTGTCCGCCGAAATTTTCAATGCGGGCAACGACGATTTATAGATTACGGCATTTGAAAGATTTCCGGCATCAATCAGCAGTTGGCTGGTTCCCGTAAATTCGAGGGTGTCATTTAAAAAATTAATATTGGTCCCGGTAAAACTCAGATCAGAGGTGGCAACAACCCTTCCGGTTTGTGTACTTTTCAAAAAATTGGAAAGGGATAAGGGTTGTCCGGAAGATATCTGTTGATTTCCCGACCCGCTGAAGTCAAGAGTGGTATTTGACATGGTCCCTTCATTGGCCAGATTACCATAAACTTTCAGCGAAAGCCCATATCCGGCATAGTTTGAAATAATTCCGGTGTTTGTGAGGTTACCGTAAACATTGAGTGTATAATTATTACTTGAATGATTCTGCAAAATACCACCGAGATTAACCTGAATATTGTTACATGAATTTCCGTTCACACTCACCGTGGATTCAATGATAACATCGTCGGAGGCTGCCGGAACAATTCCTCCCAGCCAGGTGGAAGGAACACTCCACACCCCCCCGCCGGGAGCTGAAACAATCTGAGAATTTGCTTTTACAGGTATAAGTGCAAAGGATACAAGGACTGCACCCGAGAGAAAAACAAATTTTTTGAAAAGACTTTTCATGGCGTTTTGAATTAAAAATTTCCTTTGAGAAAAAAATATTCAGGCCTTATTTTCGATAAACCGGGAATCACAAATGTTCACCAATGCAATAACAATCGTTTCCGGCTGGTTCAATTACCACGAAAACGATAAATATCAACTATATACCCTCAGCGAGACGACTCTGTCAGATCAGATGCTTGCAGATAAAGGGCCGGAAGAGAATGGAGAAATGGAGATAAGGAAGAAACAAAACAGAGCGGGACAGGAGTGGTTGCCGGTCAATAGGCTTCTGCGTTAATGCCAACCGGGGTTATGCAGTCATCATACTAAAAATGAACATTCCAGCCGTTAAAAGATACTTATCTGTCTGCAGTCACAACTGTGACAATAACTTTAAAACCTGCAGGCAACTGATTTATTTTTAACGCCTTAAGAAAACTAAATATAAGGAAAAATCCCTTTGAATCAGCCTTGAAGATTAACCTTTAAGGTAATTTTAATACACTGAATCGTCTCTCAACTTCAATGACACAACAGCGCTTTAAAACGGGAAGATAATTTAAAGCGGAGTCCAGGCATACGTTATATGCTTTACCTGCAGATCAGCAACTTATGCGTTTCCCGCCAACCCCCCCCTTCAACCAGAATGAAATAGGCACCTGGCGGCAGATTGCTGACATCAAACGTCAACCCATCTGTTCCGGAATTGAAAATTCCACAACTTAACACGGTTTGACCGCAAAAATTCCTGACAGAAACCTTAAACTCACCCCTGCTACTTGAAGATATATTCAACGTTACAACTGTTGAAGCAGGATCAGGAAAAAGGCGCCCCGGCTTCTGAACCGGCATATTCAGGCCGGTGACCACACCCGAACCGGCATACCATAATCCATTGGACAAGGTTCCAAAGACAATATTATCGTTGTCCGCACCTACTGTATTGATCATATAGCCACCCTGAGGCATTCCTGAAGTAATCAGTCTAAAACTGCTGCTATCCCTGTGTTGTACATAACCTCCTGCATGGGTGGCCACATACAGATAGTCGCCATGGGCTGTCATATCAGTAATATACATGCCCGGGACCAACCCGGAGCCTGCCGGCGACCAGGTAAGGCCATTGTCGGTACTGTGGTACATCAGGGTAGCTGAAGCCGCAAATAACTCATCGTCCAGTTTTGCCAAAAGGTTCACTTCGTAAAGTCCTGTTCCGTAAGGCGACCAGGTAAGCCCGTCATCGGTAGAGCGGTAAAGGTAGTTTCCCGTATTTGCCAGCCCTGCCAATAAATCCGGGCCATTTTTCAGAAAACACCTGACCAGCTGATTTGATGCTCCCACATTGACAGCTGACCAGTTCTGTCCGTAGTCTTCGGAACGGAAAACACCATCCTCCGTGTTAGCCAGCAGGATATTCCCATCCGAAAAAATTGCACCTGCATTAAGGCTCGTAAGTCCATTGTTGACTGCTGTCCAGCTGTAACCCATCATGGTGGAACGGTAAACACCGTTTGCAGTGGAAGCATAAAACACGATATTGGCCCCTTCGACCGAGGATATGATTCTTCGGATATCGGAGGTGCCGATCCCGGTGAATGAAGGGTACCAGTCGGTGAAGTTTTGCGATCGCTGGATGCCATTGTCGGAGGTTGCTACATACCATATTCCGCCGTATGACAGCACATCGGTACTCTGGTTCGATACCGGCAGGGCAGACTGAGTCCACTGGGCCTGCAGTGAAGTACTTGCCATTATTGCCAGCAAAATGGTTTTATAAATGAGAAGAAGTGATTTCATGATTTTCTTTTTTAATGCTCAATGATGACAAAAATTTAAAATGATTGACCCGGATTATATGATTTCTATCATTCTTTTCATCTGAGCCTAACCTCAATTTAATTTCACAACATGATTAGCTCGCTCACAATCATTTGATAACAGGCAAACAATCTTACAGGGTAAATTCCGGCTATAAGGGGGACTGATGCCTGCTTAAATGTTGCATGTAAGAATTACCGGTGAACGATCCGGGTACTTTTCAGTTAAGATAAAACTAAAGTCAGCCAGTTGATTATTCCTGCAGCTTAGGGGATACCCCGATGCTCAGATTGCCTTCACTACCCATTAAAAAGACGGTATACTTTCCATTGTCTGCCGTGATGGAACCTCCCTTATCACCCATTTTCATGGTTACTGTTTCGAATCCCTTTTTCTTTAGATCGGCATCGTACTTATCAATGAAATCATCCTCAACATTTTCGTAGATAACATTCCACGATTTGGCTCCATCAATGATACTTGTCGTTACAGCTTTTACTTTTCCGTAAGTGAACTCGGGAACTTCGTCAGGTATTTCTCCGGGCCAGGAATTGGCTTTCCCGTCAAGCTCAACAGTATTGCCGCCCTGGGTGATCACAGCTTTTTCATCGCCGAGATCCACATCGGCATTGCTGCCTGTTTCGTTTTCAATGGCATCTTCCAACAACTCTTCGCTGGTTTTTTTCGATCTATCCTGACAGGAAACGATAAAACTGCAAAAAACAAGGATTGCAGAAAACAACCCGGTTCTGTTAATTCTTTTTGTTGCTTTCATAACAAAAAAGTTAAGTGGATAATTGGAAAATTAGTGATAAAATAAAAAAAGTCAGCTGTCATAAAAGAGGATTCATGAAATCAGACCATCCGCATAACTGATCCAGTGTGTCGGGTAAGGTACCCGGCAATAAAAGCATCACTGAATGATAAAGTTCGAAGCCTGTGACGGATTTTAGGATTTTCTGTTTCATGGTTAACTTCTTTCTCGCCACAAGTTGTGCCAATCCCGATAAATCGGGACATGTTGTGGTTAATTATCATATCTTTATAATCCTCTTCACAATCGTTTGATTTTCAATCCTTGTCCGAAGGAAATAGATACCGGCCGGCAGGTGGCTGATATTGAGTTCAATTTGTCGGGTGCCGGGTTCCGGATTATCGGATTTTACAACCTGCCCGAGAAGATCGGTAACCTTGCAACTTTGAAATTCAACGCCGGATTTCAAACATTGAACTTTGAAACTCCCATGGGTTGGATTCGGGAACAGCCCGATATCCGGCAGAATCAACGCTTCTGAACCTAAACTCCCGACAGGGGTAAAGTCCACCATGACCAATCCCGTTGAGTCGGAGCCATCGCGGATATCAAACTGCATGATTTCTGCAGGATCCGTATGATCCCAGACATTAAAGCGGGCAAAAAGTAACGGATACTGTTCGCTGATGGCCTCAACATACAAATCATAATTTCCGTTACCGGTAATTACATTCAGGCCGGGACAGGTATCCAGCCCGCCACCAAGATCAATGGGATTTCTGAGTACCCGGATCCCGGAACCAGCGTTGTCTTTGATGACATTACCATGAACAGGGCCGGCCAGACCATCCAGGATCATTCCATCTCCTCTGCAGTCTTTAATGATGTTGTGATGAACATCCTCAGCGCCCTTGCTATAGAAACCAGTATAAGATTTTTCGATTTCATTGTTGGCAAACTCCACTGTCCCTGCCTTACTGTAATATCCCATGTTCCCCCCTGTTATCCTGTTCCCGGCTACATACCCCCATCCGGAATAATTGAAAATTCCGCAAGTGCTTTCAGATGGATCAGGGGCAGCTGATTGTACTTCATCAATGATGATAGTGTTGTTCATGACATGCATCGGAGCTCCTGCGCTGGTTCTGATCCCTGAAACATTTCCCGTACAGGTAATGGTATTGTTTCTGATAGTGACAGACCTGCTTTTTGCAATGATCCCGGCCTTATAATCCTCATCGATAAATGCCGGGGAGTTTTCGTCGGAATTGATGGTATTGTTTTCAATAAATTCATCTTCAGTGAGATCGTAATTTCCACCGCTTTGATCCACAATTGCACCATTAAATATCCGGTTATTTGAAATGGTGGTTTTATTCGCAGCCGATTTGTCAAAAATACCGTATTGGATCTCGTTGTTATCGATCAGATAGGTATATCCGGCTCCGGATTTGATTTGAATATAACCGCAACTGTTACCGGTAACGGCTATTTCCGAAATACCTGCACCATGCCTGAACTCAATACTACCTTCTGTTCCTGTAGAATTATTTTCGATTATGAATCCATAATTAGCACCTAATAATGAATCAGGGGGAGGGATTCCAGCTGCACAACCTATCTCAATATACTCTGTTGAGCAGTTGCGTATTATGTTCCTGTCGGTGAAAGGGCCGGTATGGGCTCCCCTGATAAAATAAAACTCATCAAACCTGAGCTTTTCAAGACCGGTTGAAAGATTGCTGTCCTCCCGGTCAACCACAATCCCCTGAATGATCGTTTGACCGGCACCTTCACCCATCAGACTTACCCCAGCTTTGAGAAACAAGGTATGTGGATTCCCTGACCAGGAATCATCGGGAATGTATGTTCCCTGTTTGATCATCACCTGCCAACCTGGAGATGCTGCATTGATGCCTTCCTTTATAGTGTTGAACGGATGTTCCTGTGTCCCGTCTTCAATGCCGGTGTTGTTGGAGGCAGCAACGTAGATGGTTTGCTGACCAAATGAAAAATGGAATACGAAAAACGGAAAAAGTAAAATGGGGATGAGTTTTTTCATGACTTATTTTTTTTTACCACAACAGGCACATAGGGCACCCAGATTTCACAATAGAATTATATGTGCCTTCTATGTGCCTTACTGTGCCTATCCCGATAAATCGGGACATATTGTGGTTAATTATTATAACTTTATAATCTTCTTCACCATCGTTTGGCTATCAAAGCAAAACCGTACAATATATATCCCGGAAGAGAGATGGCTGATATCCAGTTCTGAAGTTCCGGAATTTCGGAACTCCGGAACCCGGGCTTCCAGAATCCTGCCAAAGAAATCGACAATCTCCATAACCGCCGGCAGCCGGCTGCCGGTTGAAAACTGAAAACTGAAAACTCCCCGGGTGGGATTGGGAAACATTATGATCTCCGGCAACGGATGTTCACTTACACCATATGACAATAGCGGCATATACAACACCAGCGCTCTCGCCGGATCATCGTTTGCATCATAAATATCATATTGACCGACTTCTGCTTCAGTACTGTGAGACCACACGTTATTCTGTGCCCAGATGGTGTCAACAAAACCGGAAAGAGTTTCCACGTAAAGGTCATAACCGTCGTTATCTTTGATGACGTTAAATCCTGTACCGGGTTCATCCAATCGCCCCATGGGACAGTTTCCTCTTGTGCGGATACCGTGTCCGCCGTTGTACCTGACGATATTGTAATTCAGTCTGATGGAATTTGTATCAGCATATTCAGACTTGTAATCAAGGATCATCCCGTCTCCGATACAGTACTCCACCCTGTTACTATCGACATCTCCCGAAACTGACTGCAGATATAAACCATAATGCGCCCCATCAATCTCATTTTCATTAAATCCATGCGAAGCGATGGCCGATAAGTATACCCCATAGGCGCCGCCGCTGATCCTGTTGCCTTTCATCCCTCCGAATGATGTCGATCGCACATGGATAGCGCAAACAGATAACGTATCTCCATCTAAAGGCAAGCCGGAGGGTTCAAAATACGGGAGGGTGATGGTATTGTCCTCAAAATAGCCACCGGCTGTAGTTTTAAACCGGATGGCTGCTACCGAGCCATCGGTGTGGATTTCATTTTCTCTGATGACGATATCCCCGGCGGTAGCCTGAAAATGTATACCACCGTTTTTAAAGTTATTATTCCCGATAATTGATTCAGACAATGCCACATATTTGGCCGAAGGCGAACCGTTCTGGATATCATTCTCCGTGAACCGCAGGCCGCTGTGTGAGACCGCTCTTAACCGGATCCCGCCTCCAATCGTGTTACCGGATATCACATCAGGGTATGAGGCTGTCGATAGCACGATCAGGCTGTCGGATACAGTATTGTTTTGGATGAAGATGGTATCGGATTTTGCAGTTGTGATTACGCTCAGGCTTCCTGCCACCTGGTTCCCTTCAAGCCTTATTAAGCCCTGGGAAGAGGTGCTGCTGATCCACAGTCCACCGCCGGTTTCACAATTTATGACCTCCCGCCTTGCCGCACAGGCAGCGCTTCCAATGTGAATGCTATCATCAACGGAGCAGTTCTTTAATAATATTCGACCGGTTTCGCTAACCGATGGGGTGTGATCATTCAGAACTTGCAATCCGCAGTCTTCAATAATCAAAGGGGTCACCGAATAACCGCTGTCATTGTGTATAACGTTCCGGCACCAAAGATTCCTGATGAGCACAGGCATAGAGTCAAGCTTTGAGGATAGTATAAAAATTCCCTGAACCAGGGTAGAAGCAGCAGATGTTCCGGCGATGGAAACACATTTCTCAACCAGCAATGTGTCTTCAGGATAGTTACCAGAAACTATCGAGATAGAATCACCGTTCTGTGACAACTGCAATCCTTCAACAATGGTATTAAAGGGATTTGCCTGTGTGCCGTTCTCGTTGCCTGTATTGTTGGAAACATCGACGTAGATGATTTGCTGCGCAAATGAAAAATGAAAAGCGCAGAACGCTAAATGCAAAATAAGGATGAATCTTTTCATGGCTTGTTTTTTTTCACCACAACAGGCATATAGATTACACAATAAAATTCTATGTGCCTTCTATGTGTCTACTGTGTCAATGCGGTTAATTATCGTAACTTTATAATCTTCTTCACAATCGTTTGATTTTCAATACACAACCGCACGAAAAAGATTCCTTTCCTTAACCCGGATGCTTCATACATTACCTTGTGTTCGCCGGGTAATTGCACCTCATTTACAAGGATTGCTGCATTCCGACCGGTTATATCATCGATGACAAGCTGCACATGCCCTGGTTCTTTCAAATGATACTGAATTGTTGTTGAGCCGGAAAAGGGATTCGGAAAAAGCCTGAGCTGTAGATCATCAGGATCGTGATCCTCAACCGACAGGGCTGTTTGCCATCTGGCGATGTATTTGGCTGTTTTATTTCCTGCCTTGGTAAACCGGCCACCGGCATAAAGGTTATTTCCGTCGGCATACAGTGCTTTCACCCATTGATTGGTGCCACTTCCAAGCGACGACCACTGACTGCCATCCCACATGGCGATGTTGTTGACATTCAGCCCTCCTGCCTGTGTAAAACTTCCGCCGGCAAATAATTTATCACCAATAACTGCAAGTGTATACACCGGCCCGCTTGTTCCACTGCCCAGGGGAGACCATTGCGAGCCATCCCATCTGGCTATATTATTGACGCTCACGCTCCCTGCAACAGTAAATCCGCCGGCAACATACAGATCGTTTCCAATCAGGGCAAGGCTGGTCACAACACCATCACCGCCACTGACGCCTCCTCCCAAAGCCGACCAGGATGAACCATCCCATTTGGCAATACTGCTAGCATCCACGGTTCCTGCCCTGGAGAATTTGCCCCCGACATACACATCATTATCATCTGTTTCAATAGCAAACACATCCGGTGTGTAATAATCTGACAGCCATAAGCCACCACCTACAGCATGAAACTGAGTCCCATCCCACCGGGCTATTCCATAAAGATCTATCCCGGCGGTAGCGATCATTCCCCCTCCCAGATAAAGTGCATCTCCGGCTGAAGCCAGACAGTCAACCTGGTAATCTATCACACTGCCGGGCTGAACCCATTCAGTACCGTTCCACTTCGCGAAATGCTTCATAGCCTGCCCGTTCGATTTGTAAAAGATGCCACCGGCATAAAGCGCTGAATTGAAGAATTCCATGGCAAAAACGGCATTCTGATCAAATCCGTGGCCGATGGGCGACCAGCTTACCCCGTCCCATTGGGCAATGCGGTTGATATTGTTACCGCCGGCTTTGGTAAATTCACCCCCGGCGTATAAAATGCCGTCTTTTTTCACAAAACAATTGACGTCGGCGTTCATGCCCGAAGTGCCAAATGATTCATCCCAGTTTTCATCTCCTGAAATCGGGCTTGCCTGATTTTGCGGGCAGACGTTGAGGCAAATGGACATCAAAATAGTCTGCACAACAGCGATCATTGCAAATAAATTTGTCTTCATAGCCTGATGATTTTTTTCACAATTATTTGGTTTTCAGACTCTATTCTAACGAAGTAGATTCCAGGGGGGAAGTGTGTGATGTCCATCAGAATGCTGGCGGCACCCCGTTCAGATTTGAGTTTTTCCCGGATTTTCCCTGTGGGATCAACGATCTCAACCTGACAATCCGGATATAGGATATTGGATAATAAAATCTGAAATTCCCCCTGTGTCGGGTTTGGCATTATTTCAGCACTTATCCGGCCGGGTTCATCAAATCCCTGTGCCTCCTGCTGCGACCAGGAATAATAATCCCGGGTGCTGAGCACAAACTGCTGCACATGTACGATCCATTTGTGATACGAATCGCTGTGCCGCCGGTTTAATGAATCGAATGTGTAAAGGTGCATGTTTACCCCTTTCCAGGATGCTGATCCGGCATCCCATTGCGATAGCGCATCTTCGACAAGCAGGGTATCCTGAATATATTCATATGCACGCATATAGCCAGGCTCCCATTCACCAAAGTCATTACCGCTGTATCCGGTGTTTCTCAACATTCTGTTAAACGCATTATAGGTCATTTCAGCTTTTATACTCGGCATCCATGTGACTGTATCTTCGCCAATGCGGTAATATTCATACAGGGCCATATTCCCGGCTTCATCCCAGGCCCAATGATCCTTCTCCAGTGGAATCCACTCTTCGATTGATTCCTCGTATTTCCAATACCACGACTGAATTTTGCTATGGTGTTCATCCCAGGTGGGTTCTTCCTTTACCATATAGTACCACAGTTGTGTATTGTGATTATAAAAGAGCCTGGTTTTCAGAATCATATCGCCGGTTGTATTGTACTCATAGTCATACCTTAATTTAGGATAAAAAACTCCTGTTCCATCTTCCTCTTCCCATTCGGTCACCCGTTCCGGAAGTCCCTCAGGATTATATTCATATAAAATGTATGATGTTGAATCCCAATGCTGTCCCAGGTTATTCCATTCGAAATTCACTTCATTCGTCAGCCTTTGCTGATTATCATAGTAATTCAATATTCTTCGATAATTTATCCAGTCGAAAAGGGAAAGACTCCAGCCATCGAAGTATGATTCGGAAACATTGCCTTGGGCATCAAATACATATCTTTCCCTGAAAAGGCCTTTGTAAGCCATGGTTTCGTTTTCCCAAAACAATACTGCCCACATGGTCTGCCGGTCCTGACCATCATACTGCCATTTTTCAATGCGGTATGGCACCCAAAGATTCAGGGCCTGTTCCCTGACGAATTCCTCTTTCTGTATGGTTCGCTTTTGCTCATCATACCGATAGGTTGTCCGGAAAGAGAGAATTGAATCGCTGATGCCGGAAAATTTCCAGGTGATTACTGAATCGAGCACCTCGGTTTGCGGATTCTCCCGCCACATCTGACCCCATATGGAAAAGGGTAACAGAATAAGCACTGCCATCGCAATTGTAATTGAGTTTTTCATGTCCTGATTTATTTCTGAAGTACAATTTTTCCTGAAAAAAGCTGATTACCGGCAATTACCCTGCAGATATACATTCCGCCGGCGAAAACCTCCGGATTCCATGAAATCCGGTTATTCCCTTTCTGACAGAAACCATGGTTTGCCTGATATACCGTTCGCCCCTGCAAATCAGTAACACAAACGGTTACATCTGCTGAGGCATTCAGTTCAAAATCGAAAACAGCGATGTTGTTTGCCGGATTGGGTGAAATCTGCAAAGGCCGGGGAGTGTCTTTTTCTCCATAGAGCAGAAAGTCATCGATCCCCAGCGGAGGCAAAGGCAGTTTGGTCAGTTCACCACCTTTTCTATACAGAATAATATTTGCATTCATTCCGCTGCCGCCTGAAATCCGGCCTTCGCCAACAGCCACATAACCTCCGCCTGCCAGCGGCTGAGCATCGAAAACATAACCCCTGGTCGGCATATATACATTCCCCGGAGACCAGGCAGCGGTATCAGCCGAGATGAAGTTTCCATCCGGATCATAAACCGCCACGTAAATCATTTCCTGTGAGCCGAAACCATTGCGGCTGAGGAGGTAATTACCATCGGCATTCCGGGCGATGGAGCTGAAACCGCCATTCTGGTTCGTATGCGGCATTTTCTCCCAGAGCAGGGTTCCACCCGCATCCAGTTTGGCCAGGTACTCACTGTTCATGTAGTATCCCGCAAGCAGAAATGAACCGTCATCCTGTTCGATGATATCCCCTCCCGTATCCCAGTAATCTGTGAAGTACTCTTTTGTCCATAAAGTATCCCCGTTCTGGTCGAAACGGATCACATACATATTGGTGATATAGCCAACCGATAGTGCATTCCCTTTGGTTCCGGCAAATATGTATCCACCATCTGCGGTGGTATGTACCTCTCCCACCTCATCGCGACGGTTGCCGCCATATCTTCTGGTCCACAGACTGTCGCCCTGCGCGTTGATTTTCATAAACCACAGGTCGCCTGAACCATCGTATTTCGTTGTTTTACCGGCAATGAAGCAGCCCCCGTCAGTGGCTTCTGTGATGGAGATGCCTTCTTCATCGGTTTCATAACCGTATGTTTTTTCCCATTCTTTGTTGCCGTTCTGATCAGTTTTAATAAGATAAAGATCTTTGCCACCGTTGCCGGAAGATTTGGTAAATCCGGTCAGCAGAAAGCCCTGATCGGGGCATTGTACAAAGTCGAAGGCCCGGTCCTCCTGGTTTCCGCCATAACTTCTGGTCCACAAGGTATCGCCATTGATATCCGTTTTGATAAGCCTCATGTCAAAGGTGCTGTTGGTGCCTGAGGAGCCCTGATACCCTGCAATGACAATATTTTTATCCGGTGTTTCCATAACGGCATACCCGCAACCGGCAGTTCCGTAACCTTCGAGGTTGTAATACCCATCAGAATTCCGCGGTGGATCGAGCTTCCATACATAAATGTCGTGCAGACGATTCGCTTTGTAATCATAACCGGTAAGGTAGAGATAACCCTCTTCGTCCGCTGTAATGGCATAGGCAACATCCATGTCGATGGCAGGACCGATGTATCGCATCACCCACAGATCGCGGCCGGTTTTATGGTGCAGGCTGATCATGTTGGCTTCGGCCAGCAATCCGCAACTGTAAGCCGCCACATGTACATTGGTGTCGGGCGTCTGCACTATGGAGAAACCCATGTCGAAGGTCCCGTAAAGCCCTTCATAGCGGTAAAACCATTCGGCTGTGCCTTGCCGGTTAACCTTCATCACGGCCACGTCAAGATCGGTATCCACCTGAGCATCGCGGCCGGCAGCACGACCCACGACATAGATGTTATCATCTATTCCGTAAAGCATTTCATAGCAGGTTTCTCCAAATACCGGTTCCGGGCCCGGCCCGTCAATGTTGCAGTTCCACTGGAATTCACCTGCAGCATTGAGGCAGATGGCGCCGATATCAGAGCCGATCACACAGCTTGCATAGATGCGGCCGTCGTTGCCGAAAACAACATCAGTGGCAACACTGTAACCGACATTAAACGCGGGATGAAGGTATTTCCAGTTAAATCCGCCCAGAGCGGTTAAACTTATAATAACCAATTGTTTTTCATTGGAATTGAGGGAATAACCGGCAGCATATACATTGCCATCGGAACCAACGGTAATCGCGCTGGCCATATCGTCACACAATGAATACGGACAAGCCCCGTCGAACCAGTATATCCATTCCTGCACGCCGGTGGTTGAGTTGATGGCTGTTACCAGAAAGTCGTAGTTGGCTTCCCCGGCCGCATATACCAACCCATTGCCGCCATATTCCACTGAATAAGCTTTACTGGCATAATCCCCGGTGTTATCGTAAATATATTCCCAACGGAAACTGCCTTCGGAAGTAAGGCTGAAAACAAGGTACTTATCATTGCCTTCCACATTTTCCTAAAAACCACAGATATACAAGTTTCCATCGGTTCCATAGTGGATCTCCGATACTTCCATCGCCTTATCCTGCTCTCCTTCATACACATACACCCACTGCCGGGTTCCCGCCTTATCCAATGCAATGACAACAATGTCGTGGTCTAAGTCATTGTACTCCACACCGGCCACATAGACAAAACCATCGTCTCCACAGACGATATCATGTCCAATTTCGCTTTTTCCGGTATTGTAGTTAAAATACCATTTATGGTCCTGGCTGTAGGCGATGAGGCCAAGCAACAGGATAATCCAGAGGCTGACGACATTTTTCATATTTATCTGTTTTAAGTTTTACCCAGTTCAGTCTGTAAGAGTATTACCCTAAACCTGAATAAAAGGATTATACCCTGATGATTTTTCTTACCATTACCTTATCGCCCGAAATGGCCCTGATAAAATAGATGCCCGGAGATAAATGACTTCCATCAAATAAAATCCGGGCAGAACCGGAACCTTTGTTTCCGGAAACAGGCACGGAAATCACCCTGCCTGTATTGTCGCGTATCTCTATCGTCAGAAAGGATTCGTTGGTGAGCTCACAATAAACTGACAACTCATTGTGAAAAGGATTCGGGGCCGGAATTACGGCAATCTGTCCTGTGAGTTCTTTTTCTCTGGAAACACCGGTATACCCCCCGTTGGAAGTGTGCACTGTTCCGGCAACAATGTTTCTATAATTCAACCCATACAAAAATTCGGCTAAGGGTATGAAAGGCATTTCCCGGCTCTTGAACTGGTCTTCCGTCCTGACAATGGTTCCACAGGCCCCGACTGCCACAAAGGCTTGTGCGTCAAGAGCCTGCCCGGCCCATAGACCATTCCCCTGTGGAAGTGGATTCTGCCATTGCCAGGGATTATGTGCCCTGGCATTGAATATCAATAAAATAGTTACAAAGGAAGATACGATTGCTTTTTTCATTTCGACAGCATTAATAATCAAAAACACTTTTTACATCCGAAAAACCAATTTGCATTTTCAGACGGAAGTTCTCAAATCAACTATAAAATTTTATTCTCCATCCATTTCAGGCTCAGCTATATTTCACATTTTCAACATTTTCCAGGCTGATGTACAATCATCAAACCACCCTTTCAGAAAATAAATTCCTGATGGCAGTTTTGAAGCATCGTAATTAAATCTGTGTTCACCTGAAGACCGGTCACAATCCATCAGGGTGCACATCTCTTTGCCGGTAAAGTCATAAAGTTTCAGCACAACATGGGCTTTTTCAGGCTGATGCCAGCTGATGGTGGTACCCTGTGTAAAAGGATTAGGATAGTTCCGAAACATAAGGGAGTTTCCCTGTTCATTCAAAACACCCGGATCCTTTACTCCAACCGTTGAATTTTCGTTATACCCGATCAGGTATATGGTTCCCAGGCTTCCGGTTTCAGTGCAATGGATATTGAGCTGAGCGGTAAAAACACTGCCGGCAGGCACGAACTGCACTGAAACTTCCCAGGATTCACCGGGGGGCACGGTTTGAATTCCTCCTCCCGATATCATTGAAAATGATTCAGCTCCGGCTCCGGTGATGTCAGCGCCCTCAAACTGCCAGTTCGTTGTTCCATTATTCATGCAACTTACCTGGTGAACATCGTCGTTCAGGTAAAAAAGCTGATAATTGGCATAATTGGTAAATGTTCCCCTGTTGATGATATCCCCCTGCACATAAAGAGCAAAAGATTCATTCTGAGTTGGTTCATTCCTGATTAAGCCATTATTCTCAATATTTCCGAAGTTGTAAAGACTATATGTATAAGAGCCGCCGCCGTATACCTGTGACTGAAGCGTATCGGTAACCAATAAATTGCCATAAAACCTGTTTCCATCATCAATTACCACTATTCCACGGATTTCTGTATTTCCGGATGCGGTAATATTGCTTAGGGTGGCATTTTTGATGATGGCGGAGTTTACCCTGCCATTGTAAAGATGCCCGGAAATATCGATTTCATAATGGTTCATCTCCAGGGTTGATCGCAACAGATTGCAATTACCTGCAATTTTAAGATCGCTGGTGGCAACGACCATACTGACGGAATCAACATCCGTGAAATTTGTCTGGAAAACTTTCCCGGGCAGTTGGTGAATCTGCTGTTGCTGACTACCGGAAAATTTGGTATAAGCATTCTCCCAAAGTCCATGATTGTCAATGCCTCCGGTAATTTCAAGAGACAGCAGGTCACCATCGTTTATGTTGCGGATTAATCCGTAATTCGTGATATCTCCCCGAACCTGAAGCGTATAAGTAATGCTTCCTCCGCCATATTCGATGGATTGAAGGGTGTCGTTAACAATTACATAGTCGTGGAAAATATTATTGTTTTCGATGGTGACAACTCCATTAACTGATAATCCTCCCATACTTATAATGTTGTTCAGGAAACCATTGTTCAGATTGGTATTTTCAATGGCTCCGCCGTAAAGCCACCCGTAAATTGTAAGTGTATCCCCTGCCATGTTCAGATGTGCCCCATTCAGATTAAGATCATTCATTATCGTGATATTGCTTTGCGCAACAATATCACTTTCAGGGTTAAGGTCGCTGAAGTAACTGTCGAAAAACCTGTCGGTACCCTGAGTAATATGCTGTGTTTCATCACCTGCTAACTTTACATATTTGCACGACCAGTGCCTGTTGTTTATAATATCACCGGTAATAAGGATTTCAAGATCATCATCATTCAATGGTGCTTTTGTATCCATATTATCCATAATCACCCCATTATTTAACAGATTTCCATTAATCCTTAGTTTATAGATGCCATACCCACCTCCATAAACATTGGCCATCAGGGTATCCGTTACTGTAATGTTTCCATTGAATTTCAGGGTATCCGAAACATCATACCCAACCTTAAATGTTCCAAGAATTTCGAAATCACCCGTAAGGGTCCCGCTGTTAACCAGGCAATGACGCATTTCAAGGGAGTGATTGCCAACACTGAATATATGGCCGTTGAGCATAAGATGGCTCCGGTTATAATAGCCGTCAGAGTACCAGTCACAGGTAAAAACCAGGTCGGTGAGGGCGGTGATGCCGGTACTGCTATTGACGATAATTTTACTCCCGAATGTCATTCCTTCAAGCAGGCTCAGGTTATGATTTCCTGAATTTGTCAGCTCCGTTTCAACAGGCATCCAGATGTTATTATTGGTAAGATCACCATAAACAAACATCTTCAGAGCATCCTCTCCGCCGTTCTCAACGATACCATTATTGACAGCGCTTCCATGTACATAAACCGGGAAAATTCCATTCCCCCCCCCATACCCTCCATTGCGGAGCGAACCTGACGAAGTGATTGTAAGATTGTTGCAGTGAACAGGCAGAATGGCATAACCACTTGTATAAGCCTGAACTACAGGCCCGTTGATGATTACATCATCGTTTTCACCGGGAACAGTCAGACCAATCCAGGTGTTGGGATCGTGCCATAAACCGCCAAATGTTGTTGACTGAACCTGAGAATAAACACTTACTGACACGACAGAAAGAATGAATGCGAAAAGTAGATTTTTTTTCATGTTACGGTTTTTGAAATTTTAGCTTAAATGATCTTTTTCCGGGTTATAAAGAAAGTTTTAATGACTGCGAGAAACCAAATTCTACCTCTTCCTGACCTCCGAACGTTTAAAACCTTTCACCCTTAATTCTGCATCATCATTGGGATTGTAATTATTGTTGTCGTGGTATATCACATCACCCTGAGCATTCTCCCAGCGGAAATTCCATTCATTGGTTCCGCGTTCAGTTTCTCCGGTAAACGGGTTGATGTAGTCTTCCTGACCGGTAAGGTTGAGGTACATGTCGTTGTTGATTTCTGAATTGGTCAGGGCACGGTGTTCGGTGATCTCCCGGTCAATGCGGGCAATGTCGCGCTGGGTTTGCAGGGCGATGTTGCTGTTCACCTGCTGGCTGCGGATTTCACGGGTAATCCATTCGGGATTGAGCTTTACCGACTGGCCGATGGTGGCAAACACAGGTGCCAGCTCTTCGAAAAGCGGTTTTTCGGCCCTTACATACCAGGTTTCCTTATTGCTCCACAAACCACCGCCCAGCTGACCCCAGTCCTCGATGGCACATACCATCTTTTCAAGATATGGAATACCGTTTTCGGAGTACTCAAGATTCGCGATGGCTGCCTGGTAATTGAACCGGTAACCACCAAGCATAAGCGATGACATTTTCCCATACTCTTCAGCCAGATTGGGGAGCTGTTGAACACCTGTAACCTTAATGTTCTGAGCATGAGGATGGGCAAACGGAATGGCAATTTCCCTGATAAAATCGACAGGTGTCATCATACGCATTACCATCATCCCGTTGTAGTTGCTGCCATCCGGGAACATGGGAGCAGCCAGGCTCTTCTCCGGATAGCGGTGTATATCGAAAAAGCGGGTGTCGGGCAGCCACCCCATGCCGGCTTTCTGATCGGGCGACGAGAGCTTCATATACAGCTTGGCTTCAATGGCATTGCCGGCGCCGCCCGCGGCATTGGGATCAACCCGCGTTATCCCGCCTGTAATACTCCAATCTTTCGGCAGCAGAAACGTAAAGGCATTTTCGTTGGGTTCGCTGTTGCGATAAAAAATTACCGGATGACCTTCTCCACCGCTTATAAGCTCCCCTCCATCTTTTTTGTCCGGGTTAAAACCTGAATTGCAGGCAATGAGGGCAAGCAAAGCAGGAATAACTGCTGGTAATGGCATGAGTTTCATAATTGAGAATGTTGTTCCGGGGGGCCGTTGCTATTGAGTCTACGATGTGGACGTAGTCATTACAAATTTACAACGCGTTTTGCAATATACTCATTAATAGCACCTTACAATATCCTTCAGAGCACCCTACAAAAACACTCAAAACAGTAGAAGTGGCAGAAGCAACTTGAGGCAAGGATTTTCGATTCTCAGTTCTGAATCATAGCGGTCTCAACTCCGCAACATGGCATGATGGCCTTGACTCCGCAACATGGAAAGGTGGTCTCGTGCCGATGGCCATCGGTACCCCTCGACCACCACAGAAAATCCCGGCTAAATAATAAAACCGGTGTTCAGGCGAAGCCCGGTGGTCGAGCGGAGTCCGGTGGTCGAGCGGAGCCGAGACCATCCGGAAACACCTGAGAGCAACTCATGTAAAAGATCAGATCAAAGCGATAAAGTTGGTAAGGTTCTGTTCATGAGGCACGCCAAGTTTTTTGCGGATACGGGTGCGGGCGACTTCGATACTCTTGATGGACTGGCCGGTGAGAGAAGACACCTCCCGGGTATTCATATCGAGGCGGATAAAAGAGCAAAGGCGACGTTCTGCCGGGGTAAGATCAGGGTAATTCCTGATCAGCCTGGCCTGAAAACCCGGATGAACTTCATTGAACTGGACTTCAAACTCTTTCCATGCATTGGGGGCCAGTTCCTGCTTCAATTGAACCTGAAGATGCTGAACAGATGCTTCTGACACATCCGTTTTTTTCAGCTCATCCAGTTCTCCGATCAGCTTCTCCAAAAGTTGGTTTTTTTGATTAATAAAAATAGTTTTTGCAGTCAGTTCACGCTCTTTGGCAGAAAGATCTTCGCTTAACCGGCCTATTTCTTCACTTTGCCGTCGGATTACCCCGGTTTCACGTTTTGCTTCATTTTTCCGTTTATAGATCAGCCAAATCAACGCAATACCCAATAAAAGACTTATTCCCAGCAGTAACAAAATGATGTTTTTCGTGCGGATTGCCTGTTTTTGAAGGAGGCTGTTCTGACTCAACGCCTCGTTCTCCTTTTTCAGTTCGCTCCGTGCGAAACCGGCTTCAATTTCCTCAATAGTCCTGTATTTTTCTGCCGTATAGATGCTGTCCTTCAAAGCGGCGGCACTTTTCAGGCAAGTATATGCCTTATCGGAATTACCGGCTTTTTCATAGCAGGCTGCCAGGCAGAGGCTGGCATCCAGTCTTCCTTTGAGCGAACCGGTCGCCGCAGCAATTTTCATTGCTTTGTCAGCCATTTCAATTGCTTCCCTAACAGAATTGAGGTTTATCAATGTATAGGACAGTTCGGTCAGAGCTTCGGCCAGTTCGGGCATTGCGCCTATCTCTTCAAAGAGATTCACTGATTTGCGGAAAAATGCCGAAGCAATTATAAAATCATTCTTTACTATATGCAATTTGCCAAAAAGCATGTTACACGAACCCAAAAACGATTTATCACCCGATTTTTCCGCCAGCCTAAGGGCATCCTCGAGAAAAAGACCGGCGTTTTCATAATCCTTAAGTTCGGTGTAGGCCCCTGCCATATTTTTATACCTGATTATCAAACGGTACTCATCATTGAGATTTTGTGCCATTTTCAGCGATTGGCTGTAATATTCCAGTGCCCTGAACGGGTTGTGGTTGTCGCTGTATAGGTTACCAATATTGTTTAAACAATCAGAAACCGCTGCTACATCATTTATTTTACGAAAAACCTCAATGGCTTTTTCATAAGATTCCATGGCTTTGGCAAAATCGCCGGTTTTGCGGTGCACATTCCCCAGGTTGTTGTGGCAGATGGCTTCTTCGTAAGTCATTCCCGTATTCCGTGCTTTCAGCAACGCTTTATTATATAACTCAACAGCATCTTTATAATTCCCGCGCAACTTCTGAACAATCCCCATACCTGCCAGGCACCAGAACTGACCTGAATCATCATTCAACTTCTCATATCCCGAAAGGGAAAGACGGTAATACTCCATGGAATTGCCGAACTGGCTTTGCTCCAGGTAAACCTCTGCAATATAGAAATAGCATTCAGCAACAAGCAACTTATCCCCGCTTGCTTCAGCTTCCCGCAAGGCCAACCTGAAAAGCTCCATGGAAACAGCATATTCAAGACGGTTGTAATGTACAAGACCCAGCCCAAGCCTGGCTTTGATCAGTTTTCGTTTTACCGCCTTTACCAATGCCTTGCTGCCGCCTCCGCTGAGACATTTTTCGGCAGCTTGAATGGCTGTGTTATAGAGTTGAATAGCTTCATCATCCCGGGCATCTCCTGCTTTAGCCAGAACAGAAGAAATCAGTGCAGTATCATACGGCATTTCAACACCTTGCGACTGTACACCAGCGGGAAAAAGCCAGGACAGACAAAACAGAAGCCGGCTGATTATTCTTAAACGGCTCATAAGGTTTTACGAAATCCGAAATAAAGATAATGAGTTTTCTATAACTTGTCAACTTACATGATGATCGATTTCATACATACCCTGCTACCCCGGTTTCTGTTAGGGCCTCTAACCCGGGCGCAGGCAGGCCCCAGGCGCGAATTCCACTCAACGTTACATTATGATTGACATCAGAACGAACCTTGACAAATTCACGATTCAGCGTCCCGCCTTCTATTTCCTTGAATAATTGTAAAAATATAACAGACTGCCGGCTTCATTATCCAAAGACAGTATTTAATCAGGTACTAAAGATTTGTTTCAGAACGCTTCCCCGCATTCGATTTGCCATAGATTTTTGAAACATACTTACCTGCATAATACGCCAGTATCAGCGGCAGCCATAAATGACGGATAAAAAAACTGCAATTATCCAATTGTTTGTCGGTATTCAACAGTAAAATATAAATTCCGAAGGATAGCAGGATAAATGCCATATCCAGCATGCGAGATATTTTCATTGAATTTCTATTGTAAATCAGAATAAAAATCAGATTTCAGTGAAATGCCGCGATCAGCAGTTCAATATCCTTGTGGGGCAGGTGAAAATATTCACTGATATAACGATTGGTAGAAATGCCGTTGTAAAGATAAACCCCGTTCCTGACCCCGGTATCGGTTCTCAGTATATTGTTAATACCGCCTTCGTCTCCGACCTTCAGCATGATGGGCGCCAGCAGGTTGCTGAGCGCGCGTGATGCGGTCCGGGGCACCCTGGAGGCAATGTTGGGTACGCAGTAATGAGTGACGCCGTATTTTTCGAATACAGGATTTTTGTGGTTGGTAATCACCGAAGTCTCAAAGCAACCACCCTGGTCAATGCTGACATCAATGATAATAGCTCCGGCCTTCATCTGTTGCACCATCTCTTCGGTAACACACACGGGCGATAGCCCTCCCTGCGGCCTCACGGCGCCAATGGCGACATCGGCAGTCTTCAGCGCTTCTTCTATCGGCCGGGGCTGCAGTACACTTGTATATATCCTCGTTCCCAGGTTATTCTGAAGCCTGCGCAACCTGTACACAGAGCTATCGAATACTTTTACCAACGCCCCCATACCCATGGCAGCCCGGGCGGCAAACTCCCCTACCGTACCAGCGCCCAGAATTACCACCTCCGTAGGTGAAATTCCGCTCAATCCGCCGAACATCAATCCCCTGCCGTAGTCGGGATGACTCAGGTATTCGGCAGCAATCAGAATGGAAGTATTTCCGGCAATTTCCGACATGGCCCTGATTACCGGGAAATTCCCGTCACGGTCCTTCATGTATTCATAAGCAAGCGCAGTAACTTTTTTGGCTGCCAGTTGCCTGAAATGAGCTTCGGTTAATCCGGCCAGATTCAGCGATGACAGCAGTACCTGTTTACCCCTGAGCATTTCAATTTCCTGGGTAGTCGGCGGTGCCACTTTAATGATCACATCGCACTGGAATATCATTGCGCTCTCATAAACAATCTCCGCTCCGGCTTCGCTGTATTCGTTGTCGGGATAGTGCGAAGCTGCGCCGGCATTGTTTTCTACAAGAACCCGGTGACCCGATTTCACCAGTTGGCTCACGGCATCGGGCACCAGTGAGATCCGGTTCTCAAGCCAGGCGGTTTCTTTGGGAATGCCAATGGTTAAACGGCAAGCCTTATTGGGAACCTCAAGCCTTTCTTCCTGTGGCATCAGTCCTGTAGTGTGAGAAGGAAACATAATAAAGTCCTGCTGCTGCTCTTCCATTTTTACCACCGTCTGAATTTCATGCTAAGATACAAAAAACAAAAACAACTTAACAAACCCCATGCATGTGCTCCGCAATCCATCAGCACCCACAGGGATTGCTGCAGATGCACTATTATTTAACTGGTAAAAATAAAGGCCCTGTCTTCACTTCCTTCATCCACAGCAATTTCAACCTTAACGGCCCCGGCCGGAATTAGCATCCCCGCGAGTTCGGGCCATTCGATAAAGCAGTAATCCCCGCTGAAAAAGTAATCCTCATATCCAATGTCGAGTAATTCCTCAGGTTTCCGCAACCGATAAAGGTCAAAATGAAAAACAGGCTTTCCGCTGCCGGTACGATACTCATTAACAATTGAGAATGTCGGACTGCTTACGTTGTCTATTACTCCTAATTGCCGGCATACAGCCTGTATAAAGGTTGTCTTTCCGGCTCCCATGGGACCTGTAACGGCAAATACCTTTTCAACCGGAAAAATGGTCAGCATTTGCTCCGCAATTTGATCAAGTTCGTGCACACTGCCGCAACGCAACTGAAGTGCCGGCGTTTTTTCTGAATAAATCATCTGCATCCCGGATATAAAAATGCAAAAATAAGAAGAACTGCCTCAAGCCGGGCTGATTAAAGCCGTGGAAGCACACTCTTTTTTATCAAAGCACCGGTTTACCTCCCTATTTTGCTTTCAGGGTCACAAAGGGTATCATCATTTCCTCCATCGAGATCCCGCCATGCTGGAAGGTATTCCGGTAGTAGTTTACATAATAATTGAAGTTATTGGGATAGGCAAAGAAATCGGCATTCCTGCAGAAAACATAATTAGAGCTGACGTTTGTCCGCGGAAGGTAAATATCCGCAGGATTTTTCACTTCAAATACCTCTTTGCGGTTATAACTAAGGCTGCGTCCGGTTTTGTAGCGCAGGTTTGTATTGGTCGCCTTGTCGCCCACAATTTTTACAGGGGCATCCACCTTTACCGAGCCGTGATCGGTAGTAATCACCAGGGGGATCTTCTTTTCGGCCAGAAAACGGATGATGTCGTAAAGCGGGGAGTGTTCGAACCACGAAACCGTAATGGAACGATATGCGGCCTCATCGTCAGCCAGTTCTCGGATCACTTCCATCTCGGTGCGGGCGTGCGAAAGCATATCCACAAAATTATAGACAATTGCATTCAACTTGTTGCCTGTAAGGTTCGGGAGCGTTTCTACCAGTTTACGCCCGGCGGAGAGGTTCAGTATCTTGTGGTACGAATACCTGACATCCTTTCCATAGCGCTTCAGTTGCTCGCCCAGCAGTTCACCTTCAAATTGATTCTTGGTGCCTTCATCGTCTTCGTTTACCCAGTAGCGGGGATATTTCTTTTCGATCTCAGTGGGGAGAAGCCCGGCAAACAGGGCATTCCTTGCATATTGCGTGGTGGTGGGAAGTATGCTGTAATAAATCTCATCGCGCTCAACCCGGTAAAGTTCACTGATGATCGGCTGAAGGATCTTCCACTGATCATAGCGAAGGTTATCGATCAGAATGAAGAACAGCGAAGAGGTTTCATCCAGCAGGGGAATCAGTTTGTCACGGATCAGTGTATGCGACATCACAGGGCGGTCGGGGTTCTTACCGTTCACCCAATCGGTATAGTTATTCTCGACAAAGCGGCTGAATACCTGACCGGCCTCTTCCTTCTGCATTTTTAGCACATCCATTATGCCGCTGTCGTTCGACTGCCCCAGCTCAAGTTCCCAGTAAACCAGTTTGCGGTAAACCTCCGGCCATTCACTATGGGTTAAGCGGTTACTTATCTCCATACCGATATTCCGGAACTGTTGCTGATAGCTGAAAGTAGTCTTCTCGCTGATAAGCTTCTTGTTTTCAAGGTTCTTTTTAAGACTTAGCAGTATCTGCTTGGGATTCACCGGCTTGATAAGATAATCGGATATTTTGGAGCCTATGGCATCTTCCATGATCGTCTCTTCTTCACTCTTGGTGATCATGACTACCGGAAGGTCGGGAAACAGGTTTTTTACCCGGATCAGAGTCTCAATCCCGGAAAGGCCCGGCATCTGCTCATCCAGAAAAACAATATCAAATGGCCTGGTTTTTAATATTTCAATTGCTTCCACGCCATTGTTTGAGGTAAACACTTCATAACCCTTATCCCTGAGGAACATGATGTGTGGTTTCAGCAGGTCGATCTCGTCGTCGGCCCAGAGTATTGTTACATTTTCCATACTAAATCAAGTGAAGGAGTTCGTTTATGCCTGAAGGGGAAATAAATTCCGTAATTTTGTATCATCCGGAACAGATACAGGAATAATGCCGGAATCCGGTTTTTAGTATCCGGGGCGCAACAAATTAACAATTTTTGCAATTACAAAGATAGGCCAAAACGTGAACCAGGCTGCCCGCAACAAGAGAAAAATCGTGAATGATCCGGTGCACGGTTTCGTAACAATATGCTCCGAGTTGTTATTTGATCTGATTGAACATCCTGTTTTTCAGCGCTTAAGAAGGATCAGGCAGCTCGGGATGACTTCCTACGTTTATCCGGGCGCCCTGCACACCCGCTTTCATCATGCCATTGGCGCCATGCACCTGATGCAGGAAACCATCGATACCCTCAGGCTCAAAGGATTTGAAATCACACGTGAAGAAGCAGAAGCCACCCTGGCAGCCATACTACTTCATGATATCGGTCACGGACCGTATTCACATGCACTTGAGCACAGCATTGTGTCGGGCATGGGCCATGAAGAACTGTCGCTGTTGCTGATGCACAGGCTTAACAGGGAGTTTCAGGGCCGGCTCGGCATGGCCATTGAGGTATTTACCAACAATTACCCCAAACACTTCCTGCACCAGCTGGTATCAAGTCAACTCGACATGGACCGCCTCGATTACCTCAAACGCGACAGTTTTTATACGGGTGTTTCGGAAGGGGTAATCAACACTGACCGCATCATCAAGATGCTTACCGTGCACAACGATGAACTGATGATAGAGGACAAAGGCATCTATTCCATCGAAAAGTTCATCGTTGCCCGCAGGCTGATGTACTGGCAGGTCTATTATCATAAAACTGTTGTATCGGCCGAGAATATGCTGATAAATCTTCTGAAACGTGCCAAATTTCTTGCCGAATCGGGCGAAAAAATCTTTTCCACCCCTGCGCTGGAGCTGTTCCTGCAACACCGGTTCAGCCGCGAAGACTTTGCAGTTGATGAAAACCTGGTGGAGAAATTCGCCCTGCTCGACGATTATGATATCTTTTCAGCCATCAAGGTGTGGATGGAACACTCCGATTTTCTGCTGTCCATGCTCAGCCGTTCATTGGTAAACCGTCAACTTTTCCGGGCCGAATTCAGCGATCATCCAATGAATGAAGTCCGGGTCGGAGCTTTACGAAACGCCATACAGCGCAAATGGCCGCAGGCAGGTCCAGGAGCTGAAGCTTATCTGCTTACTACAGGCACCATCACCAACAACGCGTATATACCCGAGCACGACAAAATCTACCTGCTTTACCGCGATGGCAAGGTGAGCGATATCGCCGAAGCCTCAGATCAGTTAAACATTTCTGTACTTACCAGCGCCGTGTCAAAGCATTTTATTATCTATCCGAAAACCATCCCTGAATTTTGATGTTTATTCTGTCCGGTTTATCGCGATATTTTAATAACTTGCGTGGCTTTTTAAAAAAGGTGCATTTTTGAATATCTGCCTGTAAAACAATTTTTTAACTCAAATTGCAAGTGCCCATTGAACGCTTGCATAAATCCGGATAAATGAAGTTTACTGTCCAAGAAATTGCCGACCTGATCAAGGGAACTGTTGATGGTGACCCGAAAACAGAAATCCACAAACTTTCGAAAATCGAGCAGGGTGAACCCGGGTCAATTTCCTTTCTGGGAAATCCCAAATACACACATTACATTTACCAGACCAGGGCTTCTGCTGTTATTGTCAACCACGATTTTGAGCCTGAACAAACAATAAACTGCTCCCTTATACGGGTCGAAAATGCCTACAATGCATTTGCCATGATGCTGGAAGCATACAATAACCTGAACCGGGAAAAATCAGGCATCTCAAAATATGCAGCCATTGCAGAGAACGCTGAGACGGGGGACAACTGCTTTATCGGAGATTTCGTGAGCGTTGGCGAACACGTGAAAATCGGAAGCAACGTTAAGATTTATTCCAATACCAGCATCGGCGACAATGTGGTAATCGGCGACAATACCATCCTGAATGCCGGGGTGAAGATATACAATGATTGTCATATCGGAAATAACTGTACCCTGCATTCAGGGGTCGTAATCGGCGCCGACGGATTTGGTTTTGCGCCGCAAAGCGATAATCATTATGCAAAAGTGGCACAGATCGGGAACGTAATCCTTGAGGATAATGTGGAAATAGGTGCAAATACCACCATCGACAGGGCGACACTGGGCTCGACAATTATCCGTAAAGGAGTAAAACTGGACAACCTGATTCAGATAGCCCACAATGTGGAAATTGGCGAAAACACTGTGATTGCTGCACAAACCGGGATTGCCGGCTCCACCCGCATCGGCAGAAACTGTATGATAGCCGGTCAGGTCGGTATCATCGGCCACCTGGAGATTGGAAATAATGTAAAAATCGCGGCGCAATCCGGAATTTCCACCAACGTTCCTGACGGAGCAATAGTAATGGGCAGTCCGGCTTTCGAAATTTCTAACTACCGGAAAGCCTACGTTTACTTCAGGAGCCTTCCGAAACTGGCCGACCGTATTTCTGTCCTTGAGAAGAAATTTAAGGGGGAACAATAGCTTTATCAGCTAAGCTTTAGATTTATTATATTGTTTTTCAGCGCATTAAATATACGCTGATCAAATGAAAAATGTAGTAACTTTGCCAGCCCTATGTCAGAAAAACAGAAAACCCTAAAAGAGGCTGTGACCATCTCAGGAGCAGGCCTTCATACAGGCAGGGAAGTCAACCTGACCTTCAGACCAGCCCCGGAAAATCACGGATTCAAATTTCGCCGTACCGATCTGCCCGGCCAACCGGTAATCGATGCCGATGCCGACCTGGTAACCGATACTTCCCGCGGCACAACCATTGAGCATAACGGAGTCAGAGTCAGCACGATCGAGCATGCTCTTGCTGCACTCACCGGTATGGACCTTGACAATATCCTGATAGATCTTGACTGCCCCGAAACCCCCATCCTGGACGGGAGTTCAAAATTTTACATTGAGGGCATCAAAAAAGCCGGGGTTGTTGAGCAGAACGCAGAAAGGCAGTATTTCAGGATCAATGAGGTGCTAAGGTATTCAGATCCTGAGAAAAAAACTGAACTACTCATCCTTCCCGATGACACATATAAGGTGTCCGTAATGATTGACTACGACACCAAAGTACTTGGCACACAAAACGCCCATCTCAGCCACCTGAATGATTTCGCCGAAGAAATCAGCCCGTGCCGGACATTTGTCTTTCTGCACGAACTTGAATTGCTGATCCAGAACAACCTGATCAAAGGGGGCGACCTCAGCAACGCCATTGTGTTTGTTAACCGCCTCATCAGTCAGGAGGAGCTTGACCGCCTGGCAAAATTCTTCAACAAACCTCGCGTAGAGGTTTTAAAAGAAGGCATACTCAACAACCTGGAACTTTATTTCAACAATGAACCGGCCAGGCATAAATTGCTGGACGTTGTCGGTGACCTTTCCCTGGTAGGAACCCGCATCAAGGGACATGTGATTGCAAGCAGGCCCGGCCACCTGGCCAATACGCACTTTGCCCGCATCATCAAACAGCACATCAAGCACGAAACCTCGCAACCGCAGCAGCCAAAGTTTGACCCTGGCAAACCGCCGTTGTACGACATCAACGACATCAAGCGGTTGCTGCCCCACAGGCCTCCGTTTTTGCTGGTCGATAAAATACTCGAGATGAGCGACCATGATGTCACCGGACTGAAAAATGTAACCATGAATGAAGGCTTCTTCGTCGGGCACTTCCCTGATGAACCGGTTATGCCCGGCGTGCTGATCATTGAAGCCATGGCTCAGGCAGGGGGGATTTTTGTACTTAGCTCATTTCCGGATCCGGAGAATTATATTACCTATTTCATGAAAATAGACAATGTGCGTTTCAGGCAGAAAGTAGTTCCGGGCGACACCCTGATCTTCCACCTCGAACTGATGTCGCCTTTCCGCAGAGGGATCAGCCACATGCGCGGGGTTGCCTATGTCGGGAATAAAATTGTTGCCGAAGCTGAGCTGATGGCCCAAATCACTAAAAAAACCGTATCCTGATATGAATCAACCTTTAGCATACGTCCACCCCCAGGCTAAAGTTGCCAAAAATGCCGTAATTGAGCCCTTTGTCAATATCGAAAAAAACGTTGAAATAGGTGAAGGCACGTGGATTGGATCCAATGTCACTATTATGGAAGGTGCACGCATTGGGAAGAATTGCAAAATATTCCCGGGTGCCGTTATTTCCGCTATTCCACAGGACCTTAAATTCGACGGGGAAGATACCATTGTCAGGATAGGTGACAATACCGTTATCCGCGAGTTTGTCACCATCAACCGCGGCACCAAGGCCAATTGGGAAACTGTAGTTGGCAACAACTGCCTGTTGATGGCCTATGTGCATGTAGCACACGACTGCATTGTGGGCAACAATGTAATTCTTGCCAACGCAGCCACCCTGGCCGGACATATCACCATTGACGATTATGCCATTATCGGCGGATTGAGTGCTGTGCATCAGTTCGTCAATATCGGCGCCCATGTGATGATTTCAGGTGGCTCGCTTGTCCGTAAAGATGTTCCGCCATTTACAAAGGCGGCCCGCGAACCTCTTTCTTATGTCGGAATCAATTCAATCGGTCTTCGTCGCAGGGGGTTTTCCGCGGAAAAAATCAATGAGATTCAGGATATCTACCGTTACATTTACCTGCGCGGCAACAATGTAAGCCAGGCTTTGGAATACATTGAAGCAAATCTGCCTGCCACTTCCGAACGCGATGAAATCATCTCTTTCATCTCCAGATCAAGCAGGGGAATTATGAAAGGTTATGCCAAACAGGCATAAGTTTACTGAAGCGACTTCCGGCAAAATTCCTGATTCCGGCTCTTTGCCTTTAATAACTATGAATGCCCTTTTCGCACCATGCTGAACATTACGCTCGAAAACGCCGGTAAGCAATATAACCATACCTGGATCTTTTCAGATCTCAACGCCACGCTCGCTTCAGGGCAACCGACGGCTATTCTGGGGGCCAACGGTTCCGGAAAATCCACTTTACTCCAGATGATTGCCTCAGCAATAATGCCCAGCAGTGGCACAGTCAGCTATTCCCTTAATGGCAACATCATCAGGGCTGAACAAGCCTTCAGGCTGATGTCGATTGCTGCGCCTTATATGGAACTGATCGAGGATTTTACCCTTACCGAAATGATCTGTTTCCACCGCAGGCTTAAACCCCTGATGCGAAACATGACAACTGCTGAATTGATCAGGATAATGCAACTGGAAGAAAACGCAGGCAAGCCCATCCGTTACTTTTCGTCGGGAATGAAGCAGCGGGTAAAACTTGCCCTGGCTATCATGAGCGATACACCGGCGCTGCTGCTCGACGAACCGGTATCAAACCTCGATCAGAAAGCAGTTGAGTGGTTCCGCGGACTTATCGGTTCATTCGGAGGTGAGCGTTTAATTGTAATCAGTTCGAATTCTGTTGCTTCAGAACATGATTTCTGCACCAATACAATCAGGATGGAGGATTACAAAAGCCGGGCGCACGCGGAACCTGCTCCAATGTTCCTTTGAAGCAACACCTCCCGTTTCCCCGGGCAAATCCTTATTTGATGTGCTGGATATATTATGGAGGCTTTGGCAATTAAAAGAAGCCACCAAAGCGCGGAAGCACAATCCCGATAGCCATCGGGACACACAAAAGAATTTATCACAGTTTATACAAAACCTGAAATACTGAATAGCTGATTGCAGTTACTGCACCATATTATAAAGAAACCGGACCCGGCTTGCAAGTAAACGCTTTTATGATTTGCTTCAATCATAAAATATAGTATCGGAAAAAGGAAGAATATAAATCACATTTTCAGGCTAAAATTTCAAAAGCAAAAATTAATCCTGTTATCAGCATGAATAATGACCGAATGTACTATTTGAGAATGAAGCTATCTGTGAGATAAATTCAAGTAAAAAATCAGATTTATCATATTGTTATACAGTCAATTACATCAAATTATGGTGGTCTGAATCTGATCGGCATTAGTTTTGAGAATATTTGCAGGGGTATACTCAAGTTAGTCATCAAACTTTTTATAAGAATCCTGGATCTCTTTTCCTGCAATAAATCAGTGCTTCCGTGCTTCTGTGGCAAAAAAATAAACAGCACATCAAATAATGAATTACCCGTTTTCCCTTCCCCTGATCCCAAATTGTATGAAAACAGTTTGGGAAAACTGTTATAAAAAACATTACCTTTGCGCACGAAAAAAAAATTAAGTATCAGATTTTATGGCAACTACCGCTGACTTTAAGAATGGCTTATGCATCGAATTTAATGGTGAATTATACTCTCTTGTAGAATTTCAGCATGTAAAACCCGGCAAAGGGGCTGCATTTGTCCGCACCAAACTGAGAAACCTTAAAACCGGAAAAGTAATCCCCAACACTTTCAGTGCAGGGGTTAAGATTGATGTAGCCCGTGTTGAACGCAGGCCTTATCAGTTCCTCTACAAGGATGACTCAGGGTATAACTTTATGCACAATGAAACATTTGAACAGGTTTCCATTGAAGAAGCCCTGATCAGCGCTCCACAGTTTCTGAAGGAAGGGCAATCGGTTGAGATCATGTTTCACGCCGAAACTGAAACTCCGCTCAGCTGTGATCTCCCCCCGTTTGTTGAACTGACCGTAACCTACACTGAACCCGGATTGCGCGGCGACACAGCCACCAATACCCTGAAGCAGGCAACCGTTGATACCGGTGCTGTTGTCAATGTTCCTCTCTTCATCAACGAGGGAGAGCGCATAAAGGTCGATACCCGCACAGGCGACTATTCTGAGAGGGTTAAATCATAAACATCAGAAGAATTGAGGAACCGGGCAATCAAACAAGCCCGGTTTTTTTACAAAAGCCAATAGCAAAACAATGCAACTTGACCCATCACTGACACTGCAGACTGTAGCCGGCCTCATCGGGGCAGAATTTCAGGGATCCCCTGATTTTCAGATTACCGGTCTTAATGAGATTCACATGGTACAACCCGGTGATCTTACATTTGTCGACCACCCCAAGTATTACGATAAAGCACTTCATTCAAAAGCGACTACCATCATCATCAACAAAGAAGTTTCTTGTCCCGATGGCAAGGCTTTGATATTTCACGATGATCCCTTTGGTGCCTATGTTTCGCTGGTGAAAAAGTTCAGGCCTTTTGAAAAAGCAGTATCCGCCATCAGCCCCTCGGCAAAAATCGGAGAAGGCACAATAATTCAGCCCGGTGCCTTTGTCGGAAATCATGTGGTAATCGGCAAAAACTGCATAATTCATTCCAATGTCAGTATTTATGATCATGTTGTAATAGGGGATAATGTAATTATCCATTCGGGAAGTGTGATTGGCGCCGATGCATTTTACTTCCAGCGAAAACCGGCAGGATACCGGAAATTTGAATCCTGTGGCCGGGTCGTCATCAGCGACAATGTGGAAGTAGGAGCGCTCTGCGCCATTGATATAGGCGTTTCCGGAGATACTTTTGTGGGCAAGGGCACAAAGTTTGATAACCACGTACAGGTTGGCCACGACAGTTATATCGGTAACAACTGCCTAATTGGTTCACATTGTGCCATAGCCGGAGTTACCCGCATCGAAGATGATGTAATTCTCTGGGGAAAAGTCGCCATCAATAAAGACCTGGTTATCGGTAAAGGAGCCATTATTCTGGCAACTTCAGCGGTTGACAAGAACCTGGAAGGCGGCAAGACCTATTTTGGGGTTCCCGCCGATGACGCCCGTAAAAAGTGGCGCGAACTGGCAGCCCTCAGGCAGCTGCCCGCAATCCTCAACGCTGCAAATTTCAGCGGTATAGAGCAGCCATAATAGACAACTGTCACTGAAACGTGATACCCTGCAGTGGTTTAGCCCGCGGAAACGCTTTAACCCGTATTCCGGCTTCAACCACTGCAGCATGAACAACATCTGCCTGTTAATTCATTGAGGTAATCAGGCGGCACCAGTCGTTCCGGCCTTTCAGGGTAAACCGGAGCATCCGGCCATCTGTAGTTTTTAGATCAAGTCCCTGTGGAATTATCATCAGCTTGTTGTAAAATAATACCTCACTGATCTCTTTGGGAAGAATTTCAAAATCATCAGCATCCGTGGTGTCCCCGGTTGATTTGAAATAAATCCGCTGATTCGTAATGATAAGTTTTCCGCGTGACTCCTTTGCTCCTGATGTATGCAGGGTATTTCCGGCCTTTATAACTACTTCATTGGCTTTCAGATCTATCTTCATTTTTTCCTCCTTTTAATTTGTATATCCAGTAAGCAAAACATATGCCACATGAATATTATGTTGTTTTTCAACACTTTACCCGACAGGGCCAATTCAAAATCACCTCATCCTGTCCGGTGATGTTCAACCTTTGTCCGGAAACAGACAATGCCCCGGTAACGGCAACTGTTCTTAAGACGCCGGAGTGCATATAAAGTTACGCTAAGAAAAAGATTAAATCCGGAAAACGGGAGAAGGTATTGGTTAAGCCTGACCTTTTGTCATTGAGGTATCCACCCTGTCGGTATTCTTGTGGTAGATATCCATTGCAACGATCATGGCCATAAAGCCCCAGAAAGGCACGGAGGCTTTATCGGTATCCAGAAAATTATTCAAAAATCCATGAATAAAATAGGTTACCAGTGCCAGCACAGAAACAAGGCTGTAAAGGCGGATTTCACGGTTTCTGGCCTTGCGGTAAACCCTGATACCCGTTACAATGGCTGCTATTCCAATCCACAGAATGCTGAGTAATCCGGGAAATCCCTGCTCTGAAAGCGGGCCGATATACTCACTATGGGCATTACCAAGGTCGCCCGCATTGGTACTGATAATGGTACGCTCTTTCGAACGTTGAAAAGGTGCATAAATAAACTGGTATGTTCCCGGCCCCCAGCCTAACACCGGTCTCTCCTCAAACATCCTGATCGCAGACTGCCAGCGGTTGATGCGCTCCAGGTTTGAAGCATCTGAAGAAATATTATAGATGGATTGGACGTGCTCTATGAAATTGGCAGACGAATCCTGCTTATTCTTCTCCAATACATACAGAATCTCAGCCTTAAACATGTAAAACGATGCTATCAGAATCACCAGACCTGCAAAAATCCATCTGAACCTGATTTTATAAACAACAAGAACAGCAACACCGACCGAGGCAGCAAGGCTCACCCAGGCAGCCCGGCTGAACGAAAGATAAAGCGCTCCCAAAAGTATCAGGGATACAATAGCTGCATAAAGCCTGTAAGTCCTTGACCGTTCATAATTAAAAATAAACCCCACAAAAACAGGTACAAAAAAGGCCAGAATGGCCCCATAGGCAGTATGGTCATTGTAAAAGGGCTTCATTACCCAGTGTCCCTGCTTTTCAGCAAATCCATAGGAAGAATGATGAACAGTTGTATAGATAATCACTACAATCAGGGTAGCAACATATAACCATTTGAACCGGGAGATATTCTTTACATCCTTAAACAGTAAAATACCAAGAAAATAAAAGGGAACTACAAACCAGAGCCTGGCGGCCAGGAATTTGAACGAAACCAAAGGCATCTCACTGGTAATGCTCGTTATCAGCAGCCACGCCAGGTTAAAAAAAACGGCGATGGTAAGGGGATGAGTAAGAATTTTTCTGTCGTACTGACCGTTGAAGAGCGTTTTGAGGATAAAGAGTACCAGCACACCTACCATCAGCGGTTCTGATGGTAAAGATATTCCTATGCCCAGTTCGCTGTCGGCAATGTTAACAGCCAGCGGAGTTACAAGGACTATAAGAAGCAACAGCTTATCCAGCCAGAAAAGGTACATCAAGGCTACAACGATGGCAACCGGGATGGCAATACCCCAGTAAAACTCCTTTACCAGAAGCAGGGAGTTCAGCAGGATAAACAATCCGCTGAGAAGGTAAAACCATCTTAATTTAGGGTCAGCCAGCGCCTTGAGCATGGTAATGTGTAAAAAAAATACTGAATCAGGAATTTATCAGGTCTTTCATCTCCTGATTTATCCTTTTGTTTTCAATAACGGAAATTACAACGATGGAGAAGAACAGAGCGGCTGCCACAGAATAAAGCACGATAAGCCAGCGTACCGGAGAAGATTTCTTGTCCGCAACTACCGGGGGAGTGACCACATTGGTAAATGTGAATACTTTATCTGCATCATACACTGCCCTGTCATAAACCAGTTCAAACTCGGAATAGATGCGGAGGATATCATTGCGTCGCTGGGTAAGAATCGCCATTTGACCTGCTTTGCTCTCGAAGTTCTCTTTCATGCGGAGTACATCCTTCATATTGATATTGGTACTGTTTGACCCATCAACCGTCCGGAGATAACCACGGGTAATTTCTCGTGCCTGCGCTTCATAATCAATCAGTTCATAATTCTGACGGAGTTCCGAAAGCGCTTTTTCAACACTGTCGAGTTGCGCTTTTTTTTCTTGCATGGTTTTTTCCATGCTGCTGACAACCTCAGAATATTTGTCACGATGGATTTTACGGATCTTAAGATTACAGAAATCAATGATTGCCAGAACCATATCCCGTGCAATCACCGGATCTGTATCCATCACAACAATCTCTATTGACTCATATTGTGTTTTACTGATCTTTACATTCTTATTGTAAAGAAACTGCATTGTTGACTGGAAATATTTGTAAGAACTATCGATGCGGTAGTGCTCTGCCAGATTGAATTTCCGGATAATACTGTCTCTGATATCCTGGGACTGAAGCCACTGTAACATCTGCTCACTTTCACTCTCGTCGGAATATGGTGCTATATTCGAAGGATAGACCAATGCATAGGATTTGAATTTCGGTTTAATAAAGAAAGAACCCGAAAATAAAGCTGCGAGCAATGCCGCAACAACCGCTATGGAAAGGAGATGCCATTTCCACCTGAAGAAGATCTTCATCATGTGGATGTTACTGAAATAGTTCTCCGTAGTGGGCCTGATGTTGTCCATTATGTTGAAATTAAAGCTTATTTTTTTGAAAAGGAGTTTTTTTTTAAGGCATTGAATGCCGGCAGTTTTTCAATGGTGATGATCACAATCACCGAGATCAGAAATGCAGCAAGGGTTGAAACGAGTACGATAATCCACCGGACAGGATAAGACTTCTTTTCAGCTTTGTATGCCGATTCAACAACAAATTTTTGCGGCAGGGTCTCTGTGGCATCTACTTTAGCCTCTTCATATCTTGCTTTGAGATAACTCAATTGCTTTTTCTCATGCTCAAGCATGTCGCGCAAGGAAACATAAGCACCGCCATATTTTGCAAGCAGGTTCAGCTTACTTTCAAGCGAGGCTATACCCCTTTCATTTCCCCTTGCGATTTCAATGGCAAGCTGCTGATTAAACATTTCCGATTGGGACTCATAATCGTAAACACCCAGTTCACGAATCACCCGCAGTGAATCCTCCATTTTTGCAATATCATCACGCAACTTCAAATATTCCTGTTCGACGATGGCAAAACCTTTCATCGCCCGTTCGCGTTGCATGGCATTCTTCGTAGAATCAAGCAGTTCGGAGATCGTATTGGCAATATCGGCTGCCATTTGGGGGTCGCGGTCGAGCACCGATATCCTGACAGCCATGAATTCCGTTCTTCTGAACGTAATGTTGCTCTCGTATTGCCTGTGAAGCTCAGTATTCTTATATTTTGACCTTGGATTGATCCTGTAATGTTTCATCAGGTCAAACTTTTCAACCACCTTATCCCGGATTTTGCTCGAACTGAGAATCTGGAGCATCTGTTCTGTCTGCTCATCTTCACCAAACTCAAGAATATCGGTTTTAGCAGCAGGCTGATCGGAAAGCAATGCCCTGGAAACAGAGTTGCTTGACACCGGAAAAAGGACAACTGTTGAACGGTAAAGCGGCGTTATGAAAAGGCTGGAGGAAAAAACCGCAGCCAAAATGGCGGCACTTAAACTTATAATTATCAGGTGCTTACGCCAGGAGAAAAGGAACATTCCGAGGCTTGTGGAATCAAAATCCCTGATTTCTGATAGCTTATTCTCCGACATAATGGAATGTTGGTTCGTTTTAGGTTGTCAAAGATATGGAAAAATAGATCACAATAAAAATATCAACCCCCGATAAAATATGCAGTTCTACCCGGCCGGCGAAGCAATCAGGCGGATAAAATAGCGCAGGTTCAGCAATCGCAAAACGAGAGCCAGAAAAACAGACAGGAAAATTGCGAGTATAAGAGACTGTAACCAATACAAGGGAAGACTGACAGCTACCCTGTTGATGAGAACAACACCGATGACAAAAACAAGCAGTGCGCCGAGAAACTTCGGATTGAATTTAAACCTGAAGAAGATTAACACCAGAATAATCTGCGCTATAGCCATAATTCCCTGCGTAATCAGGCTGGTCCAGGCTGATCCCAAAGCCCCGAATCGGGGAATAAGCAGCACGTTGAGGCTGATATTCAGGAGCATTCCCCCGGCTGCGATCAGGTTAAGCTGTTTCAGATTTCCGTTGGCCGTCAACAGGGTGCCGAAAACATAGGTAGTTGAGATAGCTATAAAGCATCCCATCAGCACCCCGAACACCGAAGCTGATTCCGGAATGAAGTGATCATACATCAGGTCCATGATCTCAACCCTGTAAAACCAGGAGACAGCTGCCAGAATTACAGAAACAACAAACAATAGCGTAAACGACAGACGTACAAGGTTTTCAACCCTCTCGCCTGACTTAATCTGTCGCGCGAACAAAGGCAATAAAAGAACTGAAAACAGGTAGGCAATGTTATTGGAAGCATCAAGCAAGCGGTAGGCATGGGCGTAAATGCCCGATTGCTCCTTTCCCTGAACACCACCGATCAGACGCTCAATCATCACCGAATCAATCCTGTTGTAGAAGGTCATAAGCAATACCAGAATGGCAAACGGCAGGCTTTGCCGGATGATCATCAGAAAAAACGGGAAATTCCAGTTAAGTCGCCTGAAAGAAGCTTTTTTGATTACAATCAGCAAAGCGATCAGTGCAGTGAGCGCATAGGATACTGTCTGCGCATATACAAACCACTCTATCCTGAATGTCTGGTCTGTGATCCTGCCCCACAGCAATACACTGCATATCGCGATCATCAGCATACGGTCGAGCACCGAAAGAAGGCTGTCGGTTTTGAAAAGCAGCAGCGCTGAAACATTTGACCTGAGATAAAGGATGAAGGATATCAGAAATTGATTGATCCCGAGCAGGCCAAGCATCCATAATTCATTCCCCCTGTAGCCCCATATTATTCCTACTGAAAAAGTGACAATAAAATAAACCACCGCCAGCAGAAATTTCAGGATGATAATGCTGGAAAAATGTTTGTTCAGCAACTGACTGTTCTGGGCAATATTCCGGTTGTTAAAATTGGTAATACCAAAATCAAACAGAATATTAAAAAGAAAGGAAAAGTTAAAAATGGCAAAATAAAAACCAAAGTCCTCAGCCCCCACCACATTCTGCACAGTCCTGTCGATGCCGAAAATCCAGAAAGGTTTTATCAGCAGGTTAAGGAGTAACAGAAAACCCAGATTGGTAAGAAATTTACGTTGCATACCGGAAACCGAAAATCTTGCGGGCAAATTCCTCACCGGTGGGGAATGCAACTGAAAACCTCATCCGGTAAGCGATTATGTGTTAAATTTGCGCAAAAATATCATTATTCTTGTAATATTCACTGCAGGTGGCCGAATAAAAGCCTCATCAAAACAAAATTGATTTGAAGATCGCTGTCAATACCAGATTGCTGTTGCATGGAAGACTCGAAGGCATCGGGTGGTTCAGCTATGAGAACCTCAAAAGAATCACAACAGACCATCCTGAACACCAGTTTTATTTTCTTTTCGACCGTCCATACCACAGGGATTTTATTTTCAGCGACAACGTCATCCCCCTTGTAGCCGGCCCTCCTGCCCGACATCCCGTATTATATTTTATCTGGTTCGAATTTACCGTTCGCCGCCTGCTCAAAAAGACCGGAGCCGACCTTTTCCTTTCCCCTGACGGTTATCTTTCGCTGGGATCAAAGGTACCTTCCATTGCCGTTTTCCACGATCTTAATTTCGAGCACTACCCCGGCGACCTTCCCCTGGCGGAGCGCTGGTATTACAGGACCTTTTTCAGAAAATATGCTTCTAAAGCGGCCAGAATAGCAACGGTTTCCGGATTTTCGAAGGCAGACATCACAAGGCAATATGGTACGGATCCCGGAAAAATTGATGTGGTATATAACGGGGCAAACGAGGAATATCTTCCTGTTGATGAATCCGTGAAATCAGAAACCAGAAAAAAGTACACCGGGGGACGCCCGTATTTCTTTTTCGTAGGATCGTTGCATCCCCGAAAAAATCTGGTCAACCTTTTCAGGGCCTTTGACCTTTTTAAAAGGACAGACCGGCAAAACACCTTGTTGCTCCTTGCCGGCGCCCGAAAATGGTGGACAGGTGAGATCGCTTCCGTTTATGAAAACATGGAATTCAAAGACGATGTGATCTTTTCGGGAAGGCTGGAAACCAGTGAAATGTGCAATGTCATGGGATCGGCTGTTGCGCTCACCTACGTTTCATATTTCGAGGGGTTTGGCATACCAATCGTGGAGGCTTTCCGTTGCGGGACCCCGGTTATCACATCCAACATCACTTCCATGCCTGAAGTTGGCGGAGAAGCAGCCCTTTATGCCGATCCTTTTAAACCGGAAGAAATTGCTGATGCCATGACTAAAATCGCAAACGACAACAATCTCCGCGAGCAACTGATTACTGCAGGGGCCGGGAGGGCCGGGATATTTACCTGGGACCAATCGGCCCGGAGGTTATGGCAAACTATTGAGAAAGTACTAACAGCTCAGGCAGATTTATCAGCGCGCTTGTAGGTGCACAGGCTGACAAGCCACACAACTGCGAAAGCAAGAACAAAGGAAGCGAACCTCACGCTGATTGCCTGATCAAGATAAGTAATTTCAGACCAGATAATTGTTGAAAAAGAACCTGTTAACATTCCTGCAAGAACCCCCTGCCAGGTTGTTTTCTTCCATTTAAGCATCAGCAACAGCGCCGGGCCAAACGATGCCCCCAGGCCCGACCAGGCATAAGAAACCATGGCAAAAATCAGCTTTTGCGACGTTACCGCGATGGCAAATGCCGCTAGCCCGACCAACAGGGTTACAATCCGGCTGAGATTGACCATAGCTTTTGAGCTAATGTTGATATTCAGTATGTTATGAAACAAATCTTCCGACACCACAGAAGATATCACCAGCAACTGCCCGTCGGCGGTTGACATCATGGCAGCGATGGCTGCAGAAATCAGAATACCGGCAACCCAGGCCGGCAGCAGACTGTTGGCAAGGTGAGGCATCACCTTTTCAACATCATTAAAAGTCCCTTGTCCATATAATGCCAAACCCACAAGACCTATCACAAAAGCTCCCGCAAATGCAGGAACTGCCCAGAAAAATGCGATGCGACGGCTTTTTTTCATTCTGGCGGGATCCTTGATGGACATAAACTTGGTAAGCAGGTGGGGCTGTCCCATATATCCGAAAGCCCAGCTCAGGCCGCCGATGATTGTTGCTACTGCCGCCCAGCCTGTTTTGCCGCCCGAAAGACTCAGGTAAGTTCCCCCTGCAGCGTTGAGCGCCGATCCCAGAGAATGCCCGCCGGCTGATACTTCGAGCAATCCTGCCAGCGGGAGCAACACCAGAGCACCGAACATCAGCAGGGCCTGAATAAAGTCAGTCCACACCACCGCATGAAACCCGCCCAGCATCGTGTAAAGAATGATTACCGCGGCACCGATCACCATGCCGGTAAAGGGGGCGATACCAAATGTCACATTGAGCACCTTGCCGGCTCCGTTAAACTGTGCCGCCAGGTAAAATGTAAAGAAGAATATAATGATCAGCATGGCGGTGAACCTGATCCACAACCCTCCCCTGCTGAATTGCTTTGAAAAAACATCAGGCAGGGTGATGGCGTTAAAACGTTCCGACTGCCGCCGGATGTCCTCTGCCACCGCATACCAATAAAAGAAAATGCCGATCAGGCACCCCAGGGCAGTCCAGACCTCAACAATTCCTAATGCCAGCGCTGCACCCGGAAGCCCAAGCAGCAGCCAGGCCGACTCTCCGGAAGAACGCTCCGACAATGCTACCACCCAGGAGTTCATCTTCCTGCCTCCAAGAAAATAATCGGCATTCGACTCATTGCGGCGATACATGTATATCCCGATGCCCAACATGGCAATCAGATAAATGATGAAACCAATCAGGGTTGTGCTCATAAATGCCCGAAATTTGGTAAATAGCTGTTAAAGACTTGCTAATATACGGCAATATGATAAAACCGCTCAGCCATCCGGCGCATTTATCATAACCTTACTGCATCATTGTTGCGAAAATGCATCGTTATCTCAAACAGTATATACTCTGTCAGAAATTACACCTGCAGATAGTGACAGGATCCCCGCTAAAGCGCATTGTTAATCCTGAAATAAACAAGCCTCACAGGCTGGTATCCTACCCACCGGCATAAGCCGGGCAGGAAGAAATCGTTTGGGATATTATAATTTGCCGTTTGCGGGCGGTGACCGATCAAGCCGTTGAGCGTTTTTGCGGACAACAACCCATAAAAAACCAACTGTCCCAAAATTTTTTATAGCGGGTTTCAGGTTTTATATTCTTTATCAATGTTGTCCTGAAAAACCTGATAATGGACTTAGAGATTCTTCGCTCCACGATGTTACGCTCAGAAAGACAATGTTTTAGGATTCAAAGGAGGGTGCCTGGTGGCGGCAAAGCCGCCACCAGGCACCCTCCTTAAAAAACACACGCAAATTGCAGTCTTTCTGAGCGTTAGCTAAGAACCGATCCCGATACTATCAGGAGAGTTCACCGAAGGTAATCTCATGCTTTTCCCCGGGCAATAGTGATTCTTTATTAACCAAAGTCAATGAATTACTCCTAAGGGGCAATGTAGCTTTGCATCAACAAATTTAAAACTTTGACTATGAAAACAAATGAATTGAATTTATCGACAAAAACTTTGGCAAGAACTACCGGATTCTTCTACCTGTTAATTATTACCGGCGGATTGATAAGTGGAATGTTTGTCAGAGGAACATTGATCGACCTTACTAATGCTGAGATTACCCTGAATAATATTATTCAAAACGAAACTTTATTCAGGTTAGGATTTTTAGGAGATCTTATCATGGTTCTATCCGACGTAATGGTATCCGTACTTTTCTACTTCCTTCTTGTAAATGTTCACAAAGGTCTTGCAATCCTTGCGGCCGTTTTCAGATTATTACAATCATCAGTGCTTGGCGCAAACCTGATCAACCTGTTTAAGCCTGTAATAATGATTCAAGGTGCAGAAAAAATGTCAACTGAACAATTGACTGAACTAAGCAGTGATGTAATAACACAGATGCAAGTCTTCGACTATGGTTACTTAATCTCTGGTGTATTCTTTGCGATCAATTGTTTATTAATGGGAGTCCTTTTGTATAAATCTGCTGATTTTCCAAAATTCATCGGAATAATAATTTTCATAGCCGGCTTAGGATATATGTTTAATTCTATGGCAAGTTTTCTGGTCCCTTCACTGATCGAAATCAGTGCAATGGTTATGCTATTTACAGCAGTTATCGCAGAATTAACTTTTTGTGCATATCTATTGACAGCAGGGGTAAGAAACAAAAGTAAAGAATCCCAGCTATAGTTTAAGACTTATTCTTTTGGGCAATACGTTTACGAATCCTGCTCAAAGATTCAGGCTGCACACCCAGGAATGTCGCCAGGTGATATTGAGGAACCCGCTGGAGCAATTCTGGCCGGGTTTCTTGTAACATTAAATATCTTTCTTCCGGATTCCTGGTAAGGTAGTTTTGAAGGACTTCTTGTTGTTTGCCGAATTCTTGCTCAATGCTGTTTCTGCAGAGGGCTTCAAATTTAGGATGCTGTTTATAGAGTTTTTGTTCATTATCAAAACTTAATACAGCCAATGTGTAATCTTCAATACATTCGAAATAATGATTTGCCGGAGTTTTATTAAGATAGCTTAAAAGTGATGCAATTGAATCTCCTTCAATAAAGAACTGAGTTGTTTTTTCTTCGCCATTCAGAATTTGATACGAACGAACACAACCTTTGATGTTGAAGTAACATTCTTTTGCAATGCTTCCTTCTTCCAGAAGAAGCCGGCCTTTCTTAAATTCTTTGATGGGAATTAAGGTATCCACTGCTTCTATTTCTTCAGGAGTCAGAAACATTTCCTTTGCTATCAAATCAGATATTTTTAATTCCATTGGGCGATTAATAAATAAAACCTGACTAAAGGATATTTACTTCCGGTTCCAATATTACACTAAATCCGGAGTAAACCGAATCAATAATTCTCTTAGAAAGATCCAGGATCTGTATCCCGGTAGCCTTGCCATAATTGACAAGCACCAATGCCTGCCGTTCATGCACCCCTGCATCGCCATCCCGGTAACCTTTCCATCCGCATTGTTCAATCAGCCAGCCGGCAGCCAGTTTAACGCCATGTTCACCCGGATATGCGGGTATTGAGGGATTTTTACTTTTCAGTTTTTCAAAATGCGCATGACTCACAACAGGATTCTTGAAAAAACTTCCGGCATTTCCAATCACCTCCGGATCCGGCAGTTTGCTGCGCCTGATATTACATACGGCCTGCGCTATTGCTTTCACCGAAGGCATTTCTCTCATTGCTTCAAGTTCTGCCCCGATAGCACCGTATGCGGTATTCAGTAACGGCCGCTTTCTCAGGCGAAATGTTACCGATAAAATCAGGTACTGTCCTTTTAACTCATTTTTGAAAACGCTGTTCCGGTATCCGAAAGCACAATCATCAGAATAAAACTCACGAAATTCTCCCGTGCGCAGCGAAACGGCATCCAGCATATAAAAGGTATCTTTCAGCTCAACCCCGTATGCACCGATGTTCTGTATCGGGCTGCTGCCGACATTGCCGGGAATCAGGCTCAGGTTCTCAAGCCCGCCGAAATTATGCCTTACACAGTATTGTACAAAATCATCCCAGTTCTCACCGGCCATCCCGCGCACATAAACGAATTCTTCATCCTGGTCAATAACCTCAATGCCTTTGGTTGCGACTCCGACAACCATTCCGTCAAAATCCTTGGTAAACAACACATTGCTGCCTCCACCCAGAAACAGCAAGGGTGTACCGGTCTGATGAATCATGCGGAGCAGTGCCGGAAGCTCACTCTCTGCCGTCAGCCTCGTAAATACGGCGGCTTTCACATCCATCCCGAATGTGTTGCAGGACTTCAGGCTGTAATTGAATTTCTGTTCGGGAACAGGGTGTATTGTCATGGGCACAAAGTTAAGGAGATCGTTCCGACATTCCGGAGGCATGCACCGAATAATTTACCGGCCGGATTCTTAAGACCGGTTGCAGATTACCATAAAAATCACAAGCAATTAAATATCAAATACGCCCGGATCAGGCACCTGGCAATGCTTAAGCATTTAAACTTCTTTAATCAGCACATTTTCACTTCCGCCAGTTTACTGTAAAACAGATGGCCTGCCAATAGCAGTGTTTCCAAAAATTCAGGTATTTTTGCAGCCACCAAAACACCTGACTACCTGCCTTGAAGAAAGTCATTGTTACCGTAACCAATGATTTAAGCACCGACCAGCGCGTTGATAAGTCATGTCGCACCCTCAGGAATATGGGCTTTAGCGTATTACTTGTCGGACGCAGGTTACCGGGCAGCCTTGAGTTGACCGGTCGTCCATACACTACAAAGCGGATGAAGTTATTCTTCCGCAGGGGGCCGCTCTTTTATGCTGAATACAACATCCGGCTGCTTTGGTTGCTTATCACCCATCGTTGTCATTTAATTGTTGCCAACGACCTCGATACGCTCCCTGCCGGCTTTCTGGCGCACAGGCTGAAACGGGTACCCCTGGTTTACGACAGCCACGAATTCTACACCGGGACACCCGAGTTGGTTGACCGGCCTTTTGTTCAGGGAATATGGGAAAGCATTGAAGCGTTTATTTTCCCCAGACTCACAGATATTATTACCGTTAATGGCAGTATCGCCAGGTTATATGAAGAAAAATATCATAAAAAGCTGCATGTGGTAAGGAACATTCCCCGACGCCTGAAGGAGGGGAAAAGCTATAGCCGGGCAGAGCTCGGCTTACCTGAGGACAGGAAAATAATTCTGTTGCAGGGAGCGGGCATCAATATTCAGCGGGGTGCGGAAGAGGCAATTGAGGCGGTGGGGCAATGCGGGGACACCCTCCTGCTCATTATCGGCAGCGGTGATGTGATTGGAAAACTCAAAGAAAAAGCAGAACAGCCTGAATTCAGAGACAGGGTAATGTTCCTGCCAAAGATGCCGTATGAGGAAATGATGCGTTATACAAGACTGGCAGATATTGGGCTGACCCTGGACAAAGACACCAATATCAATTATCGTTTCAGTTTGCCTAACAAGCTTTTTGACTATATTCACGCCCGCATTCCCGTGCTGGCTTCGCGTTTGCCTGAGATTGCCGCCATTGTTGAGGGTTATGACATCGGGATGATTACTGATAGTCATGATCCGGAACAGATTGCAAAAAAATTCAGAGAGATGCTCGACCATCCTGAACGTACAATCAGGTGGAAAAATAATCTGGACAAAGCAGCCGAAGCGCTTTGCTGGGAAAAAGAAGAACTTATTCTGAAAGAAGTCTATCAAAAATATGTCTGACCAACACCTGCATATTGTTTCATTCGATGTACCTTTTCCGCCCAACTACGGTGGAGTAATCGACGTCTTTTATAAAATCATGGCGCTGCACAATTACGGCATCCGTCTGCACCTGCATATCTTTGAATACCCCGGGCGCGACCGGGCAACTGAACTGGAAGCATTCTGTGAAGAAGTACACTATTATTCAAGGAAAACCGGAATAGGGTCCGCATTCAGTCCTATACCCTATATCGTGAAGAGCCGCCGCTCTGAATCATTGGTGCGCAATCTTCTGAAAGACAATTACCCGGTGCTCTTCGAGGGTATGCATTCATGCTATTATCTTGACGACCCGCGGCTCAGGAACCGCAAGTTGATATATCGCGAGAGCAACATCGAACATGAATATTACATAAACCTCTTTTCCGCGGAGCACAACCTGGCAAAAAAAGCCTATTTCCTTGCAGAAAGTTTGAAACTGAGGTTTTTTCAACGCAAACTGAAGCATGCCGGCCTGATGCTTGTGGTATCAGAATGTGATACCGATTACCTTAAAAAAGTGTTTCCCGGGAAAGATATCCGGTTTCTGCCAAGTTTTCATGCCAATGATGCCTTTAATATTGAAGCAGGTAGCGGAGATTACGCACTCTATCACGGAAATATTGAAGTACCTGAAAATGAGGCAGCCGTAGAATTCCTTATCAGAAAGGTTTTTGCCGGCAGCAATCACCGCCTCATCATAGCCGGAATGAATCCGCAGAAAAGGATTTTTGATCTTGCGCAACCTTACAGCAACATCAGTATTATTGCAAATCCAGACGATGAAAGGCTTTTCTCCCTGATTCGCAATGCCCATGTAAATGTGCTGGTCACCTTTCAGGCTACAGGCTTAAAACTTAAATTACTGAACACCCTGTACAATGGCAGGCATTGCCTTGTGAATCCTTTAATGCTCAACGGAACCGGGCTTGAGCCATTGTGCACAATTGCTGAAACAGCGGAAGATTTCAGAAAAAAACTGGACGACCTGAAGGATGTCCCCTTCTCACTATCTGCAGCGGAAAAAAGGCACGAATTACTCAACCGCAAATTTTCAAATTCAGGCAATGCTGCCCGGCTGGCCGAAGCCGTTTTCGGAAGTTAAAACTTTACCTGCTTCACATTTCAGGGTACGTGTGGGAAATTTCTCCATCAGTGCATAATTGTGGGTCGCCATCAGCACTGCACGCCCCGAATGGCTGATTTCAAAAAGCAGAGTCATAATTCCTTCCGAAGTTTCAGGATCCAGGTTGCCGGTAGGCTCATCTGCCAGGATCAACTCGGGGTCGTTAAGCAATGCACGGGCAATCGCAACACGCTGCTGTTCCCCTCCCGATAACTGATGGGGCATCTTGAATCCTTTGGTTTTCAGCCCTACCTTCTCGAGTACATCTTTGATCCTTTCATCCGCAGCCTCTTTATCTTTCCAACCTGTTGCCTTCAGTACAAACACCAGATTGTCATTTACACTGCGATCGGAAAGCAACTGAAAATCCTGGAAAACAATCCCTATTTTCCGGCGCAGGTATGGCACTTCCTTCTGCTTGATATTCCTGAGATTATACCCGACTACTTCAGCTTCTCCTTCATTCACGGGCAAATCAGCATACAGTGTTTTTAAAAGACTGCTCTTTCCGGTTCCTGTTTTGCCGATCAGATACACAAACTCCCCTTTGCCGATGGAAAGGGTAACCTCAGACAACACAAGGATATTGCGCTGGTAAACGCTCAGGTTGTTCAGTTCAATAATGGTATCAAGTGCCATGCATCAGTGCTTTGTGTGCAAAGATAGGGCTACTTTTTAAACGAAAGGAGGATTTTTACAAATAATACAGGACGAAGTTGCCTGAACAAATGATAAGGATTCCTGCTAACAAATACTGCTACCCGGATGCTTGTTTTCAACCGGGTGGATTATTAAAAGCAACATAAATACACCTGCATATGTTCGACATGAAATTCCCAATGCAGTCATTTTATTCCGGCAGGAATACAACCGCAGCTGAATTCACAAGCCTTTCTTATCTGGCATATACCTGTCGATCATGGCAAGAAATGTATCGCGCTTCAAAGGCTTACTCACATAATCAACACACCCGCAGTCAAGCGCTTTTTGCCGGTCCTCCTCAAAGGCATAGGCAGTGAGGGCGACTACCGGCAATTCGTTTCTGATTTCCAGAATCTGCCGGGTTGCATCATACCCATCCAGCAGGGGCATCTTGATATCCATCAGCACCAGGGAAATATTCGGGTTTTCTCTGCATTGCATTACTGCCTCCTCCCCGTTGAGTGCCCTGATAAGCTTTACCTGTCTGCCTGCCAGCAACTTATTCAGGTAGTAATAACTGATATCATCATCCTCAGCAACAAGAATCAGATTACCGGCAGGCGGCTCCGCGACTGAATCATGCATTTTTTCATGCGCGGTATGACCTTCGTCAGCCGGCAGGTAAGGCAATGTAAAAATAAAAACAGAACCTTTTCCCACTTCCGATTCCACGGTGATATCCCCGCCCATCATTCCGGCATAAGCTTTACAAATTGACAAACCGAGGCCGGAACCTTCATAATCGCGTGAATAAGAAACATCTGCCTGAACAAAACGCTCAAATATACTCTGCAGCCTGTCGGCAGGAATGCCCTTTCCGGTATCGGAAATACGGAATTCAAGCATGGAATCATCCACCAGCCAGTAACTCAGTTTTACTGAACCCCGGCGGGTGAACTTGAGGGCATTTTTGATAAGATTTGTAAGGATTGACTCAAGCTTGACATGATCTGAATTCACCCAGGTCTGCTCATCATTCAGTTTCTGCTCAACAGAGAAAACTAACCCTTTCTCATCAGCCTCAAACCTGAAAAATTTATACAACCTGTCAATCAACTGGTTGACATTTGTACGTGTATGATTTACAACAGCCTGCCCTGATTCAATTTTAGAAATGTCTATAATATCATTGATGGTACTCAACAAGCGTTCTCCACTCGATTTTACAATACCAATGTACTCGGCCCGCAGTTCGCTTTCGAGATCAGGCTCCTGCAAAAGATCCATGAAACCGATTATTCCGTTCATCGGCGTCCTGATTTCATGACTCATATTTGCCAGAAAAGCAGATTTCAGCCTGTCGCTTTCCTCTGCTTTGTCCTTGGCGGATTTCAGTTCAGTGATCATCCTTTTTTGGGCAGTTATATCTTCAAGAATAATCACGTAATGACTGATCTGCTGCTCCTTGTCAAAAACCGGGGATATCACTGCATTCTCCCAGAAAGTCCCGCCATTTTTGCGACGCTCCGGGTACTCTCCGCACCATTCCTTACCAGCACCAATGGCAGACCAGACTTCTTCTACCTGATGAAGATCCCCGGACTTACGATTCAACATTGACGGAACAAATCCGATGAGTTCTTCGGAATCCAACCCCGACATCTGCAGATACTTTGGATTTACATATTCAATAACGCCATGAGGGTTTGTGATTATTATACCCACAGGACTTTGTTCTATTGAACGGATCAACAGGTTTATGCGCTGCTCGGCGTATTTTTTGGCTGACACATCATGTACAACAGAATGCAAAAATTCCTTGCCCGAAATCAGAATGCTGCTGCTGAAGACCTCAACATCGCTGACAGACCCATCTTTATGACGATGCCGGAACTCAAAATGGGTACGTTTTTTGATCCTGGCATTTTCCATCTCCACTTTGAGCTTCTCCTCTGACAAGGTATTTATCTGATTGATGTTCATGCTGGTAAGCTCCTCATGGGTCCATCCGTAAAAAGCTGATGCCGATGCGTTTGCATCGGTGATCTGTCCTGATTCCGCATCTATCAGCAATTTTACCGCGGAATGATTTTCAAAAAGATTCCGGAACTTTTCTTCACTTCTCTGAAGTGCCTGCTCAGCCAGTTTTCGTTCGGTGATATCATCGACCATCACATGCCTAGCCCTTATACCATTATAAGTGACGAGATGCGACACAATTACAACCCATATAACTTCGCCATTCTTCTTTAAATGCTTCCACTCCCCGGCATGATTCAACTCAAAACTGGTCTCGGAAATACTCTTAATAAGGCGTTCATGTTCATCATCAGGCCTGATATCCATTATGGTCATTGAAAGAAACTCATCATGGCTGTAACCGTATTTTTCAATGGCTGCATCATTAACCTCAAGAAACCTGAGACTTTCCAGGGCATAAATCCACATTGGCTGTGGATTTTCGACAAACATGCGGCGGTATCTCGCTTCACTCGATTCAAGGGCGGCTTGATAATTACGCTGTTGGGACTGATCGTGAAAAACAAGCACGGCACCCGTCACGCTGCCTGATTCATCCCTGATAGGCGCCCCGCTGTCGGCTATAGGAATCCTTTTCCCATCCTTTGAAATCAGGTTGGTATGGTTTGCCAGGCCAACTACAATACCCGAAGACAGCACTTTAATAACCGGGTTCGGAACTTCCTCATCCGTATCTTCACTTGCAATACGGAATACCTCTGTTATGCTGCGGTTAATTGCATCTGATTCCTTCCAGCCCGTCAGCGATTCAGCAACAGGGTTCATATTCTGTATCATACCCGCCTTATCGGTTATGATGACACCATCCCCGATGCTGTAGATGGTAGTCCTGAATTCTTCGCGGGCCTGAAGTAATGAAGCAAGCACCCTGCGCTGCCGCTCCGCATTATACAACCAGAAAACCGCACCCAGAAACAAGCCCACCAGAACCAGCAGAATTAAAACCAGGACGATTTCCTCGCGGAGGCCTGAATAAAGCTCATCCTTATCAATCTTTGTGATCAGGTACCATGACGTTCCTTCAACAGGGCACAAATAAGCATAAATTTCGATTCCGCGATAGTCCGTAATTTCAATAATCCCTTTAAAACCATCAGTAGCCAACGCTTCATTTCCTTTCAAATCAGGCAAGGGTATTCTTTTTCTTAGAGCGGCCCCATCCTCGAAGCGCAGGTTACTTAACACCAACACCTGATCCCCTTCCTTCATTAGAAGCACCGATTCGGAAGATCTACCCGGTGAAGGATAGAAAGACAGCAACGGATATAAATAATCATAAGGGTCAATGCTCAACACGATCGCACTCTGCAACTCCCCTTCAGGCAAAGCCAGCGGTGCAATAAAATCTATCCTGGGGGCATTGTTTACAGGACTCAGATAAAGACCGGTACATATAACCATCTTTTCACGTACAGCCTCTTTGATAAAACCAACCAAAGCAGTGCCCGGCCCGGAAGAATCCGCGCTTGTGGATAAACGCAGATTACCTTCAACATCAGTAAGGAAAATTTCACTGTATCCGTGTTCGGTCTTCAGGTCATTCAGAAAGGTAATCAGATCAGCGCCGGAAGCCTCATCTCCGGAACTGATGCTTTTCAAATATACCGCATGGAGAAAAGTATTGGCCGATATTGCGGCAGCATCATTAATTTCATCCAGGTACCATTCTGTAATGCCGTTTCGCTTCAATTCAGCAATAGAAACCAGCTCATTTCCAATTTTTTTCTTAACCGATGCGATTCCATTACGGATATAGAAAATTGCCGCAACTATCAGCATCATGAAAATCAGCCCGATTGCCAGAATAAAAACAGATTTACCGCGATCCGGAAATAATTTTCTTTGCCTGAGATTTTTCATAGACAGAACCAGACTGAAGGAATGGAAAAATTTTATAAACTGATAAAAAACAACCCTTTAAGCCAAAACGCTAAATCTATAATTTCCTGCCGCTGTTCCGCAAATTACCGGAAAAACTCCTGCCACTTTCCTCACAGGCTAAAGTAAAATAAAAAATGATTCCACACAAGCGGCATAATATATATGGCTGCCAAAACAGTGGTTGCAAACAAATCTGCACCATGAAGGCTGCTTATACAAGCCAGCATTTAACCGGACAATTTGCGCTGAAAGAATGTGAATGGCTCCTCTATCAGTTTTCCGGAGCTTCCAGAATCTGTTTTAGTCTGGTCAGGCCGTTTTCAAAGTCAGGAGCCAGCATACCTTCCATATTCATAAAGAGCAACATCAGGTTCATGGGATAATTCATCCTGCCGCTGAAGCCCCATTTAACAAGCGTTGTATGCTCTCCTGTACTTTCACAGATCATGTATGTGTAGGCAGTGCTTTCAAACGGCTCTTTAAATCTCAACTCATAATCTATCCGGTCACCTTCAGTTATTCCTGTGATTTCCTGCTCACCTTTACCAACCCGTTTATCATCACTTTCCCACGCTGATACAAAGCCAACGGTTCCGTCTGCACCGCTGAATTCTTTCTTCATATCAGGGTCAATTTGCGACCATACGCTGTAATTGTCCTGATTTTTCAGGTATCTGACATAATCAAAAACTTCCGGTTTTGGTTTATTTACAGTAATTTCACGTTCAAGCGAATACTCTTTTTTAACAAAAGCCGCCACAATCAGCATCAGGGCAACCAATGCAAGAATCAACAGAAGAATACGTTTCAGGGTTTTCATAAGGGTTGGCTTTGGTGAATGAATAATAAGTGATTGGCGTTTCCGCTAACCGGCTAACAAATTTAATTGATCTGACCATTTGTTTTACGATGCATAACCGTAATCGTTTTATGAACATGCGATGTTTACAAAAACTGTTTTAAACTTTTGCTGAATCCCGAAAATTCCTGTACGTTTGGGGTCTTCAAAACTCAGCCTCCCACGATGAATCAGCAATTCGACCCCAGGGAAAACTACAGAAAGACCATGGAAGCGGCCGGTTATGTACTCCGCAGCGAAGCAACCCAGGAAACCTATGATACCATTGGCTTTATGTCAGGGCTGGAGGTGCACCAGCAGTTAAAGACCAGAGAAAAACTATTCTGCCACTGCCCTGCCGGCATCTACCAGAAACCCGATGTATTTGACGCGGAAGTAATCCGGCACATGCGCCCCACCCTTAGCGAGTTGGGCGAATATGACGGGACGGCGCTGATGGAGTTTAAAACCCGCAAGAACATCATCTACAGGTTAAAGAACGAAACTACCTGCACCTACGAAGTAGATGACACCCCGCCCTTTCCGGTAAACCGTGAAGCGTTGGATATAGCTATTGAAATCTCGTTATTGTCGAAACTCAATATTGTCGGTGAAGTACACATTACCCGCAAACAGTATCTCGACGGAAGTATTCCTACAGGTTTCCAGCGGACTGCCATCATTGGTGTGGAGGGGGAGATTCCTTTAAAAAAGAAAAAAGTCAGGCTGATTCAGCTTAGTCTTGAGGAAGACTCCTGCCGGGAGGTATCCGACATCGGCCATACCCGGATTTACCGTACCGACCGTTTGGGCATGCCCCTGATCGAAACGGTTACTTATCCTGATATGTTGAATCCTGACGAGGTAAAAGAGGCCTGCGATTATATCCGTTTTCTGAACCGCAGTACCGGAAAGGTAAGAACCGGCATAGGCGCCGGGCGTCAGGATGTGAATGTCAGTTGCCGCGGCGGGCACAGGGTCGAAATCAAAGGTGTTGCCCATACCCGCTGGATACCCGAACTCACGCACAACGAGTGCTTCAGGCAGTGGTCACTGCTTCTGCTCCGCGACCGCTTGCTTGAAGATATCCCGGATCATAAAAACTGGAAAACGAGGCATGCAGAAATTGATTTTCACGATTTTAAGTTCAGTTATGCGCCGCTCGATGAAACAAAAATCCGTAAACATAAAATCATTGCCATAAACCTTCCTGGTTTCAGGGGCGCTTTATCGCACTTTACCCAGCCGGATAAAATGTTCGCCGACGAACTCACCGACCGCCTGAAGGTAATTGCCTGTCTGGAGAAACCAAATATGACCCACTCCGAAGCCTTTGAGCAGGTTGTTGCTGAAAAAGACTGGGAATCCATCCGCAGGATGCTGAAAGTCAATGGTCAGGACGCCCAGTTAATCATATGGGGACCGGAAGAAGATATGGCCACAGCCATCGAAACCGTGGAAGAACGCTGCAAAATGGCATTCGAAGGCATCCCCGGCGAAACCAGGAAATCGTTTGAGGACGGTACCACCATTTTCGAAAGGGTGTTGCCGGGCGCCGACAGGATGTATCCCGATACCGACAGCGCACCCATCCCGCTCGAAGATGCCCATATTGAAAAACTCGGCAAAAATCTCCCCCAGGAAGTTATCGACCGCTATCACATCATGAAAGACTGGGGTATTCCGGAAGATACTTACACTTATATATTCAAGAAAGACATCTTCCCCCTGATTGAAAAGATTATCAATGAACTTGGTTATAAACCTTCGTTCGTAGGAACACTTTTCGGACATAAACTTAAATATGTGGAAGGCCACGCCAAACCTACAGCTGAATTCTCATACAAGGTCATTTACGGTTTGCTTAAGTTTATTAAAGATAAAGGGATGTCGCCCGAAATCGCCTGGCTGATGTTGCCCCATGTGTATGAATATCCGAAACTCGATTTTGAATCGGTGCTCACCAGTATCAAATACAAGAGAGTCAGCAAAGAAGAACTGCTGGGCAGCCTGCCATTCCTTAAATCGAAATTTTCAGAAATCCGGCATACGCAGCGCGAAGGCATAGAAAAAGACTGGATCATGGGTCAGTTAAGAAAACTGGCGATCGGGAATATCCCGCTGGCCGAACTGGCAGAGAAACTCAGGAAAAGCAAATAAATGGGAGTTCCCGGAAACTCATTAAAACTCTTAAAGAAACAAAAAACAATGGCCGACGATATTTTCCAGGGATATAAGGGAGCTGCCCTTGAGATGCTCAAAAAATTCAATGTCAGGGTTTGGGGGCAGGCAGAAGTCACAACCACACGCGGGTTGTTTAAAGGAACGGTACTTCCGCGTGCCGAAAACGACGACGACAAGCATATTGTCATGAAGATTGCAACCGGCTATAACGTGGGGATCGATATTTCGACAATCACCGGTATGAAGGAAACCGGGTATAAAAAAGCAAACTATAAAATTCCGGAAAAGGAGTTTCCTTATACACAGGGGCTGCCGAAAGTTAAACTGATAGGCACCGGCGGCACCATTGCTTCGCGGCTCGACTACCGCACGGGGGCTGTTATCCCGGCGTTTTCGCCCGGAGAGCTGTATGGTGCGGTGCCGGAACTGGCTCAGATCTGCAACCTCACAACCGAAAAAGTCTTCGCGGTTTTCAGCGAAAATATGGCCCCTGACAACTACCGGAAACTGGCCGTTGCCATTGGTAAAGAAATTGAAAACGGAGTGGAAGGTATCGTAATCGGTCATGGAACTGACACCCTGCATCACACTGCCGCTGCATTGACCTATATGGTTCAGGATTCGCCGGTCCCCATTGTGCTGGTAGGATCTCAGCGGTCGTCGGACAGGCCCAGTTCAGATGCCGCCCTCAACCTTATGCACGCCTGTACCGCGGCCGGGCATGGCGATATTGCCGAAGTAATGGTTTGCATGTTCGGCCCGACCAGCGACGAGTACGGATTTCTCCACCGCGGCACCAGGGTAAGAAAAATGCACTCATCCTACCGCTCCACCTTCCGCACCCTGGGCGATACCCCGCTGGCTACCGTTACCCGCAAGGGTGTCTTCCCCATCAAAAAAGATTACAACCCCCGCCGGAAAGATAAAAAGGTTACCATCCTCCCTTATTTTGAAGAAAAGGTGGCCATTGTTTACTACTATCCCAACATGCAGCCCGATATCATTGACTCACTGGTCGAAAACGGATATAAGGGCATCGTGATCGCCGGTACCGGGTTGGGACATGTGAACAAACCATTGTACCCTGCCATCGAAAGGGCACATGCCGCCGGCGTACATATGTATATGACCGTGCAGACACTCTGGGGCTATGCCCATATGTTTGTATATGATACAGGCCGCGACCTGATGGCCAAAGGTATTGTGCCGGCAGGTAATATGCTTCCCGAAGCCGCTTACATTAAACTGGGCTGGGTACTTGGCCAGACCAGCGACCCGGAAGAGGTCAGGCGGATGATGCTTACCCCCGTTAAGGATGAAATCACCCCAAGGGAACCTTACAACGGATACCTTGTTTATCAGGGTGGCGTGCCTGAAGTGGAGGAATTTATCCGTAGAGTTCACAAGTAAGTATCCGGCTCCGGATCATCATGCGTTGCTTCTGCCATTCAGCAGGCAAAAGGCTTTTAAACCGCTGACATATAATGCCTTCAGGGGTATTGATTATTGTCGTACCTTTGCATGCCTTGAAAATCCATGAATTATTTTGTCATTTCCCTGATGAAAAAAAGCCTTCTCATCCTGCTCCTAACTCTGATTGCGCTTGTTTCAGGCGCTCAGGACACCATTACCATAATGCATTACAACCTGCTGAATTACGGTAATTATACTTCATATTGCACCTCATCCAACAACAACCACGAACAAAAGGATACCTACCTCAGAACCATCACGGGTCATGTGAATCCGGACATTTTCACCGTAAATGAAATCAGCCAATATGAATTTTATCACAACCGGATACTCACAGAGGTACTGAACGTATCAGGAAAGGACTATTACCGGAAAGCTGCGATCACTAATATTGCTGACTCGTATATTATTAACGGCCTTTTCTACGATTCGCGAAAGCTGGTATTGTATTCACAGGCAGTGATGCAGTCTTACGTCAGGGACATCAACCTTTACAGGCTGTATTTCCGGAGCCCTTCACTGGCGAAGGGCGATACGGTTTTTATCAACTGTATTGTCGCGCATCTGAAGGCCAGTTCCGGCAGTTCGAATGAGGAGGCAAGGGCGGTTATGACCAATTCGGTGATGAACTGGCTGAAAACCAATATGATGCCGGGCAATTTTTTGATAATGGGCGATTTCAATGTTTATACTTCTTCGGAGCAGGCTTATCAGAACCTGGTCAACCCGCCCGCATCAAACCAGGGCTTCAGATTCTACGATCCGGTTGATAAACCCGGAGACTGGAACAATAATTTTTCCTTTGCCGCCTGGCATACCCAGTCGGTATCATCTTCGGGCAATGGTTGCCAGGCCAGTGGCGGCATGGACGACCGTTTCGACTTTATCCTTGCTTCGGCTGGTATCATGCAGGGGAACAAAGGGGCCAGGTATATTCCGGAATCCTACAAGGCGCTCGGACAGGACGGAAAACACTTTAACCGTTCAATAAATGATTCCCCGCAGAATACCAGCGTACCATCCGGTGTATTGTCGGCACTTGCAGTAATGTCGGACCACCTTCCGGTAATCATGAAATTAAAAATCGACAGCGGCCCGACGGGCGGGATAACTGGCCCGGATGTATTTAAAAACGCCTTTGTTTACAGGGGCGACGACAGGATGAATTACCTCTGTATCTATTCGGACAGAAGCATAACAGTTGAAACCGGCATTTATGACCTCGCCGGAAACCTGAAATCCACCGGCATTTATCCGCTCTGCGGCGGAAGGAATGATATACTGATTGAAACTGACCGGCTCATGCCTGGCTTTTACCTGCTGAACATCCGTGATAAATCAGGGAATGACGCTACGATAAAACTGGCTCTTTAATTTCCGAATGCAATCCTTTTGACAACGGGCTCCTGGCTGCTTCAGCTGCCAGTTGAAGATAACGGGCTGCCCTTTCGCGGGCGGTCCCGAATTCAGGCAATTTGCGCTTTCCGTAGGCGACCATCCTTGCCTGAAGCACAGGATCATGATACAACAATAAAATTTTCTCTGCAATATCTCTGGCATCCAACGGATTGAAATACACTGCCGCTTCACCGCACACATTACGGGCAAAGGAAAGATCGGAGGTAAGTATAGGTAAGCCCATTTTCATTGCTTCGGGATAAGAAGCAGAAAAACAGTCGAGCAGCGAAGGCAGAAACATAAAATCGCATTGCCTGTACAGATGGGGACAATCCTCCACATTGATGCGATCGGTAAAATGAACGGATTTCCTGTTTGATGGCTGCAGGCCATCGAATTGCTCTTTCCTGATGGTAAGAATAAATTTTACCCGCAGATCCGGCTCCAGAGCCTTCAATTCATCAATCACCCTGTTGATGATTTCCAGGTTTTTATAACGGTGGTTGGCTGAAATGGTAACCAGCCTCAGTTCCCCCTTCAGCCGTTCAGGCAGCTTAATTCTGTCGGACCACTGGGCCGGATGATTATAAATATTACTATATGTGTTGTGAACCTGAAAGATGCGCTTCTCATCAATTTTAAAAATGCTGATAAGGCGTTGCCGCACTTCTTCTGTTTCCACGACAAGATAATCCACATAGCGGGTAAAAAGCCATTCTTTCACAAGATTGACGAAATTACGCTTTAATAATTCAACCTTACTGATCACATTGAAGTAGGGCGAATCCCGGTAAACAAAGAAAGGGATGGCAAAACCCGCGATATGGGGGGCAGAAGGTTTCCAGAAAGTTGGCCCGAAAACAGTAAAAACCACATCCGGCTTGATCACACGTTCCAGCAGCTTCAGTCTGCTCAGCCGGCGATAGCTTAACCAGCGCTTCTTCACCCCCCCCGGCTCTCCTGAAAAAGCCAGAAAAGAATAAAAACTGAAGTTATCTGGGAAACCCTTGCCGGAAATCTGGCTTTCAACCTCGGCTGATAAAAAAATATGGTACTCGTTGCCGGGGAAATATACCAACTCATTGATAAATGAGATGGCCACCTGCAACATCCCCCCCACATGAACATTCGATGCATTAATGATGAGTTTCATGTTGATCTGATAACTTAATTTTAACTAATCAGCGGGGTTTGAATATTTTACTTTTAGCTATAACCTTAATGATTGAGCAATCATATTCAAGCATTAAAACTAAAAATACCGGGTTTAATATGCCGAACCCGGATTCCCAAAATTTTGGCCTCTATAAAGATATGAAATATATAAGTATTTGGTGCAGGCAATCCCAACGAAATGATAAAATAAATCATTTTGCCCGGGGAAATTATTATAATTTGACCGGAATGCTTTATGGGTGCTGGTTACAGAAGATTGTAACAGCATACAACTTGCTTTTAAATATTTAGCCACTATTCAGTGTACTGAACCTGCCGAAGCGGCACAAAGGTACCATGTTCACCAAAACCTGTTTTTCTCATTTAGTTATTCTTAGTGGCTTTGTGGCAAATTCTTTCTTCATTTTATCCGGACAATGGTGAAAATAAATAACTCAGGTCAAAATAAAAAGGTTTCACCTGAATAGGACTCCGGCCTTCAGGGTAATCCTGTTATAATGGGTAACTGTTTTTCTGCTGTAATTACCGCTCCGGTCATAGCCGGGGGATGTCCGCGACAATTCCTGATAGCGGTATCCAATGCCTATCAGAAAGGCACTTCTTTCCCCGACAGAAATCTTTAATCCTGCCTCCGGATTAAGAAGCACTCCCCCGTAATTCCTTCCCTGACTCCCATTCTGGTATGAGTCCGGATTCTTTGAAAGGGGAAACGCATAACCACTCCTCAACGACAGGTAAGGGGTCAAAACATCCGGCTTCATGAAAAATAATAATTCTGCAAAAACAGGCAAAACACTCCATCCGAAGTATTCATATCCCAGTCCGGCCCCTGTAAAAAAATTTTGATTCCAATGATACCCATTGACCATGGTCATGGAGAGATATGGGACAAAGCCGTCAGCTCCCTCGCCAAAAAGCAGGGAGCCACTGCTCAGATTATAATAGCCGTTGCGTTTATCGGATGACCGCTGGCAGAAGCCCAGAATATTGACACTATCCACCTCCCCTATGGAAAATAGCCAGGATCCGCAATCATTATCTATTCTGACCCCCCGGAGGCTATCGCAATAAATCAGGTTTCCGGTAAGCACTGATCCCGATTTCAGGAAAATAACATCCTGCCTCCTGTTCTGGGCCGAAGCGCCACCCGGCAATAACAAACCAGCATACAAGCATATAAATGTAACCCTGCAGATACGATTGAGATCAGACATCAGGCATTTTTTAAGGAACATACACCGGAATATGACTGATAAGAACGAGGTTGTTCAGGTCGGAATAGTTATACTGATATAATCCACCGGAGCCGATAAGCATCAGCAGTCCATTGTAAGGTATAACATCATAGGTTCTAATATCCGGGAAATGGGCCAGCTGGTTCAGGTGAATATTCATGGGGTCTGTGGCATCGTATACCTTCAGCCCTGCATCCCCGTCACAGATAAACAGAATGTGATTATCTATTCCAAGCCCGTGAGGATTGAACATGGGATAAGATTTTACAAGAAAGGGATGCGCGAGCGAAGAAATATCCACCACATCAAGCTGGTTGGTAAATCCGTTGCACTGCGTGCCGGAACGGAGGGTAACATAAGCATAGTTCCCTTCTATAACGACCGGATCACACGAATTAATATGCTCAAAAACGGAAACAAAAGCCGGCGCGGCAGGATTGGAAAGGCTATACACCATCATCCCTGTGGTTGTCCCGAGAAACAGATGATTGTTATATGGAAAAATGGTCTCTACCTGCCTGTCGAGTAAAATTTCAGGATTCATGGTAATGCCAGGTGTGGGATTGATGCTGAACACTTTCAGGGAACTGTTGTGAACCGCGTAAAGGAAATTGTTATTCAGCGTAAACCTGGCCATGGAACCTGCCAGCCCTGTGCCGGAAGAAGCTATGGCAACCTCATTGGACCCCAGGGTAGGAACGCCCATGTTATCAAAATACAGCGTCTCATTGCGATAGGTGTTCCCTTTTTCCACCAATTCGGTAACCTCTTTGGTCTCCCAACCAACTACAATCCCTTTTTCCCAGTCAAGGCCATACACAGGGTAGGTGTAATCAAAAACAGGCAGTACATTCGGAAAGGCATCTTCAACCCGGTCGATCTCCACCGGATTCATCGGATCCGAAATATCAATTGCTACCAGATCAATGAAACTGTCTGCATAAAGGATGTTTCCCTTTATAGCGATATCATAGTTTCCCGGAATTTCAAGGAATGTGGAAATCACAGGATTAGCCGGATCGCTGTTGTCCACTACATGCACCCCTTTGCTTATCTCGTTAATAAACAAATAATTATCCTTAAAATAGATTTTACCCGGTTGTTCCATCTGCCGGGGATCCGATCGCTTTACCGACGCGCGGAACTCATCAAAGCCCATATATACGGGTACATTGGCGGTGTAAGTAACTTCCTCAAAAGTTTTATCCTGACAAGCATTAAATAACACTGACGCAGGCAGAATTAAAAGTACAGCAGACAGAATGAATTTCAGCGTTTTCATGATTCCGGAATTTTGAATTTCTGTTAATAGATGCCCCTTCGGCGCCATGGTTGCATCCGCAGGCAAGATAAAACCGGTTAACGGATTTTAATGCGGATTCCTGCTTGAAATGAAGGCCAGGCAATCCTTGCACTCCTGATATTATATGGCTGTGATTTGTTCATAAAAAAGCATTGCATACCAGCCATTCCGTAGATCGACATTGTCCCTGAGAATTTCAGTTCCCCTCCCAGACCGGTAAGCGATGAAATCTGGAAACCGCTGATGCTTTCATGCCTGTTTGCTGATTCATTCAGAAGTCCTGAATGGTAAGTCGAGGATGTAACGCGGCTTGAAATGCCTTTTTCAAAAATAAAGGATTGCGATGCAAAAAATCCGGCACGTCGTCCGTCAATTACATTAAACCGCAAGCCAAGCGGCACGCCGAGATAGGTGAGTTCATTCCGGTATTCGCGGTAAGCCGAGTTTAGCTCGGTAGTTCTGATCAGGTAGCCCAGCCGTGAATATACCAGTCCGCTTTCTGCAGCCCATCTCCGCGCGAACGGTTTACTTATAATCAGCCCAAGGATAAACGGTGCCTGATGCTCAGTACTTTCTACTTCATCAAAATAGGATGTTTCTGCAGCCAGTCCGGAGGAAACGGCATCAAGGCTGTAATTGCCCCTGTTCGATTCCAGTGAATAATCCTGCTGCGTGAGCTCTATCGCGGGATTTGTACCGTATTGCAGGGCCAGTAACCAGCCATTGTCCGGAACATTTTCGTTTGACGGCGCCTGAGGTAAGTTATTTTCCTTTATCACAGGAGTATTCCCGGCGATAACCGGCACTACTTCGGCGATTTCTGTTTCCGCTGCATAAACTGCTTCATCACCCTGAATTTCGGAAAGCGTTTCCGGCCTGTCATGCACCAGAGCGGCATCGGCCTCCCGGATTACTTCGGCAGCCAATGTTTCAGCTGTCAATGCAGCTTGCTGAGGCAGAGGTGCGGAAATCCGCTTTTTCCCTGAATACTGCATGGCAATCCGGACCTGAGTAATAGCGGGCTCTGCATCTGACAAGCTACCATCCGTCGCTTTACCCGAAGAACCCGAAAGAGAATCTTCCGGATTGGAAACCAGATTCTGTTCTGAAAGCATGACATTTCCGGAATGCGGCACCGGAACGATCAGTTTGTAACCGATGCCGATCAACAGCAACAGGGTGGCAGCAACCAGGGTATGTCTCAAAAGAATAAACCGCCTGCGGCGATGCATGCCCGCACGGATGCGATCCCACATGAGTTCAGGCGGTGCGGCTTCAAACTGCGACAGCTGTCTGCCCGCCTGCTCTCTCAGATTATCCTTTATTCTTTTCATTTTGGCAATATATTTAACTTTTTAAGCGCTGCTGCAGCCAGGCCCTTGCCCTAGCATACTGCGATTTGGATGTTCCTTCGCTGATTCCGAGCAATTGCCCGATTTCTTTATGTGAATGGTTTTCAACGGCATAAAGATTAAACACAGCCCTGAATCCTGCCGGCATTTCCTGTATCAGCCTGACCAGCACATCAGTATCAGGAATATCTTCCACATCTTCCACCTGATCGCTTACCTGAAGGTCGTCGTCCAATGGCGAAGCATAACGGAAAACGTCCTTCTTCCTGAGTATTTCGAGCGAGGTATTTACCATAATCCTTCGCATCCAGCCCTCGAAAGAACCTTCCATCCTGAAGCTTTTCAGGCGGGTAAAAACCCTGATAAACCCTTCCTGCAAGAAATCCTCAGCCATCCCCTGATCGGCGGCATAACGAAGACATACCCCGAACATCTTCCGGGCATACGTATTATACAAGCGCTTCTGGGCATGCACATCGCCTTTGAGGCAATCCTTCAGGAGTTGCTGTTCATCCATCAATTGTTCAGAAGCGCTGTTAAGTCCGGATCAAATCTGAGATGCATCATACACGCAATGGTTGCATGCTAAATTAGTTAAATGTTTGCAATCTGCCCGGCCGCAGAAGTCATCAACCTTCGCATGGCAGTATGATTGACTGACAAAATAATCAGATTCAAACCCGATCGTCCAAAACATCAATAAAGTTTGAACCTTTCAATCAGCCGACATAATAATCACCTAAATTTGCCGCTGTCATTACAGAACCGGAGTTTTATTCCGGTTTTACGGTGAACCGGCAATCATTATATACCCAATCCATGAATGCAGAAATCATTACCATAGGCGACGAACTGCTTATCGGGCAGGTTGTTGACACCAATTCCGCATGGATGGCGGAACAGCTGAACCTTATCGGAATCAGGGTAGTGCAGATCACGAGCATATCTGACCAGCGGAAGCACATTCTTACCACGCTGAAAGAAGCTTCATCGCGTGCTGACATCATTCTTATTTCGGGAGGCCTGGGCCCAACGCGCGATGATATCACGAAAACCACCCTTTGCGAATACTTTAACACAAAACCGGTGTTCAACCAGGATGCTTATGAGAATATCGTCCGGCTTTTCGGTTCACGCGGATTCGTGATCACTCCGCTTAACTGCGCCCAGGCGGAAGTACCGGAAAGCTGCACCCCGCTGCTGAATGTTAACGGCACAGCTCCCGGCATGTGGTTTGAAAAAGATGGAATCATCTATGTTTCAATGCCCGGCGTGCCATTTGAGATGAAAGGCCTGATGACTACCCATGTGCTGCCGCGGCTTTCGAAACTCAGCTCAACAGGCATCGTGCACCGGACAATCCTGACGCAGGGAGTTGGAGAATCATTCCTTGCTGCTAAGATTGAAGACTGGGAAACCGCGCTGCCTGATTATATCAAGCTGGCTTACCTTCCGCAACCAGGTATCGTAAGGCTCAGGCTGACAGCTTCAGGCCCTGACAGGACACTGCTTGAAAAAGAAATAAATGAAAGGGTAACAAAACTATACGGCCTGATCCCGGAATATATTTTTGGCGAAGGCGACGAAACGCTTGAAATGGTCGTAAGCAAGCTTTTGAAAGCCCATGGCTTCACCCTCGCCACTGCCGAAAGCTGTACGGGAGGTTACATTGCCCACCTGATTACCAGCATCCCCGGAAGTTCCGCGTTTTTCAAGGGCTCGGTAGTTGCTTATGCCAATGAGATCAAGGAACATCTGCTTGGTGTAACACCCGACACCCTTGCCAGGTATGGAGCCGTCAGCCAGGAAACGGTTTTTGAAATGGCCGCCGGTATCATCCGGCATCTTAAAGTTGACTGTGCCGTCGCTGTTTCAGGAATCGCCGGCCCTGACGGAGGGACACCCGACAAACAGGTAGGAACTACATGGATTTCAGTACTTTCGCCAAAAGGCGCTGAAACAAAAATGTTTACATTCGGTGAGCACCGGGGCCGCAATATCAGAAGGGCAGCCCTGGCAGCATTGGATATGCTGAGAAAACAACTCAGTATCTGATTACCCAAAACCGGCCGCGCAAATTATGAAAAATCCTGTTTAAGATTGCATATCTTATTTCTTTTCAACCTGTTGTCATCGATAAGGACACAGAACAATCAACCATCTGGTTTATAAAATAATTTAATAACTATACAGGTAGATTGAAATAATTTTATTATTTCCGGGCATCCATTTCAATTTGTAAAGAATAGTTTTGCACATTTGTTGCCACGATAAACATCCTAAACCCTAATCCATGAGAAAAATTTTTGCCCTTGCCTTATTGGCCTTATTTGGCATATTCAACCTCTCCGCACAGATGTTGGTCAGCACGGACCCTATGCCCAGAAATGCCATTCTTGAAGAATTTACAGGCATTCATTGCACTTATTGTCCTGATGGACATGCCATTGCACAGTCTATACTCGATAATAATCCCGGAAGGGCCTTTGTCATAGCCCTCCATCAGGGTTCATTCGCAGCACCCTCGGCGGGGGAACCGGATTACCGCACACCATTCGGAGATGCGATTGCCGGACAAACCGGCCTGACCGGATATCCTTCCGGAACTGTTAACCGGCATGTTTTCAGCGGGAGCAATACCGCACTCAACCGCGGCGCCTGGGCCGGCGCCTGTGATCAGATCATGCAGGAAATGTCACCGGTAAATATCGGAATTTCATCGGAGTACGAACCATCCACAAGGCTGCTGACAGTAAACATTGAATTATACTACACCTCCAATTCTGCAGCTCCCGGTAACTTTATCAACATAGCACTCATTCAGGACAGCATCTACGGACCACAAACCGGAGGAGGAGCAGGCAGCAACTACCGTCATATGCATATGTTGCGCCACCTCATCACCGGGCAATGGGGGGATGAAGTCACCACCACCAGCGCAGGCACCCTGGTAAACCGGACCTACACTTACAATGTACCTGACGCTTATAACAATGTTCCGGCGATTGTCGAAAATATGAAGGTTGTCGCTTTTGTGGCCGAAGGCCATCAGGAGATTATTACCGGTGATGAAGTGGATGCCATCGGAGGAACAAACCTGTATATCGGAGAAATTATATCGGCCGGACCATACATCCAACGGGGTTATATGGATTTCGAAAGCAATTTCAGCATTGAAGCAAACAGCAATATTGAAGGAAGTAATGCTTTCGAATTCTGGCTCGAAACCGAGAATTCCCCGGAAGACTGGCAGGTTTCCTACCTGATTGACGGGGAAGAATATACCACATCAACCGTCGTCAATCTTACCAAAGGCACACCAAAGCCGGTAACCATAAAGGTTATCCCCGGAGAGACACCCGGATTCCCGGGATACGTATTGAAAATGAAATCTGTTGACAACCCGGCTGCCCCGGAAAAACAATACAGGGTAATGCTCATTGCCGGTGTTACTGATTTATTGGTAAATGGAACCGGCGGCCCTGAAACCAGCCTGCATCAGGATGTTTACCTCGACGGATTTACCGCTGCAGGCATCACAGGATATGCTGTTACAAACGCAAATGCGATGCGTGATATGATCAATGCAAATGCCTACCAGGATGTTTTCACCTGCTGGCTTAATATCGCCTGGACCTTCCCTGCCCTGACTGACAGCCAGGCTGAAGCCGTAATGGATTTCATGGATGCCGGACACAATGTTTTTATAGCAGGACAGGACATCGGCTGGGACATCATGAGCGGGCAAGACGGTTCGAACGGCACTCCGGTGACTCAGGATTTCTACACCAACTATTTGAACGCCATCTATGTAGCTGATGGATCAGGCACGAATAACAAGCTGAACGCCAATACCGATGACCCCATTTTCGGAGGCGTAGCCCAAAGTAACATTGTCGATGTATATGCCGGCAACATGTACCCGGAAGAGATCAATGCCGGACCCGGCGCTGATATTATTTTCAATTACACGACCGCGGCCAAGCATGCGGCCATTAAATATGAGGCATTAAATTACCGCTCGGTCTATTTTGGCATCGGCCTTGAAATGGTAAGTAATGTAGATGTAAGAAATGAGATCATCAGTCTCAGCAGGCAATGGTTATCAGATGAGATGGTTGGAGTGGAGTACACGCAGGCCATGCAAACCCTGATGAGTGAGCAGAACTATCCAAATCCCGCTTACGACTATACCTGGATAAAGACCAATGAAGCCGCAAAGGGTGGAATCATTGATATATTTAACATGAATGGCAGCAGGGTAATCAGTCAGGCAACCAGCAGCTCCCTGCTGAACCGCATCGACCTGAGCGGACTGCCAGCCGGACTTTACACCTACAGGATCATTTCCGGAAACAAGACATCCGAAACAAGGAAACTTGCTGTAATCAGGTAAAGTGCTGCCTTTCAATAACCGGCCCTGACTTTTGTCTGAATCCGATAATTCAACCCGTTATCCCGAGAAATTTCAGTCTCTGGATAACGGGTTGAAAATTTTCTGACATTTCATTGCTGATATGCCATATGAATTAGATTATGTTGCGTTTGTTTCAGATCAGAACAACCCCACTTTCAATGAAAGTCCGCCGTTAAAACCGTCAAGCTCGCCGGACACGAAGTCCCCTGAATCAAAGGATGAAACAATACGGTAGCTTACACCCATACCCATCCTCAGCCAGCGGGCCACATTCACTTCAATTTCAACGCCGGGTTCGGCAATCAGAAAAGCTTCGGCATCGTCAATAAAAAAATCATCATAATCATACGGATGATAAATACCTGAAACCCTGTTGCAGGCAACACCCCCGGCTCCCAGTAATACAGGGAATGACAAATGCACAGGACGTTTCGGGAAAAGAATCGGCTCTATCAGCAAACCTCCGTACCCGCCGGCATAATTAAACTTTTCGGCAGTGCCTGCTTCGCCGCGAAAAGGCTCTGAAACAAAACCCTTCCCGGAAAATCCTACTGCTAGGCTATGATTGGCTATCAGCGCAACTGAAGCACCTGCATTTACAGCATCATAACCATCGATCCGGGAATAACCGGTTGTAAAACCAAAATAAAACCCGATGTGGCTTTCAGGTCCCGTCAGTGTCTGTATTTCATTGCTGTTCCTGCCTTGCTGATCAGGCATTTTCGCTTCTGATGATCCATCATTCCGTTTACCAAACAAATGCAAAGTATCCTGTGCATTGGTGAACCGGGCGAAAAAAATAACAGCGATCAGCATCATTAAGAATTGCTTATTCATTGTCAGCTTGTTTTAAAGATTTATAATTTAATGTTAAAATTCATTACTTATTCATTTTCAGCAATGCCTGTGAATAGTTTTTGAAAATAACTTCCTCTTCTAAGCAGCACATCCTTTGTTTAACCAGCCAGGCTGATGTCCGGAATTATATGGTTTCCTCACGACCCCGGGCCGGCGAATTGCCGGCAATCAATACCTGATTACCTTACCTGAACCGCTGATGTGAGAGATTACTCCCGGATTGCCCATGTAGTAAACGCAACCACTGCCTGATATCCATGCTTCAAGTTCATCTGCCACCGTAACCAGGATATTACCGCTTCCGGAGATATTTGCATCGCAGTTTAACAGATCGCATTCCTGCGCCCTGATTTCACCCGAGCCGGAAACACGCAGATAACCATTCCCGGCCTGCCCGTTGATGGACAAAATGCCCGAGCCGGATACCACTGCTTCAATATTCTCAGCAATAAAACCGCATGCAATCCTACCCGAACCTGAAAGATTGATATCAGCATTGTCACATGCAAATGCACCGCTTTCAACAAGTCCGGAACCTGCTAGATGAATGCTGTTCAGCTCCGGCGTAGTGATATAAACTTCAACAGTATAGTGCTCGCGTATATTGTAACCGTTTCTGAATTCCAACACGAGCCGGTTTCCCGAAACAAATGTTTCCACATAAGGCAGCACATTGGATTCGCCTTTTAGTTCAACAGAAGGCACATCACCGGGGATAATATAAACCCTGAAATTGCCTTTGGAAACAACACCGGTAAAGGAGCTGGTTTCACGGGTTTCAGAAATAAGATCGTAATTCCCTTCAATTCTTTCGCGCATACAGGCAGCAGATGCAAGAAGAATTAATACTAATAACGCGGGCAAACCGGTTTTCGACCGGGAAGATTCTATAAACGCCTTTACTTTTTTCATGATCTGTTGATTTTGATAAATGAATGACAACAAAATTTCTTAAGGGTTGGAACCAGCGGAAAACTAATTTCTAAGCGGGCCGGATGAGGCTGAAACCATAGCCTCCGGCTGATAAGTGCCGGTTATAAAACATTGGAAACTACTATGTAAAAGATGCTATTTATTCAGCAGGGTCAGCGAACCCGCTTTCATCAGGAGGGTGACCTGCGAACTGCCGGCATGTCCGATTTCAGCACGGGCTTTCACGGCTCCGGTGGTCGCATTGACGACTTCCCTTTTAAACAGATTGTCAATAGATTCGGGCATGTTCAGGGTTGTTTTGGGATCATAACTCAGGTCAATGGAATAAGCAGCCTGATTGCTGAATGAACATACCAGATCAGTATACTCAGATCTGACATAAATATGTCTGAAGTTTTTCGAAATGCCATTCAGCTTCAGATCGCCGTAACGGGTATTCATGGTACATCCGGATTCCAGCGTGTTGATACGGATGCGTGAGAAAGATGCATCTCCGTCGAGAGAAGAACAGTTCCTGATGTTGATTTTATCCCTGACAGAATTAATTTCGAGGTTTGTAACTTTATCTATAGCAAGATTTGACGATCTGCTGTTGAGTGAAAGGTTCGTCACCTGCTGAACCGAAACGTCAGAATAATTGATTTCAAACTGTCCGTGAACGGCTTCCTGTATGGTTGCTGATCCAAATTCAAGCTTAAGTTTGAAGGTTCCTGCAAAATCCCTGGCCTGCAGGTCTCCGTTCGACAGATTGATATCTGCGTTTTGATTATGGCTGCCCAGGTAAATATTCCCGAATTTATTTTCAATTTTTACAGGACTTGCAACCGGTAGATAAACTGTGTAGTTGATCTGAAGGTTATTTCCGGCATTGATAACCTTGCCGGCATAGCTGACAACATCCTTCCAGAAAGTGGCGCTGTTATCGTTAAAAACTGTGCGGGCACTGATAAAACCGGCCGCTGACACCATTTCGCAGTCGATGGATGACAATATTTTATTTACCCTGGCCTGTTGCTTCGACTGGGCGGTGATGCTGACTTCAAATCTGACTGAATCTTTTTCCCATACCAGGACATTTACATTGCCATACTTATTGAAAACCTGCACCTGCGTGCCTGGTTTCAGCCGGAAACTCTTATTCTCCTTTTTCGTTTCGGAGAACATTTGCGCCTGTGCAACCTGCGAAAAACAAAGCATTCCGCCTAATATCAATGCTCCGAAAAACAGTTTCTTTATCATGATTCAGTTTTCTTTTAACGAATACGAACAGTTCATTTTGATTTACAACTCCTTACCGGACTCAGTATCATTGTTTGATTCATTATCCGTCTGCCTGAGTTCCAACAGCATCTCATCCAGAATTTCGAGCTTTACCCGGTAAGACAGGATGATGGCCTCTATCACCTTTGCATCGGCATTGCTTTCAGCCAGGTCAGTCCGCAATTCAGCCTTTCGCTGGTCCATCACCCTGAACTCCTCTCTCAGGTCTTCGATGATCTCAGGATGATCCTTTGCATAGATTGCAAGCTCCTGTTCACGGCTTTGGATTTTGGATGTGTAATAGGCCTCGGCATCCGAGAGTTCATCAATGACATAATTCATCCCGGTAATCGCCTGCCTGTCTGCATCCTTGATCTGCATCCGGTTATCACGCGCATCATTCAGCATCCATGCTGTAGCAAAAATCAACACAGCGGCCGCTGACCTCAAGGCAATGGCACGAAACTTTTTCAATCTGCCTGAGCGGATTGGTAAAACCCTCTCTTCAATTACATCCCATGAAGCAGGGGGTGCCTCAAGGGAGTCAAACTCCCCTGCATGCTCCTGAACAAATCTTTCCAGGTTATCCTTTTTCATAACATTATTTTTTTTAGGAAGCGGGCATTCCGTGTAAAATATCCTTTACCATCTGTCTGGCCCGCATAAACTGCGTTTTGGAAGTGGATTCAGATATCTTCAGAATTTCTGCAATCTCCGTATGATCATATCCTTCGATCAGGTAAAGTGAAAAAATCATTCTGGCTCCCTGCGGCAACTGATTCATAGCCTGTTTCACCCTCTCAACGCTGAGCCGGAGTTCTTCTTCATCAGGCGTTTCATCCTGAGGCAAGGGATCGGGAACCTCCTCATCCACAAAAACAATTCTGCGCTTTTCAAGGGCATTGATACACTTGTTCACGACTATTCTTTTAAGCCAGGCGCCGAAAGCCGATTCGAACCGGAATGAGTCAAGACGGTTGAATGCTTCAATAAAACCTTCCTGCAACATATCCCTGGCATCTTCAGCATTATTCATCATACGCAGACAAAGGTTATACATAGCCCTGGAATAAGCGCTGTAAAGGTCATTGTACGCTTTCCGGTTGCCGGCCATACATGCCTCAACAAGATGTCTGTGTATATCGTAGTTTTGTTGGTTCAAACTATCCGGATCCTGTTTTTATCAGACTAATGACAGAGAAATAATTTAAAGGTTGGAATGAACAGATAAATTTACGAATATTATTGGTGCTCTCCATCGCTGACCGGATAAATGGCTCAGCCCGGACGATCTCCGAACCGGCTGAACTTAATGTGCAACGATTTGTTTCATATTACCTTAAGGTAAATCCCTTTTATGCAAAGCAATCAAAATTCACAAAAGCGCACTCAACTGTATTTGTTCCTCTCTGCCATTTTTCTTACCAACGCACTGGTTGCCGAATTTGCGGGAGTAAAGATTTTTTCGCTTGAAAAACTGCTCGGTCTGATGCCGGCACAGCTTCCTTTTTTCGGCGGGCAGAAGCTCGATTTTAACCTGAGTGTGGGGGTGGTTATCTGGCCCATTGTTTTCCTGGTTTCGGACCTGGTCAATGAATACTTCGGCCGCAACGGGGTGCGTAAGATCAGTTTTATAACCGCGGGGATGATTGCATGGTCATTTTTAATCGTTCTTGCCGGCACAGAAGTTCCTCCGGCGGATTTCTGGCTTAACCTGAACCAAACAGATCCAACCGGCAACCCTTTCGACATCAACTATGCCTATACCAGTATATTCAGAGCCGGGCTGGGAATCATTATCGGTTCACTGGCAGCCTTTCTCGTCAGCCAGTTGATCGATGCCTATGCATTCCATTACCTGAAAGCCCTTACCGGCAGTAAAAAACTCTGGTTGCGGGCAACCGGCTCCACCGTGATTTCGCAGCTGATCGACAGTTTTGTAATCCTTTTCATTGCTTTTTACCTGCTCGGAAACTGGAGTATGCAGCAGGTATTGCAGGTAGGGCTGGTTCAATACACCTATAAGGTTTCACTGGCAATCCTGCTTACGCCCCTGATCTATCTGGCACACTGGCTGATCGACGGATATCTCGAAGCCCGGGGAGAAATGTAAATGCGATGTGAGCCATTATAATAGAATTATCTGAATCTGAAGCAATAGTCACAGAAAACAAGGTAAGATAATTATAGTATATTCGGGTAATATTGTAAAAAATATAACATACTGAATATCAGGTCAAATCTACTTGAGCACCCGACAGGAAGGCTCAGCCAGATAGATTATCAGTACTTCAGCCTTTCACCTGCGCAACAGGCTAAAGTATAATTATTGTCCAATCACCTGTTTCTGCATAAAAAACTTATCTGGTTATTTTTACTGTATATTTCTGTAACTTTGAGTAAACTTTCAGACTTTATAAAACATATGATACTCTGAAACGCGGCAGAATATACGCCTACATGTATAAACATAACCATGAAAAAAATCCTTTTTACCATTTCAATCTTAATATTGAGTGTCGAAACCGGCTTTACACAAACAAATGTTTACCATCCGTTTCCAGATTCTGCTATCTGGAGAGTGGACTATTATTATAACTATGCTTTTCAGCATCCATGCTATGTCAGGTATTATTTCCAGTACTTTGTTCAAGGCGACACCCTGATAAATTCATGCATTTATAAAAAAATATACAGATCTTCCGTTCAGGTTGACACCGTGTCATGCAATTCTCCAATGAATCCTCCGGCGGCCCCGGCTTCAGGTTATGCAGGGGCATTGAAAGATGATTCCCTTGCTAATAAAACATTTTTTGTTTTCCCTGATACAACGGTTGATTCTTTGCTGTATGATTACAATCTCGGGGTTGGCGATACGTTGAATGGCATTATATCCCATTACTTTGTCTATAATTTTGACCTGGTTGTTATATCAACCGACTCGGTTTTAATAAACGGACAATACAGAAAAAAATGGAATTTTGACATGATCGGGCATAATATCTACCCCTATATCATTGAGGGCATCGGATCCAATTTTGGATTGATAGAGCCTGTTTATTCCTATGCTATTGATTTTACAGACAGATATCTGGTCTGTGCCAGGAATAGCTCCGTTATATACTTTTTATCAGATTATCCGTCGTCTGTTGGCTGTGAACTGGTACTTAACAGCGGGCCTGAGATCAGGTTAACCGGAAAACCTGCTGTTTTCCCGAATCCGTTTTCATACAAAACGACCCTCAGATCAGATTATAACTTCTCTGACGCAACGCTGACGATCATCAACTCATCCGGGCAACAGGTGAAAATAATAAAGAATTTCAATGACAGGGAAATTGATCTTTATCGCGATAATTTACCTTCCGGGATTTATCTGCTGATACTGGAAAGTGAACACAATATCATTGCAACAGAGAAACTGGCAATTGTTGATTAATACAATTATTCCCATAAAAACAAAAGATAGATTTAAAACAATAATATTAAAAAAAGCGCATACTTTACCTATAAATATTCGAATGTAAAAAGCATTTCTGCCCCCTGCCCATCAGCGATTAGAACCATCCTTCCGTGCTGTTCTGCGGGATCCACGCTCGGGATAATTATAAATAACGGGCAGGTATCGCTGACAGAAGGAGAATCCGGCCTTATTAACCACTATGCGTATGGCTGCCTTTACGGGCAAAAGAGGGGGTTATTCTTTAAATGATGTGCTGGCTTTTCCCATCGGGATTGCTATCAGGTCATTAAATACCAAATATTTATCAGAAAAAAAATAACCATTACGGGATAGGTTTACCCCTTAAAATGTAGCTCACTGAATCCTTGTAAAATAAACAATTACACAGAGCTCACCGAGGTATCGCGGAGTAACACAGAGAAGAATACAACCCTCTTTGAATCTCTGTGCCTTCTCTGTGTATCTCTGTGCATCTCTGTGAAACTATTTTACAAATACACTGCAAATCACTAAGTACATCTTTAACTCCGGTACATCAAATAACGAAACACCCCAAAAGAGATCTAAGTTTGTGAATGATTCAACGCGGCTCACACATCACCTGCCAGGAAATGATTGAAGACCGGAGCAATACACCTGCAAGGTTTCATTGTTTATTTTACTTACCCCGACTAATTTACCTTGCTCATCGGGCGGTTGACAGGTGTCGGACTTCCGGTAATGCAGGCTTAGCCCCTGCAGCTTTATTCCTATCTTTGCAGAAAAAATCAGGATATGGCCCGGAAAAACCGGAAACAGGAAGAAATTATTCACGATTCGCATGAGCGGAGCAAGAAGTACGGGGTCACACGCGATCAGCAATACCCTTCACTGCTGCTCTCCGAGCAGGAAAAAGCGGTGTTGCTTGACGGAAACCGTGACCTGATCCGCGTTGCCGGACCTTTCCTCGACATGCTCTATAATTTTCTGGAAGGATCGGGATTTATCATTTTACTTACCGATAAAAACGGCTGCATTCTCAGCATTACCGGTGATCCTGAGCCCGTTGGGGCAGCTTCCGGATTGAACATGGTGGTAGGCGCGTTTATGAATGAAAAGAGTATAGGCACCAATGCCATGGGTACCGCGCTGAGTGAAAATTCCCCTGTTCAGGTATCTGCCTCCGAGCACTTTATAACCGCGTATCACCGCTGGACCTGTTCCGCAGCCCCTGTACATGATGATGCCGGGAACATCATCGGCACCGTTAACCTGACCGGAGGCCGCGAACTTGTTCATCCGCACACCCTCGGCCTGGTGGTTGCAGCCGTAACTGCCATCGAAAATCAGCTGAAAAACCTGAAAAATGAGTACCGCCTGAAGGAATCAGCCAGGTACATCAGCCAGGTGATGGATTCACTATCACTGGCTGTGATGTCGGTAAGTGAAGACGGGCTGATCACATCCGCCAACAAGATGGCTCACAAATTACTGAAATATCCGCATGGCATGCTTTCGGGAAAAGCGATTGATGGTTGCATTCCCGATTATAAAAAGCTGCTTCAGGCCATTCATGAGCCGGGTATTATGCTTGATGAGGACACCCAGATCATCACCTCCTCTGGTCCTGAGTCATTCAGCCTGAACGCCTACCCAATTACCCGGCCTGACGGCAAAATTGAAGGCATGGTCATCAGTTTCAGGGAAATGAAAAGGGTTTATAAGACCGTGAATAAATACACAGGCATGCATGCCCGCTATACTTTTGAAGACCTGATCGGCGAAAGTGATGAGCTCAGGCGGGTGACGGAATATGCAAAAACGGTAGCCGACAGCCCGTCAACCGTACTGATTACAGGGGAAAGCGGCACCGGCAAAGAGGTAATTGCCCAATCCATGCATAACCACAGCGCCAGGGCATCGAATGGTTTTGTAGCCCTTAACTGCGGCGCCATCCCCGCCACCCTGATCGAAAGTGAGTTGTTTGGTTACGATGAAGGGGCGTTCACCGGAGCCTTCAAGGGCGGAAGGCCGGGAAAATTCGAGCTGGCTAACGGAGGCACACTGTTTCTGGACGAAATCGGCGAAATGCCGCCCGATATGCAGGTTAAACTGCTCAGAACATTGCAGGAGGGTGTAATCACCCGTGTTGGAGGCAGCAGACAAATTCCGGTTGATGTCCGGATTATCGCAGCAACAAATAAAAATCTCAAAGAAGAAATTGAAAAAGGAACATTCCGGAGCGACCTCTTTTACCGGCTGAGTGTCATCCCGATCCATCTGCCCGCCCTGCGGGAGCGCAGAGAGGATATACCACTGCTGATCAGCTATTTCCTGAACCTGAAGTCTGTAAAACTGAAAAAGAGCACACCGGAAATCAGCAAGGATTTGTTTATCAGGCTTACCGGTTACCACTGGCCCGGCAATATCAGGGAACTGGAGAATTTTATCGAGAAATATGTGAATCTGGGTGGAGACCTTTCCTTCGATCCTGAATCATTTTCTGCAGAAAAAAAGAGCGCATCAAAGGAATCATCCGGCAATGACAAGCCCGGAAGGACAATCCTCAACCTCGCTGAAGCTGAAAAACAAACCATTTTGTCAGCGCTCAGGGCAACAGAAAGTAACATCAGCCAGACTGCCAGATTACTGGGTATAAGCCGGAACGCACTTTACGAAAAAATGAAGCGCCACGGCATCGGTTGAAGTCCGGATTCAATGTGCACCGATACCCGGATTTGCCAGGTACTTCTGCTTAGAATTTGTCAAACAGTGTCTGCTGCAATTATCCTGAGCAGACCCCATCTGTCAATTACCAGCATCTTTTTCTCAGGGATTTACTGAATCTCGGATTCAGATTCCGGGCCAGAAAGACATATTTCGTTGTTTATCTGAACTTTACACAGTATTTAGAAGAAATATAAATTATAGGAAATTTCAACCTATAATATCCGGAATTTCTACTTTTAACGCAAAAACAATTTATCCATGCGCGTTGCACGAATTCAAAAAGCAGAAAAGCCTCTCAATGGTGAAGTTCCTGACCTCAACCTGCTGAACCCGCTTATAGAGAAATACAAAGAGCGCAAAGGGAATATGATCCCCCTGCTTCAGGGAGCCCAGAACATTTATGGTTATATCCCCCGCCAGGCTTTTGAAAAAATTTCAGCGGATACAGGTTTAAGTCTCAGCGAAATGTATGGCGTGGCAACATTCTACGCACAGTTCAGGCTGAAACCCGTTGGAAAACACATTATAAAAGTTTGTCACGGAACAGCCTGTCATGTTCAGAATGCCAATTCCATTACCGATGCCATTCAGGATTCTTTAAAAATAAAGGATACAGAAACCACTGAAGACGGGATGTTTACGCTCGAATCCGTAGCCTGTCTCGGATGTTGCTCCCTGGCCCCGGTGATGATGATAGGTGAAGACACCTACGGAAAACTCACCGGGAAAGACGCGGTGAAGATTATCAAGGAAATCAGGTTAAAGGAAAACCGGCAGGAAGAAAAATAAACCACTGATTCATATTGCTTTACATCAGGATATATGAGTAAAACACAGGTAATTGTAGGATTGGGCAGTTGCGGCATTGCAGCCGGGGCCGGCAAGACCTACAACAAAATCAAGGCATTGAAAGAAGCCGAAAATCTGGACTTTGAATTGAAGAAAACCAGTTGCGTAGGCATGTGCTACCGGGAACCACTGGTTGAAATCGTGGACAGCACAGGAACTTACCTTTACGGCGAAATTGATGAGGACAGGGTATTTGAGATTATCGACAAACATATCGTCCAGGGAAGTCCGGTAAAAGAATATGTTGTACAGTCGGATCTTTTTAAAACGCCTGAAAATGAATTTCTTGACGAACAGGTAAAAATCGTGCTGCGTAACTGCGGACATATGGACCCTGAGAGTATTGAGGAATATCAGGCGCGTCAGGGATATGCCGCCATCCGCAAAATTGCCGGAGAGCAGATTTCCGGGGCGGATGTTATCCAGAAGGTACTTGATTCCGGAATCAGGGGCCGGGGCGGCGGTGGATTTCCCACCGGTATGAAATGGCGGTTCGCCGCCGGCAATCCTTCTGATGAAAAATTCATCATCTGCAATGCCGACGAAGGCGATCCGGGGGCTTTTATGGACCGTTCAGTATTGGAGGGGGATCCGCATTCCGTGCTCGAAGGCATGATTATCGGCGCCTATGCCATCGGCGCCACCGAAGGAGTCATCTACTGCAGGGCTGAGTATCCCCTGGCCATCAAACGGCTTAACATTGCCCTTGACCAGGCCAGGGCAAATGGATTCCTGGGTCAAAACATCCTTGGAATCAAAGGATTTAACTTCGACATACATATCAAGGAGGGTGCCGGTGCTTTTGTCTGCGGTGAAGAAACGGCCCTGATTGCATCGGTGGAAGGTGAGCGCGGGATGCCCCGGAAACGCCCTCCATTCCCGGCTGCTTCAGGATTGTGGCGCAAGCCTACCAACATCAACAATGTTGAGACTTACGCCAATATACCCTGGATTATTCTCAACGGCCCGGAAGCCTATGCAAAATATGGCACCGAAAAAAGCAAGGGCACCAAGGTGTTTGCCCTCGCAGGAAAAATCAGGCGGTCAGGCCTCGTTGAAGTCCCTATGGGCATCACCATCAGGGATGTAATCTTTAAATTGGGCGGAGGAATCAAGGATAACAAAAAATTCAAGGCCGTTCAAATGGGAGGCCCTTCCGGCGGGTGTATTCCCGAATACCTGGCCGACACCATCGTGGATTACGATTCGGTAAATGCCACAGGCGCCATCATGGGATCAGGCGGTATGGTCGTGATGGATGAAACCACCTGCATGATTGATGTGGCCAAATTCTTTCTTGACTTTACTCAAAAGGAAAGTTGCGGAAAATGCACCTTCTGCCGTATAGGGACGAAACGGATGCTTGAAATCCTGAACCGCATCACCGATGGGGAAGGCAGGGATGGCGACATCGAACTGCTCGAAGAACTTGCCTACCAGATCAAGGATACGTCGCTTTGCGGACTGGGACAGACAGCGCCGAATCCCGTGCTCACCACGATCCGCTATTTCCGCGATGAATATGAAGCACATATTTATCACAAAAAATGCCCGGCCAAAGTCTGCAAGAAATTGCTGACTTATGAGGTAGATCCGGAAAAATGCACCGGGTGCACGGTTTGCGCCAAAAACTGCCCTACCCATGCCATCGATGGCGACAGAAAGCAGATTCATTTCATCCGTCAGGATGCCTGTATCCGCTGTGGCGAGTGCTATTCGAGATGTAAATTCGACGCCATCAAGATCTTCTGAACCGGCTATTTTTAATAAAAGCAAGAGAATCCAATGAAGAATAAAGTCAACATTATTATAAACGATCAGTTAGCAAAGGGTTACGAAGGTGAAACCATACTTACCGCAGCCCGCAGGCTGGGCATTGAAATTCCGACCCTTTGCGACGATCCCCGTCTTGAACCTTTTACATCCTGCTATGTCTGTGTGGTAGAGGTTGAAGGTATGCGCGGCATGCAGCCGTCCTGCTCCACACGCATCGCCGAAGGAATGAAGATAAAAACCCACAGCGAGAAAGTGCTGAAAGCAAGGAAAACGGCACTTGAACTCATGCTCAGCAACCATTATGCCGATTGTGTGGGACCTTGCAAGCAGACCTGTCCGGCAGGCGTAGATGTTCAGGGGTATATTTCACTGATAGAGAAGGGATTATATAATGATGCCGTGGCAGTTATCAAGGAAACAAATCCGCTGCCGGCCATCTGCGGACGTGTATGCGTGCGTCCCTGCGAAGTAGCCTGCCGCCGTAACCTGCTCGACGAGGGTGCACCCGTTGGCATCGACTACCTGAAACGGTTTGCTTCCGATATCGACCTCGATTCACCCGATAAATTCAAACCGCACATTCATCCCGAAACCGGAAAACGTGTTGCCGTTATCGGCGCAGGACCGGGCGGACTTTCAGCAGCATTTTTCCTTAGAAAAGAAGGGCATGCAGTGGATATTTATGAAGCCAGCCCGGCCGCCGGCGGATGGCTGAGGTATGGTATCCCCGAATACCGGCTGCCCAACGACCTGTTGCAGCGCGAAGTGGATAACATTACCGAAATGGGGGTAAATATCCACTATAATAAACGGCTTGGCGACAACATCAGTTACAAGGATCTGAGGTTAAAATATAACGCAACCATACTTGCCATCGGCTCTCAGAAAGGTACCGGGATTGGCTGCGAAGGTGACGATGCTGACGGCGTGTTTGCAGGTACTGATTTTCTGAAGGCTCTGGAGTTAAATAAATCCGACAAACCTGATTTCACCGGAAAAACGGTAGTTGTTGTCGGGGGTGGCAATACCGCCATGGACTGCTGCCGTACTTCGCGCAGGCTCGGCGCTTCAAAGGTTTACGTAATATACCGCCGTACCGAAAAGGAGATGCCGGCCAATCCGATCGAGATCCATGAATCAAAACTGGAAGGCGTAGAATATATGTTTCTGACGCTTCCGCTGAAAGTTAAAAAAGATGAAAAGGGCCGAATTAAAGGGATGATCTGCATCCGCATGGAGCTGGGCGAACCTGATGCTTCAGGAAGGCGCAGACCTGTGCCGGTTCCCGACAGCGAATTTGAGATTGACGTGGATATCGCCCTGGCAGCAATTGGCCAGAAAACAGATATACATTTCCTGAATGATATCAATTCAAATGAAACCACAGGCCAGCTTGCCGCAAACAAGTGGGGAGATCTGGATGCCGATAAAAATACCCTGCAGACGGGCATCCCTTCAATGTTTGCCGCAGGCGACGGGGTTACCGGCCCGGCTACCCTGATACAGGCCATTGCCCAGGCCCGGATCGCAGCGCTGAGTTGTCATCAGTACCTTACCGGTCAGCCGGTGAAGCCGCGCAAAAAAGAGTTTATCAGCAAACGGGAAAATTTCAGAGAGCAAACTCAGGCTGATTTTGCCGGAAAGTTCGCTCGTCAGCTCAGGCATGAAATGCCGGTGCTGGATCCTGATCAGCGCAATAACTTTAAGGAAGTTGAACTGGGTTATGAAAACGAAGCGGTTGCCAGGCAGGAAGCTGCCCGTTGCCTCGAGTGCGGATGCACCGCCTATTTTGACTGCGATCTGAAAAAATACTCCACCGAATACGAAGCGGAGCAAAAGCACTTCGAAGGTGATCATCGCGAGTATGAAGTAGATTTCAGACATCCCTACATCGAAATTGACAACAACAAGTGCATACTCTGCGCCCGATGCGTGAGAATCTGCCACGAGGTGGTCGGTGCCAACGCCCTGGGGCTGGTAAACCGGGGATTTGATACCTATGTAGCTCCAAGTATGGGCAACTCGCTGAGCGACACCCAGTGTGAATCGTGCGGGCTCTGCCTTTCCACCTGCCCTACCGGCGCCCTTTCCGAAAACAAGCTGTTCAAGCCGGGACCGGTAAAGACTGAAAGTTTCAACACCATCTGTAACTACTGTTCCGTGGGATGCACCCTGGAGATTCATCACCGTAACGGTTTTGTGATGGAGGTTAAGGGGGCAGAAGGCTTAGTAAACCAGGACGGAAACATCTGCCGGTACGGAAAATTCGGTTATCAGTACCTGAATGACCGCAGCCGCCTTACCGTTCCGATGCTGAAAAAGAACGGAAAGCATGAGCCCATTGAATGGGACGAGGCATTTGATATTCTGGAAAAAAAGATCAGAACTTCCATACCATCAGAGTCTGCTTTTCTGGCCGGGGCGCGCCTTACCAATGAAGAACAGTACCTGGTTCAAAAGCTGGCACGTGCGGGTGCGAAAACCAATAATATCGGCAGTTTCCATTATCTTGGACGTGGCTCCGGGTATACAAAGCTTACCAAGGCCAACCTGCCTTTCCCCGAGCTTACCGAATCGAGCCGTGTCTACCTGCTGGGGGCAGAAGTGAGCAGGGACAATGCCGTTGCCGGTTTTATGATCTGGAATAACCGGAAGATAAATGGCATTCCGGTGGAGGTAATCACTGCGCCTGACAAAAGTACTTCGGACCATAAAGCAGATAAAATTATCAGGATAAAATCCTATTACCATTTCGTGAAAGCGGCGAACCATTATCTGCTTACACATAAACTGGAGAATCAACTCTTTATAAGAGACCTGATCGATAATTTCGACGAATACAAGTCACATACACTGCGTGAATCTTTTTCAGATCTGGTAAAGGCATCGGGTGTTGACCGTGAAGAAACCATCATCCGGTTTGCGGTAGATTACAACAATGAAAAAGCGGCGGTCATTGTTTTTTCCGAAAAGGAATTGTCGGGACTCACCTGTTCCGAAATCTTCAACCTTGCCTGCATCACCGGCAAACACGGGAAAACCGGCAGCGGGCTGATGTTGCTGAAAGAAAAAAACAACAGCCATGGCCTGCACGACATGGGCGTAATGTCAAACCTGGGCCCGGGGGCCTGCGACTGGGAAGACCCCATCCTCAGACAATCGTTCGAGCACAGCTGGAACTGCGGAGAACTGCCGTCAGGAAACGGTTGCACCCTGCACGACATGCAAAGCGGCACATACAGGAACCTTTTTATTTTCGGTGAAGACCCTGTGGGATGCGCCGTAAACCAGGACGAAGTCAGGAATTGGTTTTCCAAAGCCGGATTCGTAATGGTGCAGGATTATTTCATGACCGAGACGGCAAAAATGGCTGACCTTGTATTACCTGCTTCACTACCCTGGGAGACCGGAGGCACCTTTACCAACAGTCAGAAAGTGATTCAGAAAATCGACAAGGCATTGGAACCTGCGATTCAATACGAAGGATGGAAACAAACCGATAAGCTGCTTTCGCGGCTGGGCCTCGGTACATTCGAAACGGTCGACGACATCATTTTCGAAGTTGCCTCTTTGCTGCCAAAGTATTGTACCAGCAGTAAACTCCGGTTCAGGATAACGGAAGAGGACAACTACAACCCTCTTTTCAGACATGGTTGTGATGCAGTGAACAGAAGATTCGACCTGGAATTTGAGAAGGCATTTTCAGAATCATGATGCCTGATTGTATTGACGGAATATTTCAGTCAGCTCGCGGCAACCTTAAGGTATTATGAATTTTCCGGATAATCCGGCGCCGTTCTCATAACGGAGCACGAAAAGGTATATTCCTTTGATAACCGGCTTACGGGTAAGCATGATACGTCTTTGATCAAATATATAGTTATCAATGCTTTTGCCGGAAATATCCAGGATTGACACTTCGCCTTTGCGCGCCGGCGGGTTTTTAACGGATAATTCTGCACCCTGATCTGAATAAAGGATGGTATAACCCCGATCACCTGAAGGTATGAATTCAACCTCCAGAGCGGTAGTAAAACCCGTATTACCAAGTTCAAGGCGATAGTAGTTCAGGGTGTTCGGAACAGGCAGGCTGTCGGTAAAAGTGAAGGTGACAGAAGTTTCAGGGTTACCGCAGATACCGGGAATCTCTCCGATCTCATCATAAAACAGCCCATCCGCAGATCTTTCGATACGGGTTCCTTCGCACAGGCTACCACTCCGGAAAGTCCAGCGAAGGAAGACCTTATTGCCCTGCTGGTAACCCGAGAAATCCTGAAGTAACGGATGTACCTGTGCCCTGCCCGCGGAAGGAAGGACCTGCAAAGTAATTATCACCAGAAAAATCAGGTATTTAAACGGAACTGTCATTTTTCAGCATGTTTTCCATACTGAAATAACAATAAGACATTCCCATTGTTTAAAGCATCCCGGCAATCTACCGGAATTAAAAGGTTAGACGGTGAACCGGTTAAAATTTCAGTTGCCTGATGATATCTATGGTTTGGTCAAGCATATTTTCAGTAAAATCAAGGTGCGTGACCAGCCTTACCGATTGCCTGTCGAAATCGATGGCCAGAACGCCCTCTTCTGCCAGTTTGCCTGTAACCATTGAAGCGGTGAGCGGCTCTTTAACTTTGAAAATCACAATATTAGTATCCACAGGCAGCACCTCACTCACCCATTGAAGTTGCTGAAGGGCTTCTCCCAGCTGGCGGGCCCGCCGGTGATCCTCTTTCAGCCGCTCAACGTGATGATCAATTGCATATATTCCGGCAGCGGCAAGATATCCCGCCTGTCGCATGCCACCCCCGAACACCTTTCTTACCCTCCTGGCCCTGCGGATAAATTCATGATCACCCAGCAAAACCGAACCTACAGGAGCACCCAGACCCTTGGAAAGGCAAATGGAGATGCTGTCAAACAAAGCGCCGCATTCCCGCGTTGATTGCCCGGTAACAGCCAGGGCATTAAAAACCCGGGCACCATCAAGGTGATATTTGAGTCCGTTGTTACGGCAAACCTCCCCTATCGCGGCAAGTTCCTGATTGCTGTAAACAGCGCCTCCTCCCTTATTCATGGTATTTTCAACCTCTGTCATTGCGGTACGCGGACGGTGCAGGTCGTCGGGATTGATGTGATCGGCCACATCCTTTGCTGTGATCCTCCCACGGTCACCCTCCAGCAGACATACCGAAAGCCCCGAGTTCGACATCAACCCGCCAGCTTCATAGTAATACACGTGCGAAAGCTTGTGCAGAATCACCTCTTCGCCCGGCCGGGCATGCACCCTGGCTGCAATCTGGTTGGTCATGGTGCCCGAGGGGCAAAAAAGCCCGGCTTCCTTCCCGAAAAGAGCGGCCGTTTTTGCTTCAAGGGCAGCTACCGTAGGATCTTCCCCGAAAACATCATCCCCGACCGGGGCTGAAAACATGGCTTCAAGCATACCCGGTGTGGGACGGGTAACGGTATCGCTCCGCAAATCAATTTTCATCGGCGTAAAAATTTTCCGGCAAAGGTAAGACTTGTGATGATTTTATGCTTCCGGAAATAACCCGGATTACCGCTAAGATTTAAACCAATGAGAGATAAAAAGTAAAAGGCCTGACAGGCAATTTGCCCGCCAGGTCCTTCTCCCGTAAATAATACTCAAACCAGGATGATAAATTTCAAACTGCCTCTAATTATCTGTCAGGCTAAGGGTTCCACCACAAAGAGCACATCGTTCTTGGCTACGGCATCACCGGGATTGAATTTTATTCCTGAAACAATTCCATCGGCTGTAGCCTTGATGTTATTCATCATTTTCATGGCCTCAATCACCGCAACGGTTTCTCCTGATTTAACCTGTTCGCCGTTTTTCTTTTTAAACTCCACCAGCATGCCGGGAATAGGGGCTACCAGTGCGCCGGTGCTGACCGTGGTCTGCTTTTCCTTTTCCCTTTTGGGTTTGCGCACCTGACGCGTAGTGGTTTTAAACTCAGGTATGGCAACGGTAAACCGCTCACCGTCAACGTACACCTCGAGTTCATTCAGGCTTCCGGCATCCTTTTTCTGTGAATGTTCCCCGCGCAGGGCGGCAGAAACCAGTTCCTGCTCCCGCTTCACGTCTTCCATCGTTTTTGGCTTTACATCGTCCGGAGGGGTTTCCAGACCATATTTCCATTTCAGGAACCGCTTTCCGGTTACGGGGTAAAGGGCCACGATCAGTTCATCATCAACATCCCTGGCAAGGCCTTCCGCTTCTTTGGCTACGCCCGGCATTTCAGGCTTAAGCACGCTGCCGGGCCTGCAATCGATGTGCTGCTCTCCGCGGGGATAATCTTTGAGCGCCCGGGCACGCAACTCATTGCTGATCGGACGGGTAGTGGCGCCGTAAAGCCCGTAGCACAGATCCTTCACCTGTTCGGTAATCCTTGCATATTCACCTTCATAGGAATCAAAGAGCACATTATTAACCGTCTGCACGCCCACAATCTGACTGGTTGGAGTAACCAGGGGAATCTGCCCCAGGTCTTTGCGTACTTTAGGCAGCAGCCTGAAAACATCCTCCAGTTTATCCAGCGCATTCATCTGCTTAAGTTGGTTCACCAGATTTGACAGCATACCGCCGGGCGTCTGGTGCATAATCACATCAGTGTCAATAACAGAATATTTAGGGTTGTTGTCAAGATGCCTGTATTTGGGAATAAACTCCTCCATTTTCGCGCTGATTTCCGACAGCTTTCTGATATCCAGTCCGGTATCACGACTGGTGCCCAGCAGCGAAATTACCAGCGGCTCAATGGCTGCATGAGATGTCCGGTAGGCGTAAGGCGACATACAGGTATCCACAATATCCACCCCGGCCTCTATGGCTTTGAAAATCGCCAGGTCGCCCATGCCGGAGGTAAAGTGCGTATGAAGGTTAATGGGAAGATCCGTAATCTTCTTGAGTTCCGTTACAAGGTTGTAGATATCGTAAGGCGCTACCAGTCCCGCCATATCCTTGATGCAGATGGAATCTACGCCGAATTCCATCAGTTCCCTGGCCTTATTGATGTAGTAATCTATATTGTAGATTTCACCACCGAGTCTCGGCTCCGTTAAAGTGTAGCAGATTGTTCCCTGAAAGTGCCTGTTGTTGCGCTTCACCACCTTTGCGGCGGTTTCGAAGTTTCTGTAATCATTCAGGGCGTCAAAGCAGCGGAAGATATCCATACCGTTGTCGCAGGCACGCTGTACAAACGTTTCCACCACATCATCGGCATAATTCCGGTAGCCCACCACATTCTGACCGCGGAGCAACATAAAGAAAGGTGTTTTGGGCATGTATTTTTTCAGCACCCGGAGTCGTTCCCAGGGATCTTCATTGAGGTAGCGGTGCATGGTATCGAATGTGGCTCCTCCCCAGGTTTCAATGGCATGAAAGCCGACTTCATCCATCATTTCGGCAACGGGAATCATATCTTCGGTGCGGCCGCGGGTCGCAAACAATGACTGGTGCCCGTCCCTGAGGCTGACATCCTGTATCTTCACAGGATTTGAAGCGGCCGGGCGGTTCGCGTCATAATTCATGGGGGTCATCTCTAAAACCCCGTGTTTATCAAAAGTTCTCATGATTTTCTCATTTTAAGTTCTTATTTCATTCTCGAAATTCTGCCTTTCAGCTGCAGGAGTTCCCTGCCGTTCATGGCCATTTTAAGGCCCATGCGCGCCCATTCGTTCACGCTTACCTGCACACTCTCCTTTTCCTGCTGTTTCAGGTAAAAGCCAACTGCCACTGCAGCCGCTTTCATTTTCAGTTCTTTCTTTGTCATTTTCAGGATTATTGAGGAATATTACCATGTTTTTTCGGCGGAAGGGCCTCTGTCTTCGTTGCCATAATTTCCAGACCGTCAATCAGCCGCTGGCGGGTTTCCGAAGGCAGGATTACTTCATCGATATACCCGCGTTGGGCCGCGATGTAAGGAACATTGAAACGCTCTTCGTATTCCGCAATCTTTTCGCGGGTCTTTACTTCCTTATCTTCGGCTTCCCTGATCTCTTTGCGGTATCCCGACAAGACTTCCACCGCGCCTTTGGCACCCATCACGGCAATTTCGGCCGTAGGCCATGCAAAAACCATATCCGCGCCAAGCTGGCGGGCACTCATCGCCAGATAAGCGCCGCCATAATCCTTACGGATTACCACTGTAAACTTGGGAACGGTTGCTTCGGAATAACTCCACAGCAACTTGGCCCCATGCCTGATGATGCCTCCCCACTCCTGATGCACCCCGGGAAGGTAACCCGGAACATCCACAAACGTGACGATGGGAATATTGAAAGCATCGCAGGTCCGGATAAAACGGCTGATTTTATCAGAAGCATCAATATCGAGACACCCTGCCGACACCATGGGTTGATTGGCAATAATGCCCACCGAACGGTTGTTGAGGCGTGCGAAACCAACGATACAATTTTCGGCGAAGTGCTCATGCACTTCATAAAATTCCCCCGCATCCACCACCTCATGAATAATGGCCTTCATATCGTAAGGCACCCTGGGATCATCGGGAATTAGGACATCCAGTTCAGGGCAAAGCCGGGCAGGATCATCCTGCATTTCGATGCGGGGCGCCTGGCTCATATTGTTATCCGGCAAATAATCAAGTAGTCCGCGGATGCGTTCTATGGTATCTTCATCGTTTTCGCAGGCAAAATGAGCGTTTCCGCTTTTCGAATTGTGCACCATGGCACCGCCCAGTTCCTCGAAAGTAGTCTCTTCACCGGTAACGGTTTTAATCACATAAGGACTGGTAATAAACATATGGCTGGTCTTTTTGACCATGAAAACGAAGTCGGTCATGGCCGGAGAATACACAGCGCCACCGGCACAAGGGCCCATAATGGCTGAAATCTGCGGGATAACGCCGGATGCCCGTGAGTTTCTGAAAAAAATCTCTCCGTATCCCTTCAGGGCATCCACCCCTTCTTCAACCCGGGCGCCGCCCGAATCGTTCAGCCCGACCACCGGTACCCCCGATTTGAGTGCAAGATCCATCACCTTGCAGATCTTGGCAGCATGCATCTCGCCCAACGAACCCCCACTGGAGGTAAAGTCCTGTGAAAATGCAAATACGGGCCGGCCATTGATCAATCCGTGACCGGTAATCACCCCGTCGGAAACGATTTCTACCTTTTCCATCCCGAAATTTACAGAACGGTGCGAGACGAATGTATCGAGTTCCCTGAATGTCCCTTCGTCGAACAGCAGCTCTATGCGTTCCCGCGCGGTAAGTTTTCCTTTTTCATGCTGCTTTCCGACCCTTTCCCGGCCTCCCATTGCAGCGGCTTTCTCCCTTTTGGCCTTTAACAGGGCCAGCTTTTCTGAAACCTTCATGTATATGTTGATTTTGTTAATGAAACCTATTTACTTTCAGCCATTGCATCCACCTGCACACCGGCCCGCGCATTGAAGAGCTTACGGGCTACTTCTGGTGAACTGATGCCTGCAGGCCCTGAGAGGCAACCGCCTTCGCAGGCCATCACCTCAATCATATTGTAATCATGCTTTCCGGCTACCAACTTCCGTAGTCCGGCAATATTCCTTTTATTCAGGCCATTGACAACCAGGGGCTTCAATGGCACACCGTGATAATGAGCCGCTACGGAACGCATCACGCCCGAGCTGGCAGTAAATATCCTTTCAGGGATTACCCCTCCCTGTTCTTCCTGCTCAAAATCCTGAAAATCCACATTCATGGCAATCATCAGCGAACCCAGTTCTTCGAAGGTCATTACAAAATCTACCCCTTCATATTTTCGGGCTTCAGCCTGCTTGGCCACGCAGGGTCCTATAAAAACCACAGTGGCATGGGGGTACTTCTCTCTTACCAGCGTTGCCGTATAGCGCATCGGCGACCATGTCGCCGAAACCGAAGGTTTTAGTTGCGGAAGGTGCTTCTCCGTCATTTCCACCCAGGCGGGGCAGCAGGAAGTGGTCATGAAGGGCCTCCCCGACTCCAGGGTTTCGGCAAGCTCTTCCGCTTCGTGCCGCGCAGTTATCGCCGCGCCTGCAGCAACTTCAAACACATCGGTGAAGCCAAGCTTCAGCACGGCCTGCTCCACAGCCTGGTAGTTGACCCTGAACTGTCCGCAAACAGCAGGCGCGAGCATGGCAACCACCGGTTTATCGGCCCTGGCAATGCGATGCAGCACATGAATCAGCTGCGACCGGTACATAATGGCACCAAAAGGACAGGCAACCATGCATTTACCACAATGAATACACTTTTCATAATCAATTTCTTCAATTCCTTTTTCATTGCGGTAGATAGCCTTTACGGGACAGGATTCTTCACAGGGTATGGGTACATAGATTATGGCATGATACGGACAGGCATCCTGGCAAAGACCGCAACCCACACATTTCGAAGGGTCGATTTTTGCCTGCCCGTTCTCCATTGAAATGGCCTGTTTGGGGCAGGTAACCATGCAATGAGAGGCCAGGCAGCCACGGCAAAGATTTGAAACAGTATAATTGCTTTTTACACACGAAGTGCAGGCTTCATCCACTACCGTCAGCACCCCGCTTCCATGGTCGGTGCCTGCCAGTGATCGCAGGGCATAACTGTAGAGGGATTCCAGCTCATCGGTTTCATCGGCGACATTGAAACCCAGCAACGCCATAATCCTGTAGCGGATAATGGCCCTTGCCTTGTGAATGCAGCATCGGGAGTTGTGGGCGGCGGTATTGCGCGGCGCCATATCGAGGGGTATCCGGTCAATTTCGTCAAGCCTCCCCTGGGTGTAAAGCCTGCAAAGCCGGGTGATGATCTCCCTGCGGATCAGGGTGGCATTATTGGTTTGCGCCATGCGACAGTTCCTCCCTGACTTTAGCAATTACTTTCTGAATATTTGCCTCCTCAATCAGCGCCTGATTGACCATAACAAACGGAGGTTTGCCAAACCCTGCCTTTTGACAGTATCCCGGACAGTTCATCCCCTGCACCCTGACCTTGTTTCTGAACTCTACGGGAAGATGCTCTCCCAGCATTTCGAAAGCCGATCCCCCCATGATAAAACAAAGGGTTCCAAAGCAAATTTTTATTTCAACCATCCCGTCCATATTTGTTTCAGATAAAGTCCAGATGTACCTCTTTCAGATACCTATCTTCAAGCAACCGCTTTATTTTTTTCACCACATTCCTTCTGATTTCCAGCTCAACAGGCAGGCTGGGATCCTGGTGAGCTTCGTTGATGCGGGTGCCGGCCAGCAGGTAAATCTGATCGTTGTTAAGCAGCAGCCTCAGCAGCGCAGAAGCGGCATCCCTGCCTTTCACCGGCAGGGAAACACCCTCCTCCAACCGGGCTGAAACGCGGCCAAGGGTAAGCACGCCCTCCGTCACCAGATCTACGCCTTTCATGCGTGATACGGGAGGAATACCGTCAGACATGGTTTCAAGACTTACTTCTATCCCACGACCGGTTTCACGGGCGACAATCTCTGCCGTAGTACCTCCGCATAGCACCTTTTGTCCTGAAAACGACTCCACAATCTTGGCAAGCCTGTGGTCGTCGGCATTGTGATAGGGAGGCCCCGAGCAAAGCAGCAGTCGGCGCGGTCTCCTGAAATAGATGACCACGCAGGAAGTATCATCATTGGCAGAGTAAATGTCGTTGGCATGTGCCCGCTCCACCATTCTTCCCGAAAGATCAGCTGCCGAAATTCCCGGCTCCTGCTGCAGTAAATGGCATACCCAATCCCCTGTTGCTGCCATATCCCAGCCGAAAGGATACATACTGGTTCCTATCCCCGATTGGCTGATGCCATCGCTCATCAGAATTATCCGGTCTTCGCGCCTGGCCAGAAAAGTGCTGCACGCAAGTTCGCGCTTCCGGGCTACCCTGCGGTTTATCACGAGCTTCGTTTGATTGGTTTTCAAAACTTTGCAATCTCTGATTACCAGCGGAGCCGGGTTATCGAAATTGACAATGCGGGTTTCACCATCTGCATCGCTGTCAACAATGGTAAACGTCGCATAACTGATTTTTCTTTCCCTGTCGACCGGAAGGGTATCCAGTATGGTTCGGGCGGTGCGCTCATGCGGATATCTTTCCATGGTAAAATTGAGCCCCATGGTGGCTGTAAGCGTTGCCAGTACATTTGCCCGCACGCCGCTGCCCAGCCCATCACTCAGTACGGTAATGATGCGGTTCTCTTCCTGAATCTTACGCGACAGAAACACATCCCCGCAAATGGTTTCACCCTTTTTACAGAGTTGCCTCGAAGCAATTTCTATGTAAAATTCGCTGCCGTTCATCGTTCAGACCTTTTCCTGTTCAGTAACAAGGGCATTCAACATGGCTTCGGTGCGGGCTGCATTTTCGCCAAGCAGAAAAGCTACTTTCTGCACAGTGCCCATATTTTCGCGCACCACCTGCCTTATACGACGGACTACCTGCTCCTGCATCACTTCGGGCTGGTGCAGGTCCTGTATAATACCGCAAACAATCCGGTGCCGCTGAATGGTGAAAACGGAAAGGTTCATCAGCCTCCCTTTCTCATCTATATTTTTATCAATCAAATCATTGCCTGATGAAAGCACATTCAGGAATATCTTGTGACTGCTGATCATTTTCCTGAGGTCGGCACCCTTCAGCCCCGGCCTGACTTCCCAGAGGGCTGGCAGGTCGTTACCGGCCAGCTCAGCGAAAACTTTGTTGCTTTCGATCACGTGCAGACTGTCGTCAACCAGCACCACCCCGTAAGGCATGCGTTGCAGCAGCACACTGGCCTTATCGGCCGCTACCTTCCGCATATAGGAAACACACATCTGCCGCTCTGCCATACCACTGAGCATGGCGATGGCAAAATCACGGCAACTATTGTATCCGCAACCTCCGCAATTAAGTTCGTCGGCTTTGGAGGTTTTACCAACTGTGCGCAACGCTTCCTGAATGTCTGATTCACTGCAATCGCGGTTTCGCACCGGCTGACTTACGGTACAGAAAGCCGAGCGGATGCCCGGAAAATCAGCAGATATAACGGCTCCGGAACTTCCGGTTTTATGCATTTTTCGGTAATGTTCTATCTGCAGATTCTTGACAATGGTTCCTTTCTGCGAGGAGAATCCGGGTCCATTGACGCAACCACCGTCACATACCAGCAGTTCAAGAAAAAGTTTGATATTACACTGAAGTGCAGAAACCCCGTCAAGAGCTGCTTTAATATTCTCCATTCCGGAGATATGCATATAACTGACATCCGGCAAACTGACCACATTCCTGAGGGTCGTTGTCATCCCTCCGTCAAGCGGATATAATGCACCGTCGGCTGCACTGAAGGGTACAAACTCTGCCGGCACATTCATCCTGACGAGGCCCGGCAGGATCCCCTCCTCTTCAAACCATGCCCTCAGATCTTTAAATGTCAGCGCGGCATCGATCAGGGAGTTGAAATCGTCGGATTCATTCTTTTTTGCCACACAGGGTCCGATAAAAACTACCCGGATATCATCTCCAAACCATTGACGGAGCATCGCTGCATGAGCCATAAGCGGAGAATGCAGCCCCACAATGCATGAGGTAAGTTCCGGCCTGTACTTGCGAATGTAATCCACAGCCGAGGGACAAGCGGAACTGATAAATATTCCGGATGCTGACTGTTGCAGCAAACAGGATGTTTCAGCGGTGACCCGCTCGGCACCCAGGGCAGTTTCCGAAACGCCTGTAAAACCAAGCATCCCCAACCCGGCTATTAATTCATTTACAGGGTAGGCGGCAAACTCAGCCACAAAAGAAGGCGCCAGGGAAACATATACCGGTTTATCGCGCCTGAGCATACGTTTGACCCGCGACACATCATCGCGCACCTTTTTGGCGCCGGAAGGACAAATCAGGGTGCAACGGCCGCAAAAAATACAGAGATCGCGCACAATTGAAGCCCTGTCGGACTCTATTCTGATTGCCTTTACGGGACATTCCCTGATGCACTTGTAGCAATCCTGACAATTGTTGGTTTCGGTATACACCGGCTGCATCCTGTCCATTTCAGTATCATTTTTCAGGCATGAACCCCGCTGATGGCGCTTTTCAGAATATTGATCACATTGGCCGGATGTACATCCTGATAGACATGGTCGTTGATAATCAGGACGGGACCTTTGCTGCACAAACCGGAACATAGCTGTCCCTTGAAGTTGACTTCAGCTTCGAGTTTCCGCTCATTCAGCCACGCTTTGATCAGTTCAAGACTCACCCTGTTTCCTCTTGAATAGCAGGAGCTTCCCATGCAGATGGTGATTTGTATTTTCGGATTCATATCAGGATGATTTAGGGTAATGACTCAGTGAACCGCCTGGCTTCTCAGCCGATGAATAATGCGCTCATAGGCGGCAGCGATGTCTTGTCCGGGGCGGGTTTGTTCAACAATAATCCCGGGCCCCGGATCAATGTTATCAGCAGTAAAGTTCCAGATGGCTTTCATGCCGGCACCGGCCAGTAGATCGGCTACATGGGAAGCCTCGCCGGCCGGAGTGGCTATGATTCCCAGACTGACATGCATACGTGCCGCCAGCGGGATAATCTTTTCGGGCGACATCACCCTGATGGAACCGATCAGGCTGCCGATTTTCCGGTAGTCCGTATCAAAAGCCGCCACAATCTTCAGGCTGGTTTGCCCCAGATTTTCCTTCAGCAATAATGATGTCCCCAGTTTTCCGGCACCTACAAGAAATGACTCCGTTTCATTGTAATAACCAAGAATCTTCTCCAGCGCTAACATAAGCGAAGATATATGAACAGCCTTCTGGCCTGCCAGCATAAATCCATGGCCAATCAGATCCTCTTCTACCTGATTTTGGTGTATTCCGGTTTCCGATGCTATTGATTCAACAGACAGGTCAGTTCTGCCCCTCAGGCGCATAAGCCTGAGATACGACAAGTAAAGCCCATACCTCCTGAGCCCGGAAATTTCGACGTCTCCAGTAACAGGATAAAAAACGCCGGCTGTTTCACCTGTTCCACTACCTGAAAATGATGCCGTGGACACAAATTCCCTCTTATGCAGGGAAAAATTTCCCGAATCTGAGCTATTGTATTCCATAACCTCTGATCTTTATGCCTGCTTTGAAACAGGCTCACCCAGACTTTTGCCCGAAATATCCCTGACTTTGACGGTATCCCCGGAATCCTTCCCGGAAGCTACACTAATGCTTGAACGGCTGATCGCATGTTGAAAGTCAACCTGACGGGCATCAAATTCCGGCCCATAAAGGGCTACATCCAGCGACTCGCCGCCCACATCCAGCCTGAACCCGCTGAGGCCGGTAGCGGACAATAATTCAACAAAACCGGCAGTCGCCGGAATTCCATGATTCAGGGCAAAGTCTGCCACCTGCTTCATCATCTTCAAGGGACCAAATGTGGTTATCAGGTCGTAACCTTTCACCTGGTCATAGGGAAGTAATCCGAGTAACTGAGTTACTGAACCATGGAATCCGACACTACCGTCGTCGGTGGCCAGAAAAACATTCCGGCATATCTTTTCAAACTGATCCCTGAATAGCAGGGAAGATTTGGAAGGAGCTGTAAGCAAAACATCTGCGCTCCCTCCGATTTTATTCAACCATTCTATCTGCATTAAAGCAGACGCCACACCCAGACCACCGGCAATAAACAGGAATTTAGCTTTTACCAGCTCACTGTCATTGCACTCATTCAGTAAGGAGGGTCTGCCATGAGGTCCGGTCATATTTTCGAGAATAAACACTTCAGGATGGTTTACCAGCAATGTTGTTGCATCATCAACAAGCTGAACCAGCAGGACAATGGTCCCTGTATGATGATTTATCTTCATCACGGGCAGGGAAACATAACGGCTTCCGGCTGTTGGTTTTACGTTTACAAACTGGCCCGGCAGCAGGGCCGAAGCAATGCGCGGTGCAAAAACTTCAATGAGGGAAATATCTTTAGCGGGGCTTATTCTGCTGACGACAGTGAACATAATATTTTGATTTTCAGACAAAAAGCCGGCAGGAGGCAGGGCCTCCTGCCGGCAGTAAACACACAAATGAGAAATTAAAGCTGTATTTTTATCAGAAGCTTACTTTCGTGCCGTAGAAAGCAGCCGTGTAAAGGGTTTTGAATTCTTTAACTCCGGTTTCGCGGGGATTGCATCCGGTGCAGGCATCCAATACCGCATTGGCCGAAATCCGGTCAACATTGCCTAAAAACATTTCTTCTGCAATCCCATACTCACTCAGACTTTGGGGGATGTTCAGCTGATCATTCAGACCGGTGCAGAAATCGCGGAAGGCATCTGTCAGTTCATCATTGGTGGCACCCGGAAGATCAATCGAACGGGCAATTTCGGCGTAACGGTCGGCACAAACCTTTCGGTTGTAGTCAATTACTACCGGCAGGTATATCGCGTTCAGACATCCGTGCGGGATATGAAAAACTGCGCCGGATTTGTGGGCCATGCTGTGCACAATCCCGAGCAGTGCATTCGAAAATGCCATCCCGGCAAGGCACTGTGCAATATGCATCTTATTCCGGGCCTCTTTGTCACCATGATAGGATTTAACAAGATTATCCTTAATCATCCGGATGGCTTTCAGGGCAAGCGGATCGGAGAAATCAGACCGGTTTACGGCAACATAAGCCTCCGTGGCATGGGCCAGTGCATCCATCCCGGTGTGGGCGGTCAGTTCCTTTGGCATGGTATAAGCCAGGGCCGGATCAACAATCGCAACATCCGGAGTAATCTCAAAATCGGCCAGGGGATACTTGATCTGGGTCTTATAATCCGTAATCACTGAAAAAGCCGTTACTTCCGTTGCCGTGCCACTGGTTGAGGGGATAGCAACAAAGCGGGCCTTGTTGCGCAAAACCGGAATATTGAATGGCTTCGCAATTTCTTCAAAAGTAGCCTCCGGATGCTCATAAAAAACCCACATTGCCTTGGCCGCATCAATGGGCGATCCGCCACCGATCGATACAATCCAGTCGGGATTGAACCTCCTCATGGCTTCAGCTCCCCGCATCACCGTTTCCACGGATGGATCCGGTTCCACTCCTTCAAAAACAAGCGTTTCCATTCCGGCTTCCTGAAGATAGGTTTCCACCTTGTTCAGGAATCCGAATTTCTTCATCGATCCGCCGCCAACAACAATAATGGCGCGGGTACCTTTGAGATTTCTGAGTTCTGTGAGTGCGTTTTCTCCGAAGTAGAGATCGCGGGGGAGCGTGAATCGTGCCATGACTTTTTTTATCTTAATTAAACTTAGGTCATTCCACCTATACCAATGGTCGTGCCACAAATTATATCACACTATATTTCAACATCTTACAACTGTTAATTGTTTCACACAACTGTTATTTCATTAACAAGTGTCATCTTTCTGAGCATGCTCATTGTCCTGTTTCATGACAGTGTCCTGATTCATGACATATTCTTTTACAAATTGATCTCTTACGGGAAGGAATTATAATTATTTTTGAATCAGGCAAGAACCCGGCTATACCATGAAAAAGAACCTGCAACTCCTGATTATTTTACTCATTTCATTCAAACTGACCGGAGCACAAAGCGCGGACATATACCGTCAGACAGCCCTGAATTTCTTTAATGAAAGGCTGGCTTTGCACCAGCATAAAGGCAGAAGTGCTGCTGAGATTAAGAATTATATTCAGGTTTCGCCTGAAGGCCGCACAATTGCCTATGCTTATAATTTTTCAGGCGGTGGTTTTGTACTGGTTTCTGCTTCAGAGAATACTTTTCCGGTTCTGGGCTACAGTCTGGAGGGTACATTTACCGGAACACACCTTCCGGATGCCCTGCAGGCATGGATCAGATATTACGGCAGACAAATCTGGGCAGTTGCAGATCAGCCCTATCCGGCTGAAGAAGTTCAGCTTATCAGGAGTCGTTACAATCAGGGTGTGGCAAAAATGGCGGGCGTTAAAGGCCGGGTTGTCGAACCTTTGCTGCGCACCGTGTGGGACCAGGGGAATTATTACAACGGGATGTGTCCGCCGGATCCTGACGGGCCCGGGGGTCGCTGTTATGCCGGCTGTGTTGCCACGGCAGTCGGGCAACTGATGTTTTATCACCGCTGGCCGGAGCAGGGAACCGGAGAATACAGCTATACACATCCCGATTATGGTGTACAATACGCCAATTTCGGCACATCCACATACAACTGGAATGGGATGGAAACATCGCTTAACTCGCCAAATCCGCATATCGCCCTGTTGCTCTACCATCTGGGTATCTCCTTTGATATGGATTATGGACCGGACGGCTCCGGCATGTGGAACCACAGCGCAGCCAATTCGATGAGGACATATTTTAAATACGGGCCACAGACTCAATATATTTTCCGGGATACCACCACCATGAACTGGGACAGCATCCTGGTTGCAAACCTCGACGCGCGTAAGCCCCTCTACTACGCCGGATGGGAGGGCGTCGGGTCACAAAACGGACACGCTTTCGTCTGCGATGGTTACGCACCCGATAATTTCTACCATTTCAACTGGGGATGGAGCGGTTCCTATGATGGCTATTTCCTGCTTTCGGCGCTGACACCGGGAGGCAGCAACTTCAATTTCGCACAGGAAGTCATCAAAGACATTTACCCTGACACTACTCAATACATCTATCCGCCGTTTTGCGCGGGAGCCGACACCCTGAATTATATCTCAGGGACATTTACCGACGGTAGCAATATGATCGCTTATCCGGGCGGATCTGCCTGCCAATGGCTGATAAAACCCGACGAACCTGACTATGATTCCATCAGTGGAATTCATCTCAGTTTCCCCGGCTTCGAACTGGCACAGAATGACCGTTTACTGATTTTCAGCGGAAACGACACCACTACCCCGCCCATCGCCGAACTTACCGGAGATGAAACGCCCGGAACCATCGAAATAAATGCATCGTCAGCAACCGTTGTTTTCGATGCACCCGAAGGCAATGCCGGCGGATTCCTTGCTTCCTACAAAAGTGTATTGCCGGTATATTGTTCGGGAACAACCAATTTCAATCAGTCCTCGGGAATGTTTGATGACGGAAGCGGGGATAAAAACTATGTAAATAACAGCCTGTGCAAATGGCGGATCGTCCCGCAGAATCCCGTGCCGCTCACCCTTACATTCGATGCATTTGATACGGAAGAGGGCAAGGACATCCTGAAAATTTATGATCTTGGCAATCAAAGCCTTATAGCTTCATTATCGGGCGACACCCTCCCGGAACCAATCACATTGAACAGCGGAAAATTCTATCTTGTTTTTAACACCGACGGATCAGGGACAGCTTCCGGCTGGACAATCAGGTGGAATCCGGAAGGGAGTGTGGGGATTTTCAGCGAAATCAGGAAGGAATTTACGATCCATCCAAACCCTACCGGTGATTACCTGATCCTTAGGTGCAATAACAGTCCGCTTAACTTATCCGCCAGTGTTTTCAACACTTCGGGCAGGTTGCTGATGCACCGGCCGCTGACTCCGGACGGTTCAGGGGAGGCTACAATGGATATTTCGCAACTTGTTCCCGGGTTCTATCTGTTGAAAGTGGATACAGGCAAAGAAAGCCGGTGGCTGAAGTTCATCAGGAAATAAACCATTGGTAAAAACCGGGAAAATTCAGATATTGAAACAAAACGCTGATACCAGGAAGACTGATATTAAGAGACAGCAAGACCGGTTCCGGATCAACTCCGAATCCGGTTAACCTTTTCCTGAAAATTCAAACAAATGAAGCCCCGAGCCCTCTGCCAAACACTCCATGATCCGCTTTTTGAATTTCCAGCAGGTCATCTGCCGGGTTTCGAGCCTGCGCGATAACTCATAACTCGAAATACCGGGAGAACCGCACACCATCCAGGCAATTTCAAAGGCATCTGTAATGGGGATGCGGCAACGGTGAAAGATGGTGTGGGCCGTGGCCGATTCATCATGCTTACATCTGGTACACCGCCTCGAAAAGGGCGATTTCCCTTCGCAATAATTGGTGTGGCCGCAACTCCTGCACACATAACCATCACGCCACTTCTCGTCAGCGATCACCTTCAGACACTGCTCAGCCGTTGAAAACCGCTGATTAAATTCCGCAAGGTCAAGACTTTTGAATAAATGTGACAAATTTGTCGCAGCCAAAATGTAAATTATTGATAATTAAACAGAACCAAATCACAACTTGACTTGTTTATGATTTCAGCGCTGCAAAAATAAAAAATTTTAGTGATACTTATGCGATTTAAAATAAAAAGATTTATCTTTGCAGCGGAAATTAATCCACTCCTAATCCGACAACAAAAATGAACAAACGAATTTTAACAATAGCAGTGGTTGCAAGTCTGGCCATGTTCGGATGCAACCAGTCAACAGGCAACGGACAGACTACTTCCGGGGAACCGGTTAAATCAGCAACTGCTTCAGCCAATTCAGAGGAAGGAAAAGTTGTTCAGATGAATAAGGCTATGTTTCTTGAAAGGGTGTTTAACTACGAGAAAAACCCTGACACCTGGGTTTACGAAGGCAACAAACCCGCCATCATAGATTTTTATGCCGACTGGTGCGGGCCCTGCAAGAAAATAGCCCCTATCATGGCTCAGCTTGCCGAAGAGTATAAAGACCAGATCGTAATCTACAAGGTTGACACCGACAAAGAGCGCGAACTGGCCCAGGTATTTCAGATTCGCAGCATTCCCAGCATTCTGTTCATCCCGGCCGAAGGACAGCCACAAATGACCATGGGGGCACTGCCCAAGGCTGAATTTGAAAAAATGATCAAGGAAGTCCTTTTGGCTCCCAAGGCACAGCCTGCATCACAAAAATAATTATCATAATCACGAATCAATTTCATCTCAATAATGGAACATTTAACTTTTGAAACCTTTAAAGAAAAGGTTTTTAACTTCGATCAAAACCAGGATTGGAAATTCGAAGGAAAATTACCCTGTATCATTGACTTTTACGCCGACTGGTGCGGCCCCTGTAAAATGGTAGCCCCCATCCTTGATGAACTGTCAAAAGAATACGAAGGCAAAATCAACATATACAAGGTAGATACCGAGGCCGAGCAGGAGCTTTCCCAGATATTCGGAATCAGGAGTATACCAAGTATGTTATTCTGTCCTGCCGACGGCCAGCCCCAGATGGCGCAGGGAGCGTTGCCCAAGCATGCGCTGAAACAAGCCATCGAAGATGTGCTGCTGAAAAGCACGGTGAGCTAAGAAACTGTTGTTGATTAGCGTTATCCTGAACAGGCCCGGTTTTCCGGGCCTGTTTTTTATTCCGGATTAAGGATATTACAGTGCTCTAACGATTAAGTTTTTGTAATCAGCTATGATCGGCCCGGTTAAAAAACTTAACCGGGACTTCCCTATAAAATCAATAGTTCAGAACTGCCGGGCTTCTTATTGAATAATTCGGGTTTATTTTAACTTTGCCGCAACGATCCGATTGCTATGATAGTAATTCCTCCCGTGCTTCTGCCGGTTGCCTGCCTGCCCGATGCAGAATATTTCTGCTGGCTGACCCATGCCCCCGCTGTAACAATCGAGATACATGAGACTTTTCCAAAACAGACCTGCCGCAACCGGTACAGAATTGCTACCTCAAACGGCCCCCAGATCTTATCGGTTCCCGTAAACAAACCCCTGGGAAATCACTCTCCCACAGCAGCGGTTGAAATCGACAGAAAAAGCAACTGGAACATTATTCATTGGAGGGCACTGGAATCGGCTTACAACAAATCCCCCTTTTTTCTTTATTACCGCGATCAGTTTGAAGCGCTTTTCATGCAACCTCCGGTTCTGCTCACCGATTTTAATTTTCGCCTTCTGGAAACCTGCATCCGCCTGATCAGTACCCCCCGCACATTTAACCTGACGGAAAGATATATCCATGAACCGGAAAACCTGTATGACATGCGCGGGAGAATTATGTCCAAGCGCCCCGGGCCTCACCAGTGGAGTATTACAGAATTTGAGCCGTATATTCAGGTTTTCTCGGAGAAATATGCCTTTATTCCGAACCTCAGCATACTTGACCTGATTTTTAACCTGGGGCCCGAAACTGCAGATTACCTTAAGAAGCACCGGCCCGGAATAGGACATCTGCCCGGATCTTAATTAATCAATTTCTGACCCGGCATAGCTTAAGACAAGCATTTTCAAATATCCGAAAATTCCGGCCTGTCCGAAACCAGGCTGGACTCATAACAATCTACGAAGCAGGATATTCAATTCTTATATGGTAGATGCTCATTAATTTTTTCCTGAGTATTTTTTTGATCCGGGTTATGTCCTTAAGGGTGAGTTCTGAATTTACAAACTGTTTCATTTCAATCTGTTTGTCGATGATTGAGTCGACCAGTCTGGCAATGGATTCAGCATCGGGCTTTACCATACTTCTGGAAGCAGCCTCAACCGAATCGGCCATCATCAGGATGGAGGTTTCTTTAGAGAATGGCACCGGTCCCGGATAGCGGAAATCGGCTTCCCTGGTTTCTTTCTCAGGGAAGTCAATCCGCTGGCGGTTATAGAAATATTCAGCCATCCGGGTGCCATGGTGTGTACGGATAAAATCGACCAGAATTTCAGGAAGTTTATACTTTTTGGCTTTATCAATCCCTTTGGTTACATGGCTGACAATAATCCTGGCACTTTCCTCATAACTGAGTTCATCATGAGGATTAATTCCTGAAGTTTGGTTTTCAATGAAATAGGCAGGCATATCCATTTTGCCGATATCATGATAGAGCGCTCCGGCCCTTACCAGCAGGGTATTACCTCCTATCTCATACGCGGCGGCTTCCGCAATGTTGGCCACCTGCATCGAATGCTGAAAAGTGCCCGGAGCATGCAGTGAAAGCTGACGAAGCAAAGGGCTGTTGGTATCGGAGAGTTCCATAAGCGTAACATCGGTAACATGTCCGAACAGCTTTTCGAAAATAAAAATCATCGGATAGGCAAACAGGGTAAGCATGGCACTACCACCATAGAGCAGGAAATTGGTTGCCTGAAGGTTTCTCAGGCTGCCATCCTGAATCAGCAGCATACCGGTATATACCACAGCGTAAGTGATAAAAACAGCCAGGGCGGTTATAAAAAACTGCGACCTGCGTCTGAGCTCAGCCACGCTAATGATGGCAATCAGTCCGGCAATCAGTTGCTGAAATATAAACTCAAAACCGTTGGGGACCATAAAACCGGCAAGGATCAGGGTAACCACATGAATAAAAAAAGCCAGGCGCGTATCAAAAAACACCCTGATGATCACAGGAACCAGGCAAAACGGAAGTAAATGTAGCAGCTGATATTCCGTTTTGATGGTTCGGGCAGCCGAAGCAACCATCACCAGAATCAGCACCAATATCATCAGCAGGTTTTTATTATCCCTGAATACATCTTTGCGGAAAGAAATCATAAACAGGATAAAGGCGATGATGGTCAGGCTGATCAGCAGGGACTGCCCGAGCAGGATGTTGTTGTACTCGAACGATTCATCGAGCCGGCCTTCATAATCCATCCGGAGGGATTCCAGTATCTGGAATTTTTCAGCATTAACCAGTTCCCCCCTCGAAATGATTTTTTCTCCGGCCTGTATCATTCCCCTGGTGGTGGTAACCTCACCCGTCAGCGCTTCCCGGGCGCGTTCAGTATTGGCTGCATCAAAAACGATATTCTGACTGAGGGCATTCATCAGCGCCCCCTTAACCAGTTCTGATTCAGCCAGTCCGGCCCTGTCCAGGGCTATGTCGATATACTGCCCCGCCGATTTAATGGTGAATACTGACGAAAGCCTGACCCTTGAAGCAATATTTCCATCGATGATAAAGATCTCGTAATCGCCGGGTTTGTTCTCAATTTCATTGGAAAGGGCAACGATACCATGGGTAAAAAGCGTATCTATGATCCTCAGTGCCGCTTCAAGATGCTTTGCCTGCTCTCCGTCTCCCCCTGTATTCCGCCCGAACCTTGATTCCCATAACTTATTGAAATCATTAATCAGCCCGTTTATCTGCCTGTCAGCGATGTTGCTCCTGCGCTGAAAATAAGGGCGGGCATCGCTCAGCGCTGCACTTATCTCCGACTGCAGTTCCTCTTCGGGCTTGAGAATACCGAAATCAACGGGGGCAATCAGATCATCATGCTGCCATGGTTTCCCTCGCTGGTATTCATACCTGAACTTGCCTTCACGTGGAAAAATCATGATCAGCGCCGCTATGACCACCGCAAACAACAGGATTTTTCCTATGATGTCATGGTGATCACTCAGCCAATGAATATATCTGTTCATACCGACTGCCCGTTGATATTCTTTTTCTTTATTGCCCGAAAATACAAAGAAATCTTTCAGGTAATCTGACAAAAGCCCATAAAATCATACACTCAATCATTACTATTTTTGCTGATCGTACTTTTTAAGTCGATTGCAGGGAAAATCAGGAAAAGTTTTCAACAATCCGGCCTGATCTGTTGATTACTTCTTATTTAAACCGGCAAATAATTCAATATATTTGCCCGGATAACTCTTTCTGAAAGTCCCGATGACAGGTGGTATTTGTTACCTTTCGCTTGTAGCCGTAAGATCAGCACCTTCCGATACATCCGGAATGGTTAACCAGCTGTTGTTCGGCGACCTGGTTGATACCGGTGAGCGTCATGAAGGCTGGGTCAGGGTCACTTCACGACATGACGCTTATGAGGGCTGGTGTGATGAAAAACAAATTACCGTGTTAAGTACCGAGACCATGGAAGTTCTGGGGCACAGCAGCAGAAAAGTTGTTACAGGCACTACCGCTACCCTTACCTCTCCCGGTCTGCCCTCCCTCACTGTTGTGCAGGGAAGCCTGCTTTTCCAGCTTTCAAACGGGAGGATTGCCGGGCCCGGAGGAGAATACTTCCTGTCGGAAGGCGATAGTATAAACCCTGTTCTCCAACAACCCGATGAGATTGTTGAAACAGCGGCTTCTTATCTGAAAGCGCCCTATTTATGGGGCGGGCGTTCGCCTTTCGGCATCGATTGTTCAGGACTGACCCAGATTGTGTTCAAACAAAAAGGGATTAAAATAAAAAGGGATGCCTGGCAACAGGCATCTCAGGGTCAACTGGTTAACCTGATCGAAGAAGCGATACCCGGAGATGTCGCCTTTTTTGATAATGAAGAGGATAAAATTGTCCATACGGGCATACTCACAGGCCGGGGAACCATTATCCATGCTTCAGGAGAGGTCCGGATTGACCAGGTTGACCACCACGGAATTTTCAATAAATCAAAAGGTAAATACACGCACAAACTCAGGCTGATCCGGCGTTTCACCGGGATGAGCCAGACAGCATAATGACTGGCCGGACTCATGGAAATTATTAACGATAACTTAACCTCAGGCATCCGGAAGTTTATCCGGGGATCAATAATTTTGCAGTTCTTTTCCGGGAAAAGACTTTTCAGTATAAACCCTTTGGCTTGCCAACCGGAGGTAATTTAGTTACAGCAGTTTATCATCAAACATAAAGAGCAAATCACAACCAATTCCTGAAATTTTTCAGTTTACTAACCAAAACAACAAACAATGAGAAAAACAGACAAATTTTTGCGTAGACTCAGGATTACCTTCCTGATGTTTTCTGCAATCCTGTTGAGCGGCACCATTGCACTGGGGCAGGTGACTACATCAAGTATGAGTGGCAAGGTTTCAAGTTCATCAGGCGAGACTCTGCCGGGTGCAACGGTAATTGCAACACACACACCTTCCGGAACAAATTATGGTACTATATCCAACGCGGAGGGCCGGTTCAACCTGAACGGTATGCGTGTTGGCGGACCATATACTGTGGAAGTTACTTTCATTGGATATGGGGCATTCACGCAAAGCAACATTACGTTGAGTTTAGGTGAAAACTCATTAGTGTCCACTAAATTTTAACCAACGTTCTTTGAAATCCTTGACAGATCACGCTTTCAGAGCTTTTTGAGCTGGGAACGATTTGAATTGATTAGGTTTGCCGCAAAACCTGCAAACCATGAATCAAGGGAAATATGTTTTTGCTCAAATTGTAGAATTATTGCCGTACAAAGTGTTTGACAAGTATGTTAGCAAGTATCACGGCAACAAGCATGTACGGCATTTTAGTTGCTGGAACCAGTTGCTTTGTATGGTATTCGGCCAACTTACCAACCGGGATAGTTTGAGAGACTTGATTGTTGCAATCAATGCACATGGAGGCAAATCATATCACTTAGGTTTTGGGAAAAGTGTAACCCGGAGCAATCTGGCAAAAGCCAATGAAAAAAGGGATTACCGGATCTTTGAAGAATTTGCCTACCATCTGGTTGCCATAGCCCGTAAACAAAGACAAAATCATGACTTTAAGATTAAGGGACAGGTTTATGCTTTTGACTCTACCACCATTGACTTGTGTTTGAATGTCTTCTGGTGGGCTAAATTCCGCAAGCGAAAAGGAGGAATCAAACTGAATACACTGTTTGATGTCACAACCCAGATACCAGCATTTGTGCATGTCTCTGTGGCCGGGGCTCATGATGTAAACGCAATGGATATGCTTGTTTATGAGCCTGAAGCCTATTATATCTTTGATCGGGGCTATGTTGATTTTGAAAGACTCTACCGAATTACCCGGCATTCTGCATATTTTGTTGTCAGAGCAAAAACGAACCTTTGCTTTAAGCGTTTGTATTCGTTAAAAAGCAACAAAGAAACTGGGGTAAAAAGCGATCAAATCGGCAAGCTTACCGGCTTTTATGTATCCAAAGACTATCCTGAAAAACTCCGCAGGGTCAAGTTCTACGACAAAGAATCAGACAGGACTTTTGTTTTTCTTTCAAACAACTTTGAACTATCAGCCGAGGAGATTGCTTTCCTATACAAAAACCGATGGCAGATTGAGTTATTCTTCAAGTGGATCAAACAACATCTGAAGATCAAAGCATTCTGGGGTATAACAGAAAACGCTGTGCGTATTCAAGTATATTCGGCCATCATTTCATATTGTCTGGTCTCCATTGTTGGTTCCAGCTTGAAAATTGAACGGTCAACCTACGAAATTCTACAGGTATTGGGCATATCGTTACTAGACAAAACTCCTGTTAATGAGCTATTTAAAAACGTGAACTACCAAGATGTCAAAGAACCATTTTATAACCAACTGTCCCTCAGGCTAATTTAAGTGGACAGTAATGGTGAAAACTATCAAATGAATGTTGTACTCTCAGAAGAAGCAACATCTTTAGATGAAGTTGTTGTTACGGCAACCAGAACAAAATTCTCTAATGAGAAAACCGGGGCAGTGACCAATATCACAAACAGCGATATAGAAAATTTGCCTACAGTGAGTCGCAGCATTACAGACATTACCCGCCTTTCACCCTATGGTGGCAATGGGATGAGTTTTGCCGGCACTGATGGTCGTACGGCTAACTTTACCGTGGATGGTGCTAATTTCAACAATAACTTCGGTTTAAGTTCCGCTCTTCCCGGTGGAGGTAGTCCAATCTCTATTGAAGCTATCGAAGAATTACAGGTAGTAATCGCTCCATATGATGTTCGCCAAACTAACTTTATTGGTGGCGGTGTAAATGCTATTACAAAATCCGGTACAAATACCTTCAGAGGAAGTGCCTATACTTTTCACAGGAACGAAAACCTGCGCGGAGATGCTGTTGATGGTCAACAAATATCAGGTGCGCGTGATAAAGACCGCAATACAAACTATGGTTTAACTTTAGGTGGTCCGATTATCAAAAACAAATTGTTCTTCTTCGTAAACGCTGAAATGGCAAAAACTCCAACAATTGCCAATCGTTGGCGGGCTTCAACTAACGGCATTGCTGATCCAAACAATTTCATCTCTCGCACAACAGTAAGCGATCTTCAGACAGTTTCTGATTTTGTAAGAAATCAATATGGTTATGAAACGGGATCTTACACAAATTTCCCTGCAGATGAAAGCAACACCAAACTGCTTGCCCGAATAGATTGGAATATCACCAACAAACATCGTTTGGCATTACGCTATAACTACACCAAAAACACTTCATGGATATCTCCTAATGCAACTTCTATGGACGGGGGTACCCGTGTGTCTGAGGCAAGGATGTCACAAGCCTCAATGTCGTTTGCAAACTCGATGTATTCGATGGACAACCTGGTTCATTCATTCTCTTTTGACTTAAACAGCCGCTTGTCTGATAATTTATCCAATCAATTTTTGGCAACATTCTCAAAACTTGACGATGTCCGCGGATCGACTTCTGCCGAATTTCCTTTCATTGACATTTTGAAAGACGGACAAGCCTATATGTCTTTGGGATATGAACTATTTACATGGAACAATGGCGTTCACAACAACGTATTGAATATCAAGGACGAGCTCACATTCTATTATGGCAAGCATAAAATTGTAGGTGGAATGGCTTTCGAATATAAGATGGCAGATAATGCTTATATGCGTAACGGTACAGGATACTATCGCTACTTAAGTCTTGATGACTTCTTAAACGGAGCAGCACCTGAAATTGTAAACTTAACTTATGGTTATGACGGAGAGAGAAATCCTGCAGCTCGTATAAGAACAAACAAAATTGGAATTTACGGGCAAGATGATTGGAGCGTTAGGGATAACTTCAAACTTTCTTACGGACTTCGTATAGATGGACTTTTCTTCAATAATAATGACCTGATTACAAACAATGCAATCTATGAAATTGATTATTCCGGTCGCAATATCGACACAGGAGAATGGCCTGATGCAAATATCATCTTCTCTCCCCGCGTCGGTTTTGTGTGGGATACATATGGCGATAAGAGCTTGAAAGTTCGTGGAGGTACCGGTCTTTTCTCGGGTAACTTACCCCTTGTATTCTTCACCAATATGCCTACCAACGGTGGAATGGTACAGTATCAGGCTCAGATAAATGCAGCGAACGCAGCAAAAATGGGTTTCACAATGGATGAATTTGCCGGCGGTCTTGTAACTGACGCTAACGGAAATGCAAATATTGCTGCACTTTATGACAAGCTCATATCATTGGGATATCCTTCAACTATTTCTCCCGAGGATGGAACAGTTCCGTCTGCTATTGCGGCTGTAGATCCAAAATTCAAAATGCCGCAAGTATGGAAAACATCACTTGCTGTTGACTACGCACTCCCGATATCTTTCCCATTCTCCGTAACGGTGGAAGGTATCTTCAATAAAACGATCAACGGTGTTTCTATTTCTGACTGGAGTATTCCAACTGTAGGTGGCTTTGCCCGTTTCAACGGTGTTGACAATCGCCCTATTTATCCTGACGGTTATCGTACAGGCACAAAGGCATTCGTATTGGAAAACACAAACCGTGGTTATGGCTGGTCAGGCAACATCATGATTAATGCTCAACCCGCGGATTGGATCAGCATGATGGCATCCTATACGCGCACTACTACCAAAGATGTTACAGGTATGCCGGGATCAAATGCAGAATCAGCATTTACATACGTTCCAACAGTAGAAGGTCCTAACAACATTAACTTGCACAATTCTCAGTACACCACACCCGATCGCCTTGTGGCATTTCTTACTGCCCACGACAAGAGCGGTAACCACTATAGCTTTATCTATGAAGCATGGCGCGGGGGAGCTAACTACTCATATATGATGGTTAATGACATCAATAGCGACGGCTACAACTACGATGCAATCTACGTTCCAACTGATGATGAAGTTGCCAACAACGAATTCCGCTTTGTTTCGGAAGACGACAAAACCCGCTTTATGGACTATGTGCATGCCAATGACTATCTGAAAAACCAACAAGGCATGTATGCAGAAGCTTATAGCGTTTACTCTCCCTGGGTACATCGCATTGACTTCAGCTACAAACATGATTTTGCTATTAAAACAAACAATACTGAGCACAAACTGCAACTTAGTTTTGATATCAAAAACGTGATGAACCTCTTCAACTCCAATTGGGGTGTAGCTAAATATCTGAATCCGGAAATTGGTTCCGAAGCCCGTATCCTTAGATACGAAGGCGTTGACGCTGAGGGCTTTGCTACATTCTCCACACCCTCTTCAATCAATGGTAATACCGAAACATTCACCAAAAGTTACTCATTGGGTCAATGCTGGTACGCATTAATCGGTGTCAAGTATCTTTTTAACTAATTAAAAACCTGATAATCATGAAATTAAAAAAAATATTTCCACTTTTCATTGCAATACTTGCCTTGATGACAAGTTGTACCGATGAAGAAACAATGACATTGCTTGAAGAAATTCAAGTATCATCATCTTACGTGTCTATCCCTGTGGATGGAGGCTCCACAACGATTACTGTAACCGCTAAAGATAGCTGGACAGTAGAAAAGGTAACTACTGTTAAGGATTCAGTTACGTGGTTGACAATCTCTTCAACCTCAGGCAGTGCCGGTGAATCTGAACTGACTTTTTCAGCTGAATCAACCCTCGATGGTCGTACTGCACAGGTTTTAATTCAAAGCGGAGGCCAAACGCAGAGAATTAACATCATACAGGGTTTGTCAATAGTTGAACCTGCCACATGTGCGGAGGTAATTGCCGGACCTGACGGCAAGACCTTCATGGTAACCGGGGTTTGTACCGCAATTACCAACACAACCTACGGCAACTGGTACCTGGAAGATGAAACAGGTTCTATTTATATCTATGGAACCCTTGACGCAAAAGGAAATACAAAAAACTTTTTAAGTTGGGGACTTGAAGTGGGGGATGAAGTAACTGTTCAGGGACCTAAAACCACCTATGGTTCGACAATAGAATTGGTAGATGTTACTGTTATCAGGATCAATAAGTCACTTGTAAAAGTTGATTCGGTAGCAAACGCAGTGCTTCCTCTCGAAGGTGGTGAATTCATAGCTTACCTTACCTGCAAAGGACAAGGCGTTTCGGTGGATATTCCTGAAGATGCCAAGTCATGGTTGTCAATTTCCTCAATCGAGTCGGCAGGCGAACAAGTAGTTGTGAAATTCCACGCCATTGCCAATAACGGCGGCGACCGTAGCACTACCATCATATTCCGCACCACAGACGGGTCTAAAACCTATTCTACAGAAACAACACTGAGTCAAACAGGAGCGATTATTGATGCAAGTATCGCACAATTCCTTGAAGCTCCGGTTGGTGATACACAATATCGGTTGGCAGGTGTTATTACCAGTATTGCCAATGATACATACGGTAATTTATACCTGAGAGATTTCTCAGGTGAAACGTTTGTTTATGGCATCGAGGATTATGCACAACTGGGACTGAAAGAAGGTGACATTATCACAATTGTTGGAAAACGTGCCGCTTATCAAGGAACCCCGCAAGTAGGTGGTGCTGTTCTGGAAAGCTCAATTCCCGTAACTCCGATTACTATTGCAGAGGTACTGACTAAACCTGATGACCCCAATACATACTATATGGTAACCGGCGAAATAACATCAATCGCCAATGAAACATATGGTAATCTGTATTTGTCAGAAAACGGCAGTGAAATCTACCTGTATGGCTGTTATCCGGGTTATGGTGCAACCGGCGATGACAGAAAATACCTTTTAGCCAACGAAGGCATTGTTGTTGGTGATATACTGACAGTAATTGCTACTAAGGGTTCCTATAACGGAGTGGATCAACTTTCAAATGGCATCTATTTCAGCCACGTAAGTGCTAAATAAAATGTAATTTTCTTCATTATTTATTTAATGGAGTAAAACAAAAAGAGGCTGTTTAAAAAAACAAGCCTCTTTTTGTTTCGACAGGGTAATGCAGTCTTTCGTAAAAAAAATAGGCGGCAAGAGTGGAAACCTAATTCAACCATGTAAATAAAACAAAATGAAAACAAGTAACGGTTACGCGCTTATCACCGGTGCCTCCGGCGGCATTGGTTTCGACCTGGCAGTATTGATGGCCTCCAAAGGTCACAACCTTATCCTCACAGCACGTTCGGAAGAGAAAATCGCCAATCTTGCCAGGCAGTTGTCAAAAACCCACGGGATTGAATCCGTTGTATTCCCCGCAGACCTTTCTGTTGAAGATGACAGGGAAAAACTGCTGGAATTTATCCGGAACAACAATTACCACATTGAGATACTTGTCAATAATGCCGGCTTTGGCGATCTGGGACCGTTCGAACATGCCGACTGGGATAAGACCCATCAGATGATACAACTGAACATCACGGCACTTTCACACCTGACCAGGGTGTTGATCCCCGGAATGCGGAAGTTCAAAAGCGGCAGAATCCTGAATGTCGCCTCTGTCGCAGCGTTTATGCCGGGCCCGCTGATGGCGGTATATTATGCAAGCAAAGCTTATGTGCTTTCGTTTTCCGAAGCCCTGGCCGGAGAGCTCAGGGGAAGTGGCATTACAGTGACAACCCTTTGTCCGGGCCCTGTAGCTACCGGTTTTCAGGAAAAGGCCGAATTCAACGATCCGACCCTGATGAAAATATTAAAACCGGCTACACCGGCAGAAGTTGCGGAATATGGTTACAAAGCGATGATAAAAGGCAAACGGCTGGCTATACATGGTTTGATGAACCGGTTTATGATTTTCAGCCTGCGGTTTTCTCCACGCCGGATGGTTTCGGATTTGGTTAAGAGACTCCATCAATAATCCGCTTCCTTTTTTTTTCAAACAAACTGTAATCTTTCTGAATCTTTTTCGTCTAACCTGATAACTATATGCAACAACAGTAAAACTGTGTTGTTCTATGATAACTCTTCCGGTATTAATCAAACAATATCTTATGAAAAAGATCAGTGTTCTGGTAATTGTCATGATCATGACCACAATTTCAGCATCTCTCCTGGCGCAGGACAGTAAACTTCCACCGCTCCTTGACCGTGAGCTTTTCTTCGACAATCCTGAAATCTCAGGCGGGCAGTTATCGCCTGACGGGAAGTTCATTTCATTTGTAAAGCCATACAATGGTGTAATGAATATCTGGGTAAAGACGCTTGAGGAGCCTTTTGCTTCAGCGCGCCCGCTTACCGCCGATAAACAGCGTCCGGTACGTTCCTATTTCTGGTCGAGAGACGGGAAATATATCCTCTACGTACAGGACAAAGGCGGTGATGAAAACTTCAACATATACGCCGTTAACCCATCTGAGAAACCGCCTGTGGGTGCCGAGGTTCCTGAAAACCGTGACCTCACCAACCTCAAGGGTGTGAGGGTGCAGATCTATTCGGTCCCCAAAACCGATCCGGATGCTATTTATATTGGCCTCAATGACCGTGATCCGGCCTGGCATGATTTGTACAGGATGAAACTTTCGACAGGCGAGCGTACCTTAATCCGTCAGAATTCGGGCGAAGACCGCATCACCGGATGGATATTTGACTGGGACGACCAGCTGCGCCTTGCCATGCGGGCCAATGCCGACGGAAGCAACGACATCCTGAGGGTTGATGAAAGCGGGTTTACCCCGATTTACACTACCAATGTATTTGAGACTGCCTACCCGATTGCCTTCGACAAGAATAATCAAAGGGTTTATCTTATCACCAATAAAGGGGATGATGTGGACCTTACCCGGCTGATCCTGCTGGATCCTAACACCCTGAAGGAAGAATTCGTTGAAGCAGACCCTCAGCAGCGTGTTGATCTGGGGGATGTGGCATTCTCGGATCTCAGGCGTGAAATTATTTATACTTCCTATGAAGATGACCGCAACAGGCTCTACTGGAAAGATAAGGATTTTGAAGCTGACTACAAACGCATCAGCGAGCAGTTACCGGGCGTTGAACCTTATTTTGCAAGAACGACCGCTGACGAGCGGTTCTGGATTATCGGCTCATACAGCGATGTAGATCCGGGAACAACTTACCTTTTTGACCGCGTCACCAAAAAACTCACCTTCCAGTACCGGCCGCGGCCCAATATCCCGGTTGAACACATGGCAAACATGCAGGCCATCCGCTATCCCTCTTCCGACGGATTGGAAATACCTGCTTACCTGACACTTCCCAAAGGGGTTGAGCCCAAAAACCTCCCCCTGATCGTGATGCCTCACGGCGGCCCATGGGCCCGGAGCGGATGGGGGTTTAATTCGTATGCCCAGTTTCTGGCCAACCGCGGCTATGCCGTGCTTGACCCGAACTTCAGGGCTTCGACAGGATACGGCAAAAAGTTTATCAATGCAGGAAACAATGAATGGGGACGTAAAATGCAGGATGACATTACCTGGGGTGTAAAGTATCTTGTAAAGCAAGGCATCGCTGATCCGGAAAAAGTGGCCATCATGGGCGGCTCGTATGGGGGATATGCCACCCTGGCGGGACTTGCGTTCACTCCGGATGTATATGCCTGCGGGGTTTCCATCGTCGGGCCTTCAAACCTGATCACCCTGCTCAACTCCATTCCGCCTTACTGGGAATCCATCCGCACCGTATTTCACAAACGCATGGGCGATCCTTCCACCCCTGAAGGCGAAGCTGACCTGAAAAAGATGTCTCCCCTCTTCTCAGCCGATAAAATAAAATCGCCTTTACTGGTGGTTCAGGGTGCTAATGACCCAAGGGTAAAACAGCATGAATCGGATCAGATTGTGGTAGCCTTGCGCGACCGTGGTTTTCCGGTAGAATATATTGTTGCGCCCGACGAAGGACATGGTTTTGCCCGCCCGGTCAACAATATGGCCATGCTGGCAGCCGCAGAGAAATTTCTTGCCCGCCATCTGGGAGGCCGGTATCAGGAAAGTATGAAACCTGAAGTTGCTGAAAGACTGAAAGAAATTACGGTGGATCCCAAAACGGTAATTTTGAAGTCTACTGAAAAATAATCCGCCGGGATTACCAGATAAAAGCTTGCGCCCGGAAGCCATACCGGGCGCATTTTTTCTTATCATAAAAATCAGACAGTATCAGATAATTAATTGCCTAACTTAGGGCGAAAATAGCAAGCTTTAAATTTTTGTTAGCCGGGTGCTTCAGAGTAAGATATTACGATCTCCCGGCATTCACATCGCCTAAACACCCTAATAAGTTTAACATGAAGAGTAATTCTGAAAATGTGCCGGTCAGAATCTATTCAGGTTCCCCCTGGCATGCAGCCCTGCTTAAGAGTATACTTGAAGACGCTGGCATTCCTGCATTTCTGAAAGATGAATACATCGCCACTATTGCTCCATGGAATGCCGCCCCCGGAGGCTACAACACCACGGATGTCATGGTTGCAGGGCAGGATTTTGAAGCAGGCCGGGCAATTGCAGAGACTTTTGAGCAAAACCTCAGGAATGACGGATAAAACATTGCAAACAAAAGGTTTTTTCAGGTGTTGAATTAAACGTCATATTACCTTTCAGCCGTGGCCCGATCAACATATCTCATCCTGATCTTTCTGCTGTTTTCCGGTTTCAGCCTTTCAGCCCAAAACTGGAAAGCCTATCCATATCATGAGGAAGGCACACTGATTTATTTTCCGCAGGACGAAGGTCGTCATCCATCAGAACCTACCGAGTGGTGGTACGCAAATGGTTTCCTCACCGGCCTGAATTCCGGAAAGGAATACTCATTTATGGTTTCCTATTTCTATTATCCGGCCTTTGGCTTTGATGGTTTCCGGATATTTAATATTGCCGATGAAACTGATGGACAATTTTACCCTGAAACACTTCCTTGCACTTATCCGGAGATTTCGCAGGATATGCTTCATATTCAGGCCCTGACCTGGGGCGGAGGAAGCGAGCAATGGGTAACCCTTACTGATAACCAGGGAGAACTTATTCCTTTCGAATACCAACTTAACGCACAGTCGGAATACGGAAGCATTGACCTTGACTTTGCGGCAGTTAAAAAACCTCTGATGATCAACGATTCGGGCTTTGTTTACCAGGGCGCAACCGCATACTCCTACTATTATTCGCTTACGACCCTTGAAGTAAGCGGCAGCATCACACTCGGCGGATTCACCGAACCGGTTTCGGGCGTCTCCTGGCTTGACCGGCAATATGGCACCTTCAACCCCAGCACCGGCGAAAACTATGAGTGGTTCTCGGTACAACTTTCCAATGGCATGGATCTCAATATCTGGGAATTGTTTACCCCTCAGAACAGCATTCCCGACACGTCTGCCTACCGTCATTTCAGCATCTACATCAATGACTCCACAGCAGTTTCCACATCAGATTTCACGCTTGAGCGGCTGCAGTTCGTATTCACACCTGATCAGGAACAATGTTACGCGAAACAATGGCGCTTTGTTCACGATACCCTCGACCTGACTTTTACAACCCGCCACGACAACCAGGAAGTCATGCTGCCTTTCAGGTTTTACGAGGGTTCCTTTGACGTTTCAGGTTTTGCAGGTACAACGCCTGTTACCGGCAAGGGGTTTGCTGAATTGCTGCACAGATACCAGCATCCCGAAATCCGGATCGACCAGCCTGACGGAAGTTTTACCGAGGGTGGCTTCTATCCCGTTACCTGGCAACTGTTAAACCCTGACGACGGAAGACCGGTCTATTACGATGTGGAGATCAGCCTTAATAATAACCCGGACTACGAGGTTGTAGCCCAGCATATTACAGACACATCCTTTTTATGGGACAACACCGGTATTGAACCGGGAACGCCATTCCGCGTAAGAGTAAAAGGATACTCCATTGACTCTACACTCCATGGCAGCGATTCAACCTCCCAGGCATTGTTCACAGGAATTTCCGGCAGCCCCGCCGGACATACGGGAAAACAGGCCGTAATTTATCCTAACCCGGCTGATGACCACTTCATTATCAGGTTGAGTATACCAACGAGTGATGCGGTGCTTAAACTGACCAATAGCCAGGGCAGGACTGTCAGGATCATTGATAGCGTTCACGGAAACGATCTCAGAATAAAAAGGGGAAATCTGCCTCCCGGTATCTATTTTTATAAAATTTCGTCCGGCAACATCGTAGTTGCAAGTGGTAAACTGATATTGCGCTAAGCAATTCCTGTTTACTTCAGCGGGCTGCAACATCCTTAGTTTTGACCATTCCGGATTAAAAAAGCGAACAAACCCGGTTTTTATATAGTAAAAATCTATATCTTTAAACATCATTTAACAGTCACTTAATCTGCCATCATATGAGAACAAGATTATTCTTGATGCTATCCGTTTCCATACTCATCTCTTTCTCTGCTGCAGGACAGGAAAAATGCGAAGTGATGAAATCCTCTATTTCAGGAAGCTACACGGGAGGTTGCAAAAAAGGCCTTGCCGATGGAAAAGGGACTGCCCAGGGTATAGATCATTATACCGGCCAATTCAGCAAAGGTCTTCCGCATGGCAAGGGAACATACACCTGGTCAACCGGCGAAGTTTATGAAGGAAGCTGGAAAAAAGGAAAACGGCACGGCATTGGCACCTATTCCTGGTTTTATCAGGGCCGTGATACCATATCTGAAGGACAATGGATAGAGGATCAGTATGCTGGGCCGGCTTACGCAAAACCCCGCATTACCCAGAATTCGAATATTGAGCGGTATACTATCCGAAAAGAAGGTGAAATAACCAACCGGGTCCTGATAGGATTTTATCAAAACGGTCTTCCGAATACTTCTATGACAAATCTGATGCTTGCATCCAGCAGCGGGTATCAATCCACATTGGGTCCGCTCACCGGTTACGAAGGGGTTACATTTCCTGTTACCATCAATGTCAAGTATACTACCATGAACAAGTTACAGACAGCTACCTATGAGGTCAGGTTTGAATTTGAAATTTCCGAACCCGGTGATTGGAGGGTAACACTTTATAATTAAACATTCGGTTCAGGACGCGCTGATACCACGCGGTCAGACCTGTATAAATCAGGGGTATACGACCGGATTTCATCTTGTTATATCTGCTGTTCAGCGGTTCTTCATGCCCAGCATTCCGGCTAAAGGCATGAATCAAAAATTCGTATTGACATGAAATGCAGGCTTCTGAGGGATTATGCTTATTTTTACATCATAATTCCGCACTTTGCGGATATCGCATGCATGAAGCGCGCTACCATCATTCTTCTGGCAATTGTCGCTTCCCTGTCATATTCATGCAGGAAAAGCAAAACGGGTTCTGAAAAGGACCCCGGATCTGTTATTGCCACAGAAACGGTGGTTGAAATTTCCGGGCCTCAGGTTTTGCTGATCTACCCCGGTCCAAAGCAGGCCGACAGCCTGAAAAAAATCATCGGAGCCGAAGCTTTCTACCGGATTTCCGATCAAAACGGAAGCCATTTCAATGAATTGAGAAACAACCTGGACGGAACCGGGATAACCACTACTGTGTCCGAAAGCACCAGATTCCGGTTTATTGCTGACGACGGCGCTATTACCGTTACAGACCTGAGCAGATTGGGCTCTCCCTGGCAGGTGTTGATATTTACGGGTAATGGCACACCAACACTGGCTGCACCTGAAGATGCCATAATGCAGAGCAGATTGCTCTTCGGCTTGCCTGAAAAGGACAGATCGCACACCTCTTTAAAACCTAATAAAAAACCAGTCAAATCAAAGCTTTCGACTTTCAGGCATGCAGATGTAACTAAAGATACACTCCCTGCCCCCACTGCTCCATTGGTCAGGGAAACAACCCTGCGGCTGGTTCTTCCGCCCGGAACAGAGCCTCCGTCAAACCGCAACGAAACCTCAGGCTTCAGGGTGGTGACCAGCTATATCAGCCCGGTTCACCGCTTCCGGCTGGAATTTGAGAATGATATTTTTTCAAACACCGACCGTTATTATACCAACGGGGTAATGCTTGGCTACACTGCCCCCGGTCTGATCAACCTGCCGGTTAACCGGCTGATGCTTCCGCCAGGGCACAACAGCATCGTGCATGCATCACTCAGCCTGCATCACGCAATGTTTACACCATTTACCACCAAGAATCCACCGCTGCTGGACGGTGACCGCCCCTACGCATCAACATTGTTTCTGCGCTACAGTCAGACATCTGAATGCGCTGAGGAAGGAATAATATTAACTTCAGCCATTGAAGCCGGAGTGATAGGAGATGCAGCACTGGGCAGGTACTTCCAGAAATCGGTACATGCCACAGTCCCTACCAATGATGAACCCCTGGGCTGGGAAACACAAATTCAAAATGATGTTGTTCTCAGCTATTATGCCAATATCAGTAAATTATTGATGCAAAGGAGGAACGCCGAGGTTTTTGCAACCGCTTCGGCAAAAGCCGGAACACTGCATACTTATGCGGCTTTGGGTATGGATGCCATAGCAGGGGAATTTACATCCGGCCTTACTCCGGTTCCATACAGCTATTCTGAACTCAATCAGAAACCGGTGAAGTGGCAATACGGCATCAGGGGAGGACTGGAATTCAGGATAATCGGTTATGATGCCAGCCTTCAGGGAGGCATTACCAATAAACAAAACATCTATACCCTTAATGCGGAAGAAATTGAACGGTTGGTCGCAGCCCTGCATTTGGGTATATTTGCACGTTACCGCAAACTTGGAATTCAGGTTTCACAAAACTACTTAAGCCGTGAAATCAGGGAAGGCCGGCAACATTTCTGGGGACAGGTAGGACTGGATTACACATGGTGATGACACAAAAAAAACAGCGACTGGTACATTTTTATAACCAATCATGATTTCAGAATACATTAAATACGCCTTTCTGGCGGCAACAATTTTCCTGGGGGCCAAGACAGAGGAACTCCCCTTACCCGATCCGGTAATGGCACCTGATTCTGTTGCCCTCACCCTGATTTTTGCCGGCGATATTATGCAGCATGGCCCGCAGATTGAGGCAGCCTGGAGCGATTATGATTCCACCTTCAATTATCACCCCTGTTTCAGCTATGTAAAGCCCCTGGTCAGCAGTTTTGATGTTGCCATCGCCAATCTTGAAGTCACCCTGGCCGGAGCGCCTTATACCGGTTATCCTCAGTTCAGCGCACCTGACGAACTGGCCGTTGCTGCCCGCGATGCCGGATTTGATATCCTGGCCACGGCAAACAACCATTCGTGCGACCGGGGCAACAATGGCCTGATCCGGACACTGCGTGTACTCGACAGCCTGGGGATAGCGCGCACGGGTACATTTACCGACAGCACCGACCTCCTAAAATACCACCCACTGGTACTTTCAAAAAACGATATAACTTTCGCACTTTTCAACTATACTTACGGAACGAATGGCCTCCCCTTCTACCCGCCTGCGATTGTTAACCTTATCGACACCAACCTGATCATCAATGATCTTGCTGCTGTGGACAGGACAAAAACCGATTTTATTATTGTTTTCTTTCACTGGGGTAACGAATACCAGTCACAGCCTTCGCTAACCCAGGTCAAGCTGGCGGGACTGTGTAAAAGACATGGAGCAGATGTCATCATCGGCTCCCATCCGCATGTACTGCAGCGGATGGAGTATGACGAACCTTCAGATTCCCTGCCGGGAGGGTTCCTGCTTGCCTATTCGCTGGGAAATTACGTTTCAAACCAACGCGACCGTTACCGCGACGGAGGCGCCATGATCAGTTTTACCTTGTCCAAAACATGGAATAAAAAATCTGTTATCAATCCGGAATATCACCTTACATGGGTGCATACTCCCATCAGGGACGGGAAAAAGCAATATTATATACTCCCTGTCAGGCAGTTTGAAAATGATTCAACCATGGACACAGCCGCACTTGAAAAACTCAGGCTGTTTATCTCCGACGCTGACGAACTCCTCGGGAAGGGAAACCGTCAGGTTCCGGAATACAGGCCAGTTCAATCTGAATAAGTTTCTCCTTTTCACTCCTGGCATTCACAGACTTCTGCCAAATCGTCACCCAAACCTCAGCGTGTCAGTCTGTGCAATTTAGCAAATATTTTAAATCGCTTATTTATCACCATTTAGATGGTGGCCTCTGCCATAGACGACTGTCATGGCACAAAAGTTGAAAGTCCGCTTGAAAATTTAAAACCATGAAAGTAAAATCCATAAACTCACTTCAGGAACTAAGATCAATACTGACAGCCCGGAAGCGCACCTTTTTGCTTCTTTACAAAAGTAATTCCGCCACTTCGGGCTGCGCTGAAAGCTATCTTGAGGAAACCGCTGCCCGTTTGAGTGAAGCAGCAATACTGAAAGCCGACGTGGTAAACGTTCGTGATATTCATCCGGCCTTTGGTGTTGATACCGTTCCTTCGTTGCTGGTATTTGAAAATGACAGCCTGAAAAACATTATTAAAGGCTGTCAGACAGCTGAATATTATAAGAACCTTATTGAAAACCAGCTTTATCAGGCTGCTACCGGCGGAGAAAGCGGGGGCCCCAGCGTGACTGTTTACTCTACTCCTTCCTGCCCCTGGTGTACCACACTCAAAAACTACCTGAAGCAGCACAGGGTGGCATTCACCGATATCGATGTTTCGGCAGATCCCATGGCAGCCAGGGAGTTGGTAAACCGCACGGGACAAACCGGTGTACCACAGGCTCAGATCAACGGCGATTGGGTAATCGGCTTTGATAAATCAAAGATCAACCGTCTGCTCAACATCAACGGATAAAAACCGGCTTATCACCGGGTTCAGTTGCCAATAAACATTTTTACATCTGTCAAAAAACCAAAACATAAAAACAATGAAAGAATTACAACCCCTCAATCAGAATGTATTGCTCGATATGACCCAGCCATCGGGCGAGCAGCGAACTGCCGGCGGAATCATTATCCCTGACACCGCAAAGGAGAAACCGCAGGTGGCAAAAGTAATTGCCACAGGAAACATTGAAAACAGCGAGATTTCGGCAGGAGATATGGTCCTGTTCAGGAAGTTCTCGGGAACCGATATTGAATTTGAAGGTAAAAAGTACCTCATCGTTCCCTACAGCGACCTTCTTGCCAAAATAGTGGAAACAGAAACCATCTGACAATCCTGAAAAATAAACTGCCTGATGAGCCCCGGAGGCCTGTCAGGCAGTTTATTGTTTTAAGTTTAAATAAAGTTACGGGCCCTGATTACCTTCGGCTTTAATTCTTGCATCATTGACTACCTTGTCTGACTCCAGCCGTGCCTTTGTCATAATATTGCCGGATTGTTTCTGAGCCTCCAGAACAAGCTTATCCGCTTTTTCACCAGCTTCTGCCCTTACTTTTTCCGCAGCCTTCTTCGCTGCCAATTCAGCGATTGGTCCTTTTTTCCGGCCTTCGGCAATTAATTGCTCTGCCTGTTTATCCGCTTCGGTTTTGATTCTGGCTGCTGATTCATCAGCCAGCCTGACCACTTCGTCGGCCTGCTTTTGCGCGTCAGCTAAAATTTTCTGCGCCTGCAGGTTTGCCTCTTCAATATACCTGGAGGCCTCTTCACGGGCTTTCGCCACCACTTCTTCCTTTTTCTGCTGAATGGTTTCGGTGATCTGCTGCTTCATCCGCTCAACGGCGCTTCCGGCGGCTGTTTTCAGGCTGGTGGTAATGGTCGGGTTGGTAACTGTTCCACCGATCAGCACCGTAACCGGTATCACATCACCGATGCTGAAATTCGCGCCTTTTTTGTTGGCCTCTCCCACCAGATTATTGAGCACATTGTTGGCCGCCCCTCCAAACTCAGCCCGCGGAATATTCAGCTGCATCACATACTCCATAGTCTTGTCGAAGCTATTCCAGCCCGATATTTCAGCCCGGGTATTACCCAGCCGGGTTTCAAATGGTTTGACAAATACTTTTCCGTCAACCATTTCGAAGGAGAGGTTGATTTTTTCAATAACCCATTGCCTGAACTTTTCAATTTTAAGCGTCTCGGCAAGCTTGTTAAAACTGTTCACATTGCTGATGGTTAATGCCTGTGACATCAGCCGGCCATCGCCGTTGACAGAAGAAAACACCGGCATCATATTGCCGTCCAGGTCGGTTTTGATGTTGAGCCGGGTACTGATCTTCCCGGAAGCCATTCCGGCGATGGGGGCGAGCATTTCCATGGTATTAAATGTCCGGAATGCCTGTTTCACATCAACATCACGGATATCCACCCTGAAATCAACAGCCGGTTTCCCTTCGGCAACGGCAGAATAAGTACCGTTTACTCCCAGGGCGCCTTCCAGGGTGTTCATGGTGAGATTTTCAAGGGAAAGTACCTGATCTTTAACTTTCATCACCCCTTTCACGTTCTTCAGATCCATGTTGTCATAAATCACCTGATCAAACGACGCTTTCAGCACAAAATCAATCCCTCCCGGAATTTCGATGATGCCGATGGCGGCAGTATCGCTTTCCACAGGTGCTTCAGCGGGCTCTGATGCAAAATCGTTCACATTAAAATACTTTGAACTCAGATTAAGGGATCCCTTCAGGTCACTTTTTCCGAAAGCATAGGCCAACATATTTTCCAGTCTTCCATTGGCAGTCAGATCGTTTTTACCGATCTGAGCTTTCAGCACAGGCAATTCAGCCAATGCCGGTGTAAGATTCAACCGGGCTTCGGTTACCGAAAGGCCTTGGGGCAACGAAGCTGTTTTGTAACGTACGTCACTCAATATTAAACGCCCTCCGGCTTCAAAATCCTGATAGCGTCCGCTTTCGATGGCCGATAAATTACCCTTTGCAACAATATCTGCATCCAGCATTCCGGCAAGGTCATCGCCATCTTCAAGCGGGTAAAACCTGCCCACATCGCCCAAATTAAGTTTTCCCGTAATTTTCGTATCCACATAAGGATCGCTTACTGGTGTTCTGGCGTAGAGCCGGATATCCACGGGGTTTCCTGCAGTTTCCAGGTGCATTCTGCGTACATCAATGATGGTGGCATCCGCATCGCCGTCGTCGTTGGTAATACCGGCAGACACCGAAATATTTTCCACGGCTTCAGGCAAACCGGGATAGCGGAACATGGCTTCACCGATTTCAATATTTACCCCGAAACCCGGCATGGTTTCCTCACTGTAAAGACCTTTGACAAACCCTTTCAGCGCAAGGGTCCCTTCCGCCTGTAGCGAAGAGAAGTCCTTTAAGTATATGGCCGGCACCAGCGATAAAAAGTTTTTGAAATCGTTTTTGACGGCCTCAAAACTGATATCCATGTCATACCCCTCATCGGGCATGGCAAAAAATCCTGACGCATGCAGGTCCAACTCGTTGACCCTGAGTTTTGCATCAGGAAAGGTAAATTTCCATGCGTTCAGATCGGCACCTATTGCAGATTCAAGGCTTGCAGTTGCCTTGTTGAGATAGCGGATCCCGTCGTAATCCACAACGATGGACGCAGCAGTAGCTTTTGCAATTAATTCAGAATAATCAAGCGAGAGGTCGCCTTTAACCAGCATTTCCAGTCCTCCGGCATCCAAAAGCATGGGAAACGTAACATCGTCGTAAATCAGGCGGCCGTTGGTAACTTCCATAATCCGCAGGGCAGCCCGCACAGGCGCAGAAGGTTCCGGTTCGCCTTCGGGTACGGGAACGGTGTCGGGTTTCATAATATCCCAGTTCACCCGGCCATCAGCCAGCACCTTGAGTTTAATGGCCGGATTTCTCAGCCGCAACGCCTTGATTTCATATTGCTCTCCCCTCAGCACACTCATGAGGTCGATGGTTACCCTGAGGTTGGGAATCCCTGCAAGCGTATCTTTTTCAAAATCGCCGGTGCCTGAAAGCGAAAGATTTTTAATCCCAACAGAGAGATCGGGAAAGCTCCGCAACAGCGAGAGACTGACGTCTTCAAAATCAAGTCTGGCATTGAGGCTTTTATTGGCCGCGTTTTTAACGGCTTCTTTAATCTTTCCCCTGAAAGCATATGGCAGCACAACTAACGCCAGCATCAGCGCCAACAGGGTCACAACGATAATCTTAGCAGTTTTCTTCATGGAAAGAAATTTAACTGAAACAAGGATGAACAACGCAGGCAGGAAACTCCACGTTATTAAAACTCTGTAAACTAAAGAATATTGCGGGGGATCTTGCCTGAAATCAGCATATGATCAGCGATAACAAGTGCAGCCATTGCTTCAACGACCGGCACGGCCCTGGGGACAATACAAACATCGTGACGTCCTTCTATGGACAGATGCTGCACCTGACCGGATTTGCCGGCAGTGAGCTGAGGCTTAGAGATAGATGAAACCGGCTTGAATGCCACATTGAAGAAAATATCTTCACCTGTTGAAATACCTCCCAATATTCCACCGGCATGGTTGGAGGCTGGCCTGAGTCTGCCTTCCTGCTCTTCGTATGGGTCATTATGTTCTGACCCTTTTTTTGAAGCGGCGGCAAAACCATCTCCGTATTCAAATCCTTTCGCAGCGTTGATACTCATCATTGCTTTTGCGAGATCAGCCTGAAGCCTGTCAAAAACCGGTTCGCCGATTCCGGCCGGGACCCCACGTATCACACAACCGACTACGCCTCCGGTGGAATCATCTTCAGCCTTCAAACCGGTCAGCAATATTTTCATTTCAGCTTCCGCAAGTGGGTCGGGACAACGTAAAGGTGAATCCATTACAATAACCGGGTTCACATCTCCGGGACTGAGATGTGATACCACATTCCCGATTTGCCCGGTATAAGCTGTAATGCTTATGCCAAATTTTCCGAGCAACTGCAGGGCAAGCGCACCAGCAGCAACCCTGACGGCTGTTTCACGGGCCGATGACCGGCCACCTCCCCGGTGATCATGAAAACCAAATTTTGCATCCCATGCAAATCCTGCGTGTGAAGGGCGGTAAAACTCCTCCATTTTCTTGTAGTCCGCCGGCCGCTGATCGTTGTTGCGGATCAGAAAGGCCAACGGGGCGCCGGTGGTTTTCCCCTGAAAAATACCGGAAACAAACTCCGGAAGGTCGGCCTCATTCCGGGCGGTCTGGAATTCTCCATGCCCGGGCCTTCGCCTCTCCATTGCAGTCATGAGCGCTTCCATATCAATGGGCAATCCGGATGGGAAACCATCGAGCACCCCGCCAACTGCAGGTCCGTGAGATTCGCCGAATGATGTCAGGCAAAGCAGATGCCCAAAAGTATTTCCAGCCATGAAGCTAAATTACAAAAGAAATAGGAAGCTTGTCAAACAAAAACCGCCGGAAAATCCGGCGGCTGATTCGTTTTACTGGTTGGCTTCGCGAAGCATCTTCAGCTTTGTCTCAAGCATCTGCAACTCCTCGCGTGCTTTTTCAATTTTCTTTTCAAACTCCTGCTTTAACAGGTTGGCTGTCTTGGAATTGGCAAAGAAACCGATATTGTTCTCCCACAGTTTGATATCTTCCTGCAGTTGCTGGATTTTGCCCTGAACAAAACTCCTTTCTTTACTGATGACCCTTCCGGCATCAGGAGCATCTTTTGCCATGCGTTCGATGCGGCTCTTATAATTAAGGGCGCCCATTGATATGGATTCCATCTTCAGCTTTTCGAAATGCTTGTTGATCAGTGTGCGGAATTCGGTTTGCAGTTTTTCCTTTTCCTTAATGGGCACATGACCGATTTCCATCCACTGACGCTGAAAATCCTTCAGGGTTTCAACAGCTTCATTCCGGTTATCGCCTATTTCAAAAACCTTAACCTTTTCAATCAGTTCAAGTTTGAGTTTGAGGTTTTCCTCTTCATGTCCGGATACATTCTTGAAATATTCAGATTTTGAGGCAAAAAATTCATCACATGCAGCCCTGAATCGTTTCCATATCCTGTCGCTCTGTTTGCGCGGCACCGGTCCGATTTTTTTCCATTCATTCTGGAGGTTGATCAATTCACGGGTCGTGTTGCGCCAGTCAGTATTGCTTCTGAGTGCTTCTGCCTGAACACAGAGGTCTATCTTCAGGTTATAGTTATGCATCTGCTGTTCCTTCAGCTTGTTGTAGAAGTCCTTCTTTGCATTAAAGAATGCATCCAGCGAAGCTTTAAAACGGGCCCAGATTTCATTATTTTGCTTTTTGGGAGCCGGTCCGATGGTTTTCCAGACCTGCAGCAGTTCAGTGATCTGGCTGGTGTAATCCTGCCATCCCTTAATGGAATCGGGCTCTGCAGAAACAACTTGTTCAGCTTTTTCGCAGAGAATGTTCTTTGCGGCTAAGTTCTGCTCCAGACCTTCCTGCATCTGGTTGTAATATTCCCGCCTGCGTTCATTTATTTTGTCAGTGGCGCTGCGGAAACGCTCCCACAATTCATCCTTTTTATCCTGGGGTACAGGTCCGATCTCCTTCCATTCCTCATGATACTGCTGAAGCTGTTTGAAGGATTTGATGATTGAACTCTCAAGCAGCAATTCTTCTGCCTTTTCGCACAAATGAATCTTTGCTTCAAGGTTCTTTTTCAGATCCAGATCCTTTAACTCCTTATTAATCTTTACCTTATCAAAGAACTTCTCAACCAGGAAATGATAATTCTGCCAGAGTGTGTTGATTTCTGTCTTAGGCACCATCCCGATCGCTTTCCAGCGCTCCTGAAGAACCTTAAACTCATCATAGGTTTTTTTGAGTGTCTCTTCAGAATTGATAAGCACTTTCAGCTCTTCAAGGATATGATTTTTTGCTTCAAGATTCTGAATCTTAATCTTTTCCTGTTGCTCGTTGTATTTACCTTTGTTCTGTTTGTATATCTGGAACGCGGCTTTAAACCGCTCTTCAATCTCATCATCAGGAATTACCAGGGATTCGTCATTCTCGCTTTCCCCTTCAACTTCAGCAGCTGCGGCAGCCAGTTTCTGATATGCTTCATGCTTGAACTCTTTGTTCAGCTTCAGAAAAGCAACCTTAATCTGTGAGACTTCTCCTTTAATCTTATTGACGTCATCCTGTTTCACAAGCTCTTCCAGCCTGACAACCAGTTCCTCACGGGACTTTCCTTCAAGTTCTGCAGGTTGTTCGGCATCTTCTCCTTCTGCCGTTTCGTCGCTTTCGTCCTGCTCATCCTCATCGGAATTTTCATCCGGCAGAACAGCAACCAGTTCTTCTTCGGCAACCGCAGGAACAACTTCCGGCTCATTGGTCACTTCTGCTTCCATTGACATTTCCGGTTCAGCTTCGGTCACTGTTTCAGTCTCAGCAGAAGCAAGCGGAAGATCTTCAGTTTCAGTTACAACTTCAGTTACAGTTTCAGCTTCAGCTTCAGCCAGCGGCTCAGGAACTTCTGTGATGGTTGCATCAGAAATATCCTCAACATTAGCCTCTCCTGACGGCACTTCAACTTCAACTTCAGATTTCATTTCGGTACCGGCAGGTTCATTTTCCTGTTCTTCCATTACTGGTTCGAGGGTTTCATTCTCAGTAATTTCTGCTTCAACTTCAGCAGAAACAGCATTCAGTTCCTGATTGTTGATGGCTTCATCAGGGATCTGATCAGGTTGCGGTTTAGTTTCCATGGAGAATTCAAATGAATGATTAATAATGAGTTGACTACGTACTCCCCTGCAATCTTGTGATATATGGCCCTTTTCGGATCATGCAGCAAAACACCGTATTTGATTGAAAAAGACGCGGAATCGCGGATACAGAGGTGGGATTGGTAACTGCTCTTTTTTCAGTTCTTTAGGTTCAAAATTGATTTTAGAAATGCAAAAGTAAGAATTAAATTTTGCAAATACAGCAAAATACGGCTCATTAACCTGAAAAATGGCCAAATGCAATCAGAAAGGCCTGTCATTGAAAATCAGATACCCGAACTTAAAGAAAAAAGAGACAGGGTTGTCCTCTCCGTAGTAATAATTCAGGTTCAAACTTAAAGGGCCAATGGGCGAGTGATATACCAGTGCCGCAGTTCCGGTTGCATAGGCATATATCATGTCAGCCCTTACCGCTTTGCGGCTATAATAATCCTGCTCAATAGCCCTCAGGGGCAGAAAAACATAAGCTTCTGTCCTGAAATCAATATTTTTCCTAAGTTCCATTACATGCTTTGTACCGGCTGCGAGAAAACGGTTCGCCCTGAACTGGGGCATAAAACGTGTAAGTGCCTCCTGAAACGGCTGAAACGGCTTAGCCGCCAGTATACTTGATGTATAATTACTAAAATATTTCTGCGAAGAGAAGTAACCCTGTAAATACAATCCCAGGTGAAGCCATCTGCGGGAATAATAGAAATTCTCATAAAATACATTCATTTGTATCCATGTGTGGTTATCTTCATATCGGAAAGGGAACGGAGAAGTACTGCCTGGTGTATAAATCTCTCTTCCTTTAACGAACCTGAATTCAGCATTGAGCCTGGCCCCACGGCTTGCATACATCTTCCTGTTCAATGAGTTGTATTCAATGTTGATTCCCGGCGAGAAAAAATTAAACGCTGTGCGGTCAAGGGTATCCAGCCTGGTATAAAAGTTAGTCTGAAAATAATCATCCCGGTTGTGACCGGTTGAAAGTTCAACGGCTCCCATACCTTTATCTGACAGTGGAATCCCGGCTGAGAAAGTAAAAAAATGCTCTCTTTCGATGAGATAAAACGGATCCTCATCCTCAAAAAAGTAGGTATTGGTTTTGAAATAGTTGAACTTATTAAATATATACCTGGCTTTCAGATAAAACGGGATCTCCCTGGCATAGTCAATCCGGCCTTCAAACTTGCCGGAATTGTAGAATCTTCCGAAATAAGCATTGGCTTTGGCCTGGTATGCCACTCGCGTCCAGTAATTATACTGTAACTGCAGAAAAAGTTCATTTACGGCACTTGATGTAACGGCGCCTCCGATATTTGCAATCATCTGGTTCTCGCGTTGAACATCAAGGGATAGGTCAAACAGTCCGGATTCATCATCATAGATCAACTGCGGATAAATATGCTCGATTTTATCTTCCGCAATCAACTTAAAATATTCAGGCTTAATAGATTCCAAAGGAACGCCTTCCGACCTTTCAACATCAGTCACCAGCGCATTTTTCCTGTTGCCCGCAGCACGAATTCCCAGCAATTTATTTACATAATCATACTGACCACTCCTGAGTCCGGTCACTTTCAATTCACCGATCAGCAGCGGGGGCTTTTTGTTATTAAAATCAGTCCGTCTGGCATCAAACTGTTGCTGGCTGACTTTGTCAACAAGAAACTTTCTGATCTCAGGAATCATCCTTTTAGTCATTACATAACCGGAATCAATAAAAGCATTGGTGTAACTGAAATCAATGACGTTCACCTCCGGCACCGCAGGCCTGATAAGCACCCCGTTGTCACAAATTACAGAATACTCCTGTTTTTGCATAAGCATATTCTGCAATTGCGACAGCACATTATCATCTTTCGGATCAGCATAATTGGAAGCTACCTGGCTTCCGATGATTATATCAGGAAAAAACTCTTCATACATAACATCTGAAGGGAAATTATTGTACATTCCCCCGTCAAAAAGCAGTTTTCCGTCAATACGTATCGGTCTGAAGTAAAAAGGGAATGTCATTGAAGCCCTGACGGCACTGGCAAGATCTCCGTTTTTCAGCATTACCGCTTCGGCCCTGGCAACATCAGAGGCCATGCACCGGAAAGGAACCATCAGACTGTCAAAGTCATATCCCGCAGCTGCGCTAGCTGAAGAAAAAATCTCCAGAAATGCAAAATCCATCAGAATGGGGGACACGATATTTGATGGCAGGGAAGGGGAAATCAGGGAATCAATTTTAAACTTGAAATCCACCCACGAAGGATCCGGAGTTGATTCCTTGAAAAGGTAACGATATTGTTCATCAATATTTCCGGAAATCCAGCTTTTAAATTCATCAGAATGTAAGATTTCCTGCATTTCATCGGGGGAATAACCTGAAGCATAAAGGGCCCCGATAATAGCTCCCATAGAGGTACCCGTCACATAATCTATTGAGATGCCTTCCTCTTCGAGCGCCCTGATGACTCCGATGTGTGCGACCCCCTTGGCTCCGCCACCGCTGAGGACCAGCCCGACCCTCTGGGCATTACCCTCAAAACCTGCTAAAAGCAAAAAAACAACTGAAAGCAAAAATGAACGGAAACAAGTCAACAAATTCATGATCCGGGATTAGAGAAGAGCATATTAAAAACCTAGAACAACGAAAAACTTAAAACGACAGGATCAGGCTGAAAGATAAAAAATTTACACATAACAAATATCCATTAACATTCACTTCGCTATGCATAACTGAGCCTTTCTCAAGGCCCGTATTCCTGTAGTTCTATTACTTATAAACCAATCGCTATTGGTTTAATAACGTACCTCAACCGCTAATGTTACGCTAACAGGCTTAAATTTTCTCCAGGCCCAACTTCAGGTCATCAATCAGATCATCAACATCCTCGATACCAACCGAATACCTGACCAATCCATCAGTAATTCCGGCTTTAAGCTTGGCTTCATGTGAGACTTTTGAATGTGTCATGGAAGCCGGATGCTGAATAAGTGTTTCCACGCCGCCCAGCGACACAGCGAGTATGGCTACCTTAACATTATTCATCAGTACTTTGCCTGCATCAAGTCCACCTTTCAGTTCAAAACTGATCATTGATCCGAAGCCGTGCATCTGGGTTTTGGCAAGTTCATGCTGAGGGTGCGACTCCAGTCCCGGATACTTCACCCAGGCCACTTTGGGATGTGACTCCAGAAAACGGGCTACCTTCATGGCATTCTGTTGTGAGCGTTCAATCCTGATGCCGAGGGTTTTTATCCCCCTGATCACTAAATAAGCCTGATGCGGATCCATATTACAGCCCATATTTACCATCATGCCCCGGAGCTTTTTCCCAAGTGCCTTGTCTTTGGTAATAATCATTCCCGCAACAATATCTGCATGACCGTTCAGAAACTTGGTCATGGAATGAAATACCGCATCGGCACCCAATTCAAGCGGCCGCTGAAGATATGGACTGCAAAAGGTATTGTCAACCACCAGTAAGGCGCCACGATCATGGGCTATTTTAGCACATAACCGGAGATCGGTAATATCCATGGTAGGGTTTGCGGGTGTTTCAACATACAGCATGCGCGTATTGGGCTTGAAAGCGGCAAGTATTTCATCAGGGTTCGCCGTATTCACGTATGTGGATTCCACCCCAAACCTGGCCCAGTGCTGTTCCATTACAACCCTTGAAGGGCCATAGACTGCCGCGGAACTGATCATATGGTCACCCTGACTCAGCAAAGCCATATACAAAGTGTTTACTGCAGCCATACCTGAACTTGTGGCAATGCCTTCCGACCCGCCCTCCAGGTCAGCAACCAGGGTTTCCAACGCGTGAATGGTCGGATTTCCGATACGGGTATATATATAACCGTCATCTTCGCCCGAAAAGCATCGTGCTCCATGATCTGCATTTTCAAATATAAAAGTGGAGGTCTGATAGATCGGAACTGTGGCACTTCCCAGCGGATTGTCAAATTCCCCGCCATGTATCATCCTTGAATTTAATCCGAGTTGACTCTTTTTCATATTTTCTCAATTAAAAGTTATTTAAACTCCGAATCCTGATGAATTGGATGTAAGATTAAGGGATTACGGGGTGATGCTCCCGAATCATGGGTGTGCTGCATACAGGGCAAACCAGGCTGCGGCAGGGAATTCCTGCCTGATGTGAAACCTTCAGCCCGCATCTGGAACATACGCAGAAACCTGTCTGATGAATCGCCGGCCTTGGAAGCATATCCGGAACTGATTCCCTGCCGCTCTTTCTGATATCTGAAAGGTCACTGCTCCTGCATACGGGGCATACGACAAAACTACTTTTTCCTGGAGGGCTGAAAGCAGTATGGCAGTTGTTGCATCTGAACCAATCTTCATCAAATAAAATATTGCCGCCTTCAATGGTCAGGGCAAGGCCCTCAACAAGGGCTTTGGCAAGTTTTTGCCTCGCCAGGTCATATATTCTGGAAAATGTCGGACGCGACACCTCCATCCTGCCGGCGGCTTCCTGCTGAGGCAGGCCCTCGTAATCCGCAAGACGCATGGCCTCAAATTCCTCATAAAGCAAGGATATTCCGCCTGAAGAACCTGCTGAAGATCCAAAAGGCAGAAACCCTGATATCAGCGGAGGTCTGAAAACTTTACGGCGACGTTTTGGTCTGGGCATGTTAGAAAGATTTCAGTTATTAAAACAAGAATAAACAATGAGTCTCACCGACAAATTATTTATTCTTTTTAATTCCAAAAGACAAGCTGTCAAAAATGGTTGTTTTCCGGGGTTTCTTGAATATCCCTTCATTGATGGCTTTGACATCCTCAATGGTATAGAATGCATTCGGATTAAACTGATTGATAATTCCTACGACATTGTCTATATCCTTGCGCTTGATAATCGTAAATATAATGTCAACCTTTCCCTTACTGCCCTCGGCATTTACCGATGTCACACCATAATTATTTTCCCTCAGATAACGGATCAGTTCACTGGTATCTTTGCGCGGAATAATCCTGATCAGCACATTTCCAAGCGAAAGTTTTTCTTCTATCACCATCCCGATATAATTACCCATGGCAAAGCCTCCTCCATAAGCAATATAGCAGAGTACATTATCCAGATGCTTCATGATCTGACTGACGGCAATCAGCCAGATAATCACTTCAAAAAATCCAAGGAAAGGAGCCAGCAGTTTATGACCTTTCGAAAGAAAAATCAATCTCATCGTGCCGATAGTCTGATCGCTGATACGTGCCAGGAATATCAGCAACGGCAGCACTACCCATGTAAAAACCGGTGAATCGGCCTGGAATAAAAATGACAAATCCATAAATGCAGGTTTATTTCTTTGCAAAGTTAAGTTAAAACATGCTGCTAGTTTATAAAACAGCTCTATTATCCAATTATCTGCAACAATCCCGGTCGCATGAACGGATAAAAATCCGGATCAGGAAATTTTCAGTAAAAGTTGAGTATATTTGAATGAATTAATCACAATAACTTAAAATATGGAAACAAATGAGCAATACCCTGCCCCGGAAATTTCCGTTGGCGATTGGATGATCACCCTGCTTATTGCAGCAATTCCAGTGGTTAATGTTGTTATGCTGTTTGTCTGGGCCTTCGGAAGTGGTTACCATCCAAGTAAAGCAAACTGGGCTAAAGCAACGCTGATATGGGCGTTGATTTCAATTGTTATCGCGGTTATTCTTATGATTCTGTTCGGAGCTGTAATTTTCAGCTTTATGAATTCAGGACCGGATTTCTATGAAAATCCACAGTTCTGAAGAAACGCAAATGATAAGCTGCCGGGGATAAGACCGCAGGCCTATGCTGAATTTCCGGGGCTCTTTTTCAATTCCTGGTATAAACTCCGGGAAACGCAAAAAGGGAACTTCCGGTCTTGTCTGGCTATTCCCCTTTCATAAACTCAATTTCTTATACTAAGCCTGTGCGGTAGGCCCTCCAAGAGAGAATGGCATACTGGCATCACTTTCCTTAATATTGCCATGAACGGCTTCATATTTGGCAATATTCTCACGTAAGGCACCCATCAGGCGCTTCGCATGCTGAGGAGTCAGAATGATCCTTGATTTAACTTTTGCTTTGGGAACGCCAGGCATCATTTTCACAAAATCAATGATAAATTCTGCATTGGAATGGGTAATGATGGCCAGGTTAGAATAGATTCCCTCAGCGGTTTCGTCGCTAAGCTCAATGTTGATCTGGTTTTGCTTATTGTCGCTCATGGTTATGTATTTTAACGATGAATAGTAGATTAAAAAAAAGGGCGGCAGGCTATATTACCGGCCGCCCTGCTTGTAAGTCTGTTACAATCAGAAATCCTCGGCCTTCGAAGCCATCAGTTTCTCATACTCATCTTTCGATCCGACGATCAGATCATCGTATTCACGAAGTCCGGTACCGGCAGGGATAAGATGTCCGACGATCACATTTTCCTTCAGACCGAGCAGTTCATCACTCTTGGCATTGATGGATGCAACCGTAAGTACTTTGGTTGTCTCCTGGAATGAAGCCGCTGAGATAAAGCTCTTGGTCTGCAGCGAGGCACGGGTTATCCCCTGAAGTACCTGTTTTGCAGTGGCCGGCTGTGCATCGCGGGCTTCAACCAGTTTTTTGTCACGGCGTTTCAGCAGCGAGTTTTCATCACGCAGTTTACGGGCTGTAACGATCTGACCCGGCTTCAGGGTTGTAGAATCACCCGGATTAATGACAACCTTCTTGCCGAAGATCCAGTCATTCTCGTCATGAAAATCTATCTTGTTAACAAGCTCACCTTCAAGGAATTTAGTATCTCCCGGATCTGCAACCTCAACTTTACGCATCATCTGGCGGACAATCACCTCATAATGCTTATCGTTGATCTTAACCCCCTGAAGCCTGTAAACCTCCTGGATTTCGTTGACTATATATTCCTGAACTTTCATGGGGCCTTTGATCGCCAGAATATCGCTGGGGGTCATGGCGCCTTCCGAAAGTGGTGTACCGGCTTTTACATAGTCATTCTCCTGGGCAAGAATCTGCTTTGAGGTCGGGATCAGATAACTCTTTTCTTCCCCTGTCTTTGAGGTAATAATGACCTCGCGGTTACCACGCTTAAGTTTCTTACCAAAGGAAACTACGCCATCGATTTCAGCCACGATGGCAGGATCAGAAGGATTACGCGCTTCAAACAACTCGGTTACCCTGGGAAGACCACCTGTGATGTCACCGGATTTTCCAACTGCACGCGGAATCTTGACAAGGATTTCACCGGCTTTGATCATACGGCCTTCTTCCACGATAATGTGCGATCCGACCGGGATATCATAAACCCTGAGGTCAGAGCCATCGCCGGAAACAATGCGGATACTCGGATTTTTCGCTTTTTGTCTGGATTCGATGATAACTTTATCATGATAACCGGTCTGCTCGTCCGATTCCACCCGGTAGGTCGTACCTTCCACGATATTGTCGAAAACTACCTTTCCGGAAACTTCCGAAAGAATTACGGCGTTATACGGATCCCAATCACTGACCAGGCTTCCCTTGGTTACATCATCACCCTGGCGGAAGTAAAGGTTGGCTCCGTAAGGAATATGGGCCGAAGAAAGAATGATGCCTGTTTTCCTGTCAACGATACGCATTTCAGCCGAACGGCCGATCACGATATCATATTTCTTTCCTTCAGCGTTTTCGTATTCAACAAATCTGAGCTCATCAATCTCCAGAATACCATCATACTTGGCCTCAATACGTGAAGCAACGGAGATGTTGGAAGCAGTACCCCCGACGTGGAATGTACGCAGGGTAAGCTGCGTTCCCGGCTCCCCGATCGACTGTGCGGCAATCACACCAACAGCCTCTCCCTTCTGAACCATCTTACCTGAAGCCAGGTTACGTCCGTAGCATTTGGCGCAAACGCCCTGTTTTGATTCACAGGTAAGTACCGAACGGATTTCAACAGCCTCAATCGGTGAATCTTCGATAATGCGGCAGATATCCTCGGTAAGTTCCTCTCCGGCTTCTACAATCAGTTCGCCGGTCTGGGGATGATAAATGTCATGCAGGGTAACGCGGCCAAGAATCCGGTCATAGAGGGTCTCCACAATTTCCTCATTTTTCTTGAGGGCCGTGGTTGTAAGACCGCGCAAGGTACCGCAGTCAGGCTCCGTAATAACCACATCCTGGGCAACATCAACCAGCCTGCGGGTAAGATATCCGGCGTCGGCAGTCTTCAGCGCGGTATCGGCAAGACCCTTACGGGCACCGTGGGTAGAGATAAAGTACTCAAGAACCGAAAGACCTTCCTTGAAGTTCGAAAGAATCGGGTTTTCGATAATCTCGCCACCAGTAGCACCTGATTTCTGCGGCTTGGCCATAAGACCCCTCATCCCTGAAAGCTGACGGATCTGCTCTTTCGATCCACGGGCTCCTGAATCCAGCATCATATAAACCGGGTTGAAACCCTGCTTGTCTTTTGCCAGATTCTCCATCAGGGTATAAGTAAGCCTCGAGTTGGTATGTGTCCAGATATCGATGATCTGGTTGTAACGCTCATTGTTGGTAATGAAACCCATGTTGTAGTTGCCCACAACTTCTTCCACCTCTTCATTTGCCTGGCTGACCAGTTCTTCCTTAACTTCGGGTACAATTACATCGCTCAGCGTAAAGGAAAGTCCGCCTTTGAAAGCCATGGTATATCCAAGGTTCTTGATATCATCAAGGAACTGGGCTGTTTTGGCCGTTCCGGTCTTCTTCAGCACATCACCGATGATGTCGCGGAGTGCTTTTTTTGTAAGCAGCTGGTTGATATACCCGTATTCCTGTGGAACTACCTGGTTGAATAATACGCGTCCAACGGTCGTTTCAATAAGTTTCTCAACGGGAACGCCTTTCTCAACCTCAGTGATTCTGACTTTAATATAAGCATGCAGATCTATCACGCGCTCGTTGTAGGCAATAATCACTTCTTCAGGAGAATAAAAACTCATCCCCTCTCCTTTCACCGGATTCTCGGGAATTGATTTTCTTCCTTTGGTCATGTAATACAACCCTAGCACCATGTCCTGCGAAGGAACGGTAATAGGTGCACCGTTGGCGGGATTCAGAATATTATGTGAAGCGAGCATCAGAAGCTGGGCTTCCAGCACTGCGGCATTTCCAAGGGGTACATGAACAGCCATCTGGTCACCGTCAAAGTCGGCGTTGAAAGCGGTACATACCAGGGGATGCAGCTGAATGGCCTTTCCTTCAATCAGTTTAGGCTGAAACGCCTGGATTCCCAGACGGTGAAGTGTCGGAGCGCGGTTCAGCATTACAGGATGTCCCTTCAGGATATTTTCGAGGATATCCCATACAACAGGATCCTTGCGGTCAACAATTTTCTTGGCCGATTTCACGGTCTTGACAATGCCCCTTTCAAGCATCTTCCTGATAATGAATGGCTTGAACAACTCAGAAGCCATATCCTTAGGCAAACCACACTCATTGAGCTTCAGCTCGGGGCCGACGACGATCACCGAACGGCCGGAGTAGTCAACACGTTTACCAAGAAGGTTCTGACGGAAACGACCCTGCTTGCCTTTCAGGCTGTCGCTGAGCGATTTAAGGGCCCGGTTTGATTCAGTCTTAACCGAATTGGCCTTGCGTGAATTATCAAACAAAGAATCAACGGCTTCCTGAAGCATACGCTTTTCATTGCGCATGATCACATCGGGAGCCTTGATCTCAATCAGTCTTTTGAGCCGGTTATTGCGGATAATCACCCTGCGGTACAGGTCGTTAAGATCGCTGGTGGCAAAACGTCCGCCATCCAGGGGCACCAGTGGACGCAGTTCCGGCGGAATCACAGGAACCACTTTCACGATCATCCATTCAGGACGATTTTCGATACGGGACTGGGCATCGCGGAAAGCTTCAAACACCTGAAGACGTTTCAGCGCCTCAGCCTTACGCTGCTGTGATGTTTCATTATTAGCCTTGTGCCTGAGTTCGTATGATTCGAAGTCAAGGTCAAGATTTTTCAGCAGTTCAAACAGAGCCTCAGCCCCCATTTTAGCAACAAATTTGTTAGGGTCGCTGTCATCAAGATACTGATTCTCCTTCGGCAATGAATCAAGCACTTCGAAATACTGCTCTTCGGTAAGCAGGGCAAGTTTTTCGACCTTAACATCTTCCTTAAGCATTACTCCATCCATAACTCCCGGCTGAACAACCACATACCGTTCATAATAGATGATAGAATCAAGTCGTTTGGTATTCAGGTTAAGCAACGCGCCGATTTTGTTGGGTAATGACCTGAAAAACCAGATATGTGCAACCGGAACAACGAGCTGAATGTGGCCCATGCGTTCGCGGCGTACCTTCTTTTCTGTAACTTCAACGCCACAGCGGTCACAAACGATCCCCTTGTAGCGTATCCTCTTATATTTTCCGCAATGACATTCCCAATCCTTTACCGGGCCAAAAATCCTTTCGCAGAATAAACCATCACGTTCGGGTTTATAGGTGCGGTAGTTAATTGTTTCGGGCTTCAGCACTTCACCGCTCGAGCGCTCGAGGATCATTTCCGGTGAAGCCAGGCTGATGGTAATCTTGGAAAAATTGCTGGAAATGGTGCTGTCTTTTCTGAAAGCCATATGCTGTTTGATAAGGTATGAAAGAGTAAAAAACAAACATGCGGTAAATGTCTGCCATTTTGCATATCAGGCAATATGGCAGACACTTCCGTAAATATTAATCGAAAGAGATGTTAAGTCCGAGACCTCTGAGCTCGTGCACAAGAACATTGAACGATTCCGGGATACCCGGGATCGGCATGTTATCGCCTTTTACAAGCGCCTCATAAGCTTTGGCCCTGCCCATTACATCATCTGATTTCACAGTGAGGATTTCCTGCAGAATATGCGATGCACCGAATGCTTCAAGAGCCCAGACCTCCATTTCTCCGAAACGCTGGCCCCCGAACTGAGCTTTACCTCCGAGAGGCTGCTGGGTAATGAGGGAGTAAGGTCCGATAGAACGGGCGTGCATCTTGTCATCCACCATATGGTGAAGCTTGAGCATGTAAATGTAACCTACGGTAGCCGGCTGGTGGAAACGTTCACCGGTACCTCCGTCGTAAAGGTAAACCCTTCCGTTCTCCGGAAGCCCGGCCTGACGCATATATTCATTAATCTGCTCATCGGTGGCACCGTCAAAAATCGGAGTGGCAAAATGCAATCCCAGTTTTTTCCCGGCCCAACCCAGCACGGTTTCATAAATCTGTCCAAGGTTCATACGCGACGGTACACCCAAGGGATTCAGAACAATATCCACCGGTGTTCCGTCAGGGAGGAAAGGCATATCCTCTTCGCGAACGATACGGGCAACAATACCTTTGTTACCGTGACGGCCTGCCATTTTATCACCCACCTTCAGCTTGCGCTTCTTGGCAACATAGACCTTGGCCATCTGTACAATTCCGTTTGGCAGGTCATCACCTACAGTGGCAACAAACTTCCTGCGGTTGTAAACGCCGAGGATCTCTTTGTACTTAATGATATAGTTGTTGATAAGCGTTTTAACCAGCTCGTTCACATCCTTATCGGTTGTCCACTTACCAGGGTTAACACTCAGGTAATCAATACCCATCAGCATTTTCTGGGTGAATTTGATCTTTTTGGGTACAATCTCCTCCTTAAAGTTATTGTAAACGCCCTGAGAGGTTTTCCCTGAAACCAGCACGGTCAGCTTATCAACAAGTTTGGTTTTCAGGTCCTGAGAATTCTTTGCAAATTCATCATCAAGCACCTTCACCATGTCTTTTTCTTTGGCTTTCACCTTGCGGTCCTTGATCATGCGCGAGAAGAGCTTCTTATCAACGACCACACCCTTCATCGAAGGAGGTGCCTTGAGTGAGGCATCTTTCACGTCTCCGGCCTTGTCACCGAAAATCGCCCTGAGGAGTTTTTCTTCCGGGGTAGGATCACTTTCACCTTTCGGGGTGATCTTACCGATAAGGATATCGCCTTCATTTACCTCGGCTCCGATGCGGATCAATCCGTTTTCGTCAAGGTCCTTGGTAGCTTCTGTGCTGACATTCGGAATGTCATTGGTCAGCTCCTCAACACCACGTTTGGTGTCACGCACTTCCAGTACAAATTCCTCGATATGGATAGAGGTGAAAATATCCTCTTTAACGACCTTTTCAGAGATTACAATCGCATCCTCAAAGTTATATCCCTTCCAGGGCATGAATGCCACCATCAGGTTACGCCCAAGCGCAAGATCACCCTTGCTGGTTGCATATCCTTCGCAAAGAACCTGGCCTTTTTTCACCCGGTCACCTTTACGAACCACCGGACGGAGGTTCATACAGGTATTCTGATTGGTTCTCGAGAATTTGGTAAGCTTGTAATGTTTTACATCATCATCAAAACTTACGAGTTTTTCATCTTCAAGCCTGGTATGACGTATTACTATTTCAGTCGCATCCACAAATTCGACCAGTCCGTCGCTTTCTGCATTGACGAGTACACGGGAATCAAAAGCAACATTGCGCTCAATACCTGTACCAACAATCGGGGCTTCAGGGTTGAGCAGCGGGACTGCCTGACGCATCATGTTTGAACCCATCAAAGCGCGGTTGGCATCGTCATGTTCAAGGAACGGAATCAGCGAAGCTGCGATGGAAGCGATCTGATTGGGAGCGATGTCGATAAGGTCAACATTCTCCTTTTCAACGATAGGATAATCGGCCAGGTAACGCACTTTGATACGCTCGTTTTCGAAATTACCGGCATCATCAAAAGGTGTGGTAGCCTGCGCAATAACTTTGTTTTCTTCTTCTTCTGCACTAAGATAAACCGGATCCTCATTCACTGCTACTTTACCGTTTACAACACGCTTATACGGTGTTTCAATAAATCCGAGCCTGTTGATCTTCGCATAAACGCAAAGAGAAGAGATAAGACCGATATTCGGGCCTTCAGGTGTTTCAATGGTACACAGACGGCCGTAATGGGTGTAATGCACGTCGCGAACCTCGAAACCGGCACGCTCGCGCGACAAACCTCCCGGACCAAGCGCAGATACCCTTCTTTTGTGGGTGAGTTCTGCCAGGGGGTTGGTCTGGTCCATGAACTGTGACAGCTGATTCGTTCCAAAGAACGAGTTGATCACTGAAGAAAGGGTTTTCGCATTGATAAGATCAGTTGGCGTAAACACTTCATTGTCACGAACGTTCATTCTTTCACGAATGGTACGGGCCATACGGGCAAGGCCTACACCAAACTGGTTGTATAGCTGCTCACCAACGGTACGGATTCTGCGGTTACTCAGATGGTCGATGTCATCAACTTCCGTGCGAAGGTTAATCAGACCAATCAGGTACTTTATGATGGAAATGATATCCTCTTTGGTCAGAACTTTAGTCTCAATGGGGATATCAAGATTCAGTTTTTTGTTAATTCTGTAACGTCCTACATCTCCGAGATCGTAGCGTTTATCGGAGAAGAAGAGTTTTTCAATAATACCCCTTGCCGTTTCCTCATCAGGCGGTTCGGCATTGCGGAGTTGCCTGTAGATAAATTCCACGGCTTCCTTTTCGGAATTGGCGGTATCCTTTTGCAGGGTATTGAATATAATCGAATAGTCAATATTATCAGGGTCATCGCGATGGAGCAACACGGTTTTTGCTCCGGATTCAACGATGAGATCAATGTGATGGTTTTCAATCACAGTCTCGCGGTCGATGATGACCTCGGTACGTTCAATGGAAACGACCTCTCCGGTGTCCTCATCCACAAAATCCTCTATCCAGTTTTTAAGCACCCTGGCAGCAAGACGGGAACCGACAACTTTTTTCAGACCAGCCTTGGACACTTTAACTTCTTCAGCAAGATTGAAGATTTCGAGGATGTCTTTATCAGTTTCGTAGCCAATAGCCCTGAGCAACGTGGTGACCGGCAGTTTTTTCTTCCGGTCGATATAGGCATACATCACGTTGTTGATGTCTGTGGTAAATTCCATCCACGATCCCTTAAAAGGGATAATCCGGGCTGAGAAAAGCTGCGATCCATTGGCGTGGTAACTGGTTCCGAAGAATACGCCGGGCGAGCGGTGCAACTGCGATACAACAACCCTTTCGGCACCATTGATCACAAAAGTACCTTTAGGGGTCATGTAAGGAATCATTCCAAGATAAACATCCTGTATGATTGTCTCAAAATCTTCGTGCTCCGGATCGGTACAATAAAGTTTCAGCTTGGCCTTCAGTGGGATACTATAGGTCAATCCCCTTTCAATACATTCTTCTATTGAATAGCGGGGCGGATCAATGAAATAATCCAGGAACTCAAGCACGAAATTGTTCCTGGCGTCAGTGATCGGGAAATTTTCTGCAAATACCTTATACAAGCCTTCCGAAGCCCTGTTTTCGGGGTTGGTTTCCAATTGGAAAAAATCCTGAAATGACTTGATCTGGATATCAAGAAAATCAGGATATTCGGCTTGAACCTTTGAGGTTGCAAAACTTATTCTATCAATTTTTTTTGAAGCCAAGGTGGTAAAATTTAAAGTAAGAACTCTTAATAATTTAAACAATTAATCCCGATCACCATAATCGGGAAACAGCAGACTCTGAACCTACGCATACGCGTAGGAACAGAATCTGCTTGTATAATTGCAAAATAATCCCATCTACTTATTTTACTTCAACCTCTGCACCAGCTTCTTCAAGTTGTTTTTTGAGTGCTTCAGCTTCATCCTTGGAAACGCCTTCCTTGATTGCTTTGGGAGCAGCGTCAACCAGTTCTTTAGCTTCTTTCAGTCCAAGGCTGGTGAGTTCTTTAACAAGCTTGACAACAGCAAGTTTAGCCTGTCCTGCTGCCTTGAGGATAACGTCGAATTGGGTTTTCTCTTCAACTGCAGCGGCTTCTCCTGCCCCTGCGCCGCCTGCCATCATTACGGGAGCTGCTGCTGCGGGCTCAATGCCATATTCATCTTTGAGAATCTGGGCTAATTCGTTAACTTCCTTAACAGTCAGGTTAACCAATTGTTCTGCGAAAGCTTTTAAGTCTGCCATTTTTATTGTTGTTTTAATTGTTTTACAATGAAACGTGATTTGTTTTTTCGGAGCTTCCTAATGAAGCAAATGTATACTACCGCTCAGAGAGGGTTTTCAGAACTCCGCTCAATTTATGACCACCCGACTGAAGTGCTGAAACCACATTGATTGCAGGTGACTTGAGGGCCAGGATAATATCGGCGATAAGTTCATTCTTGGATTTGATGTTGACAAGCATATCAAGGCTATGATCGCCCATAAACGACATTTCTTCTACATAAGCACCCTTAAGTATAGGTTTGTCGCTTGTTTTGCGGAACTCCTTGATCAACTTGGCCGGTCCATTGTTTACTTCCGATAACATGATGGAAGTAGCACCCTTCAGTGCGCCGTAAAGCGGTGAGAAGTCCTTTCCGGAACGCTCCATTGCTTTACGCAACAATGTATTTTTAACAACGATCAACTTGACGTCCTTCTTGAAGCATAACCTTCTCAACTTACTGGTAACTTCAACGTTGAGGTCGGAGATATCAGTAATATAAATGTTATTGCTGTTGCTCAGCTGCTCGGTCAGGGTGTCAATAAGTTGACTCTTTTCTTCTTTTCTCATGATTTTCTTTCGGTTTACGAGGAAAGTTCAACAGATTAACTTACACGGTGAATGATTTCTGATCAACACGTATACCCGGGCCCATGGTACTTGACATGAATAATGACTTCATGTAAGTGCCTTTAGCAGCTGAAGGTTTCAGCTTCACGATGGTGTGAAGCAGTTCCTTCGCATTTTCGAGTAATTGCACCTCATCGAAAGAGGATTTACCGATCGCTGCGTGAATGATTCCGAATTTGTCAACTTTAAAATCAATTTTACCTGCTTTAGCTTCCTGAACGGCTTTTCCCACTTCCATGGTAACTGTTCCGGTTTTCGGGTTAGGCATAAGTCCACGGGGACCCAGTATTTTACCGAGTGCACCAACTTTGGGCATTACGCTGGGCATAGTGATGATTACATCCACGTCGGTCCAACCCTCTTTGATTTTCTGGATATACTCATCCAGTCCATAAAAATCAGCACCGGCAGCTTTGGCTTCATCTTCCTTATCCGGGGTGCACAATACCAATACCCTTACAGTTTTACCGGTACCGTGAGGCAGCATTACAGTACCCCTGACCATCTGATTGGCCTTACGGGGGTCGACACCCAGTCTGACGTCAATGTCAACCGAGCTGTCGAACTTCGTACTGGAAGTCTGCTTTACGATTTTTATGGCATCATTCAGGGAGTAGGTCGCGCTCTTATCGAACTTAGCCAGAGCCTCTTTCCTTTTTTTTGTCAATTTAGCCATTTCGCGCCTTTGTTATGAATTGTTTAAACGTTCGTAATTCCAACCAATGGTAGAACTACTTGATCAGTCATTAGCAAAAGGCGGGTTACCGGTTACGGTAATTCCCATACTTCTTGCTGTTCCGGCAACCATCCGCATCGCAGATTCAATAGTGAAGGCGTTCAGGTCGGCCATCTTGATTTCAGCAATAGCTTGAACCTGATCCCATGAGACAGAACCCACCTTTTTACGGTTAGGTTCAGCGGATCCGCTTTTCAGTTTGGTTGCTTCTAACAACTGCACTGCAACCGGCGGGGTTTTGATGATAAAATCAAAAGACTTGTCCTTATAAACGGTGATAATTACCGGAAGAACCTTGCCAGCCTGATCCTGGGTACGCGCATTGAACTGCTTGCAGAACTCCATAATGTTCACACCCTTAGAACCCAATGCAGGCCCTACTGGTGGGGAAGGATTGGCTGCTCCACCTTTTATCTGCAGTTTGATTAAACCGCTTACTTCTTTTGCCATTTGTGTAAACTTAGTGAGTGAATTGACTACACTTTCCCGTTCGTCAATCTTTCTCTACCTGCATAAAGCCCAGTTCGAGCGGGGTTTTACGGCCAAAAATCTTGACCATTACCTTCAACTTTTTCTTCTCTTCGTTTATCTCTTCGATAATACCTGTGAAACTGTTGAAAGGCCCGTCGATTACGGTTACGGTTTCGCCGACGATAAACGGAACACTGACTTCTTCGCCCTGTTCGGTTAATTCATCGACTTTACCCAGTATGCGATTAACTTCCGCAGGCCTGAGGGGAACGGGTTCACCTTTAGACCCAAGAAAGCCTAAAACTCCGGGCACATTTTTAATGATGTGCGGAATTTCACCAGTTAAGATCGCTTCTATCAGCACATAGCCCGGAAGATAATTCCGCTCTTTGCTGACTTTCTTACCTTTACGTACCTGATAAACTTTTTCTGTAGGGATAAGAACCTGCGTAATAAAGTCACTTAAACCAAGGCGATTGATTTCACTTTCAAGGTATTGCTTTACCTTTTTCTCATTCCCGCTGATGGCCCGGATGACGTACCACTTTTTAATTTGTTCACCCATACAGAATGACGTAATTGATAAGATTGAATATCAAATAACTGATATTGAAAAGTAGAAGAAAGAGGTTAACTAACTAAAACAGCAGGTAGAACTGTTTCAATATAGTTTGGAAAGACATATCCATCAAATAAACGACTAACGCGATTATAAGGGAAGCGATGGATACTACTACTGCACTGTTCTGGAGCTCACTCCAGCTGGGCCAGGAAGTTTTGTGCACCAACTCATCGTAACTTTCGTTGATGTATTCCTGAATCTTTGTCTTTGCCATTTAACCAGTATTATTTTTGCACGGGTGGAGAGACTCGAACTCCCAACCAACGGTTTTGGAGACCGCTACTCTACCAATTGAGCTACACCCGTTTGAGTAAATTTCCTCTCAGAGATTTATCTCCGCCAATTGTATTTATTTAATATGGCAGAGATAAAGGCACTCCGCAGCCGGAATACCTTTATCTCAGATTTAGCTTATTAGTCAAGAATTTCAGTTACCTGACCTGCACCTACGGTACGTCCGCCTTCACGGATAGCAAAACGCAGGTTCTTAGCCATAGCGATAGGAGCGATCAGCTTAACGGTAACAGAAAGGTTGTCACCAGGCATAACCATTTCAACTCCTTCGGGAAGATGAACTTCACCGGTAACGTCGGTAGTCCTGAAATAGAACTGGGGACGGTACTTGTTGTGGAAAGGAGTGTGACGACCACCTTCTTCTTTCTTCAGGATATAGACTTCACCCTTGAATTCCTTATGAGGAGTGATTGAACCGGGTTTTGCGATAACCATACCACGGCGGATCTCGTCCTTGTCAATACCACGAAGGAGCAGACCAGCGTTGTCTCCGGCTTCCCCTGTATCAAGGATCTTACGGAACATTTCAACTCCGGTAACAACTGATTTCAGTTTATCTGCATCAAGACCGATAATTTCAACGGGGTCACCAGTGTGGATAACGCCGGTTTCAATACGACCTGTAGCAACGGTACCACGGCCGGTGATGGAGAATACGTCCTCGATAGGCATGAGGAAAGGCTTGTCAACATCACGCGGAGGCAGGGGAATCCATGTATCAACGGCTTCCATCAGTTCCATTACTTTTTCAACCCATTTGGGCTCCTTGTTCAATCCGCCGAGTGCTGAACCACGGATAATCGGAGAATTATCTCCATCAAAACCGTAGAAAGTAAGCAGATCGCGAATTTCCATCTCAACGAGATCAAGAAGTTCAGGGTCGTCAACAAGGTCAACCTTGTTCATGAAAACAACCAGGCGGGGAACACCTACCTGACGGGCGAGCAGGATGTGCTCACGGGTCTGGGGCATGGGGCCGTCAGTTGCGGCAACCACCAGGATAGCGCCGTCCATCTGGGCAGCACCGGTAACCATGTTCTTTACGTAGTCGGCGTGTCCGGGACAGTCAACATGCGCATAGTGGCGGTTTGCGGTCTGATACTCAATGTGGGCAGTATTAATAGTAATACCCCTTTCTTTTTCTTCCGGAGCATTGTCAATTGAATCGAATGACCGGTATTCCGATAACCCGGCATCAGCAAGGATGAGGGTAATAGCAGCGGTTAAGGTAGTTTTACCGTGGTCAACGTGACCGATGGTACCAACATTAACGTGCGGTTTGGAACGATCGAATTTTTCTTTTGCCATATTAAATAATTGTTGTTAATTGTAAATTAATGAAAACTTACGTTCAGTAAACTAAATCAGAGCCAATGACGAGATTTGAACTCGTGACCCCTTCCTTACCAAGGAAGTGCTCTACCACTGAGCTACATCGGCTTTAATGCCGGACTGCATATTCAATACAATCCGACAGTTTTAATCATTGAGCGGAAGACGGGGCTCGAACCCGCCACCTATAGCTTGGAAGGCTATCGCTCTACCAAATGAGCTACTTCCGCAATATGCACCCTGATAAAAACCGGAATGCTGTTATTAATGTGGGGAGAGGAGGATTCGAACCTCCGAAGGCTTAGCCAACAGATTTACAGTCTGCCCCATTTGACCGCTCTGGTATCTCCCCAAATTATATTCAATATTTAAAGAACTGAGCCGATGGAGGGATTCGAACCCCCGACCAGCTGATTACAAATCAGCTGCTCTGGCCAACTGAGCTACATCGGCATGATGTCAATGAAAAGACAAGACTTCTGCTTGTGCTCTGATATCCCTTCAGGCATTTAAAAGACAAATTTTTATTACAAATCCTTTGAATGCTGCGGCTTTCGATGAACTTATACAGGCTTTTAAAAAAAAGCAGTCCTTCTTTTCAAAAAGGACTGCAAAAATAGGAACTATTTTGACACGAACAAATACTTTGCGATTTTTTTTCGCTTAAGCTTTAAAATTATTTTTGAAATTTGCCTTTATGCTTATCCAGCTGCTTGCGCAATGCATCCACAGCAGTATCTGTCGCCTCCTCAAAGGTCTTGCTTTGCTTCTTGGCAAACAGGTCGTTACCCTTGATCTGCAACCTGATTTCAGCTATTTTGTTATCGGGGGTTTCCACATTACCAAGCTTAAGGATTACCTCACTTCCGATGATTCCGTCATAAACGCCTGAAAGTTTTTCAACCTTATCGTTAATAAATTCCTCAAGCTTTTTGTCAGCTTTAAATTTGACGGCATTGATACTTACCTTCATGATAACCTCCTTTTTTTTATGCCCTTGGATGGGCGAGTTTGTATATAGATTTAAGTTTTTCAATACTTATATGGGTGTAAACCTGTGTTGCCGCCAGGCTTGAATGGCCAAGAAGTTCCTTGATAGCATTGAGGTCAGCACCTTCATTGAGCATGTGGGTTGCAAAGGTATGCCTGAGGACATGGGGACTTCTGCGCCCTTTTACACCAGCGGCTTCCAGGGCCCGGCTCACTTTCCTGTAGATAAACACCGGATAAGCCTTTTTTCCCTGATCGGTCACAATTATTTCTGAAACACCCGGACTGACAATCCCGGAACGCAATCCGATATATTCATCAATCAGGGCTATAAGTGATGGTGTTACAGGGATGATCCGCTGCTTATTACGCTTACCCGTGACCTTGATGGTTGCTGCTGCATGATCCAGATCATTGAGCCTGAGGTTAATCAGCTCCGAAAGCCTGATCCCCGTGCAATAAAGTATTTCAACGATCAGCATATCGCGCCTCTCATTGAAAGAAATCTTTCCATTGCTTTCATGCAGCACTGATGCCATTTCATTCCTGGACACAAAAACAGGCAACCTCGAAGGCATTCCAAGCGAAGTTGCCCTGAGCAGGGGATTCTCGCTGATGAAACCTTCCTTCAGCAGGTAGCGGAAATAAACCTTGAGGGATGACAGCTTACGGTTGATGCTGCGTGCAGAGAGCCCCGAATCGACAAGTGATGCAAGCCATGAACGGACAATAGGGTAAGTAACCCGGGTGTCGTCGGTCAGATTATATGAATTGTCACAATATTCCTGAAACTGAAGCAGGTCGGTTTTGTATGCATTCAGTGTATGCAGCGAATAGCGTTTAACGAGTAGTAAATAGTCGTAGAATGAATCTCTTATCATGAACAAAAAAAGAAGAAAACTTTGTTTCCTTAATTACAACGTCTAAAATAAGACATTATTACCGGAAATCAAAATTTTCTTCCTTAAATCGCACTTAAATAAGGCGGCCTACTGATCCTGTGCCTGCTGAAGCTGCTGCACGTATATTGCGTGCAGGCGCTGCTCGCGATTTTTAACTGAAGGCTTGGTAAATTTCTGCCTTTCACGCAGTTCTTTAACAACACCGGTTTTTTCAAACTTTCTCTTCAGTTTCTTTAAGGCCCTGTCAATGTTTTCGCCTTCTTTAACGGGTACGATAATCATGCGAATACGCTCTCTTTCTGTTAATGGTGAAAAAATAATTTCTTAAAAGGGGTGCAAAAATAGAACTATTCTCCGAATAATCAAAATTATAACTCATTTTTTTTCAGAGATTTTCTTTCAGATAGTCCTCAATCAGGGTAAAAAGGTGCATACGGGTATTGCCTCCGTAAATGCCGTGATTGCGGTTGGTGTAAAGCATCATATCAAACTGTTTGCCCTCCTGTACCAGCCTTTCAGCAAATTCCAGCGTATTCTGCACATGTACATTGTCATCGGCAGTACCATGCACCAGCAATAGTTTTCCCTGCAGGTCGCCGGCAAAGAAAAGTGGTGAATTCTGATCATAGCCTTCGGGATTATCCTGGGGCTTACGCATAAACCTTTCGGTGTATATATTGTCGTAGTACCGCCAGTTGGTGACAGGCGCCACGGCTATGCCTACCCTGAATGCCCCGTTGCCTTTCACCATGCATGAAGAAGAAATAAATCCGCCGTAACTCCATCCCCAGATACCAATCCTTGAACCGTCAACGTACGGCAGCGTAGCGGCATAGCTTGCTGCTGCAATCTGGTCGAGGGTTTCATATTTTCCCAGCTGCAAATAGGTAACTTTCCTGAAATCCTCACCCCTTGCGCCTGTTCCACGCGGATCCACGCACATCACAATATACCCCTGCTGGGCAATATACTCATCGAAACCCAATGACCAACGGTCAATAACCTCCTGCGAATTCGGTCCGCTGTATTGATTCATGAGTACAGGATACTTCATGGTGCTGTCAAACTGCGGCGGATAAATTACCCAGCCATTCAGCGTGATATCATCAGGCGTGGTAAAACTGAAAAACTTCCTGAGAGACGGTTTGTACTCATCCAGCTTTGTTCTGAGTGCCGTGTTATCCTCTAACACCCTGATCTGTTTTCCGCCGGCCTCATGCAGGGTATAGACGGGAGGTGTCGTTACCGATGAATAAGTATTGATGAAATACCTGAAGGTGGTACTGAATGCACCGTTATTGGTTCCGGTGAGAGCTGTAAGCCGGTTGGCTTTCTTTCCGTCGAGGCTTACCGAATAGATCTCGCGCTGCAAGGGTGAAACAGCGGCAGCCTGGTAGTAAAACAGCTTTTTCAAAGGATCGTATCCGTAAAATTCTGTTACATCAAAGTTTCCTTTGGTTAGTTGTCGCACCATGACCCCTTCCGTTGTAAAAAGATAAAGATGCGACCATCCGTCATGTTCGCTGGTAATTACAAAGTGTTTGCCATCAGGCAGAAAACGCAGATTGTCAAAGTTCCCTTCATCAATATATCTTTCATTCTCCTCTGCATACATGACTGATGAAGCGCCATTCAATGCATTGACCTTTAATATTTCCAGCTTGTTCTGAAGTCTGTTAAGCCTCAGCACAGCCAGAACAGACGGATCTGTAGTGAACTTTATACGCGGGATATACTGATCGGTCTCCGTCCCGGTATTTACCCTGAGGGTGTTCCCGCTTTCAAGGTTGTAGACCAGTACACTTACCTTCGAGTTATCCTCCCCTGCCTTAGGATACTTGAATTGACTGTTTGCAGGATACAGGGCATTTTCATCAAGCGAAGGCTTCTGACCCTGAAACATGGTCATATTAAACATTTTCACATTCCGCTCATCAAACTTTACATAGGCCAGCCGTTTACTGTCCGGCGACCAGTCAAAAGCCTTATTAAACTCAAACTCCTCTTCATAAACCCAGTCCGGAGCCCCGTTGATGATTTCATTGAATTTTCCGTCGGTGGTTATTTGCTTCTCTTCCCCGGTTGCAATATCTGTGATGAAAATATTATTGTCGCGCACAAACGCAACCTTTGTGCCATCGGGTGAGAAAGTAGCCAATTGCTGTTTTCCCTTGCGGGACAATGGCGAGAACGTCTCTGTTGCAATATTAAAAATATAATAATCTGCTTTGAATGACCGCCGGTAAAGCGGTTCGTAATCGGACTGTATCAGTATTTCTTTCTCATCGGCACTGAATTCATAATCCACGATCATTTTAATTCCGGAATCTTCAAAACTGTTGAGGTCGAGGATAACCGAAACAACCTCTCCGGTTTTGTAGCTTGATTTCACCAGTTTACGGTTATTCTCAGTCAGGGTAGTATAATGCATCCCATCATTCATTGATCTGATTCCCTGCACGGAAGATGCAGCGAAAATCCGCTTTTTCATAAGATCTTCCAGGGTGAAAGCCTTTTGGCCGGTCTGAGCTGAGAGCTGAACCGGAGCCAACATGAACAGGGCAAAAAACCAGATGGCAAAAAGTAACTTTTTCATAATCAGTAGTATTTATATTTGCGAATCCCATTCACTGTTGTTAACATGCAAAGTGCGGAACATAACAGGATTGAAACGCCAAAGGTAACCAGCCTGCCTGACATGGAGAAATGCTGTCCTCAAAAAAAGCTGCTGAATGGTTAAAACCTTTGGATTTCTGCTTGAAAGCTGTCTTATTATACCCTGGCCTGGGAATCAGGAGAAAGCCGGCAATGGTGCAGATCCGCGAAAGCATCACAAACCGGCCTGCACCCTGGAAAATGCGATCCGGACCTTAGAAATAATCAAAAAGTTCCTGTTAGAAAAGAAAAATTTCAGCAAATGGATTGGTATCAGTAAAATTTATTAATTTTGCACCCCTCCGGGATGTTAGCTCAGTTGGTTCAGAGCATCGCCTTGACAGGGCGGGGGTCACTGGTTCGAGTCCAGTACATCCCACAGAAAAGACCGCACATTTATCATGGCGGTCTTTTTTCATAAAATCAAACAGGCCTCCTGAAAATCCGGAGGCCTGCCTGAACTCAAATTATAACCACATTGCTAGTGAGTCCGGATAATCCGTTGTACCCTGATGGCTGTCGGGGTTCGGATTACACAAATCAACATAGCAAAGCTTTCATTCCTGCTGACATTGTAAACTTCGGTGCGTTCCTGCCCTGCTTCCATATTGCCTTCGAAGAGGGTTTTTACCAGATTTCCCTGCATGTCGTAAAGCTGGGCCTGAACCCTGCTGTCTTTATCCACACTGAAGGACACCTCAGTAAATAAACGGAAAGGATTGGGTGCAACCTTTAATTCAATGCCCACAGGCAATTCGTTCCCTAGCGGAAGTACCAGAGAGGACTTGGGTTTGGGAATGAAGAAGATGAAACGGCAATCCTCAAATGCCTGGTTAATCACCTGCACGGCATCCCTGATATCGCTGAGGGTAGGTCCAAGGTTCGGAGGAGGTGCAACACCGCCCAATGCCGAATTGGCCAGATCATAAACATCCTGAATGGTCGGATTGATACCAAGATAGAGGTATACCGAATAAGGAATGACGAAATGTAATGAATCGTCCAGCGGGTAACTGCCATTGGAAGTACCGCCGCCACAGGCCGACGAAGCCCGGGTGTAGAATTCGGGACTTGTAAGCACAACATCGGCCAGACCGGGTGACAGTCGCATATTCAACTCAAGGGCAATCATCTGCGAAAGCAGCGTATTGTAAAGTTTGCCATCATTGTTGAGCAGATAGCCAAAGTTTCCACAGCCCCAATTGCCGGTCAGTTTATTGGCAAACCCTTCACCCGGCAATATATCCATAATACACTGGGCGCCGCCGTCCACCGGCACACTGAAGGTGCGGCCATTGGCAGGTAAACCAAGCAACAGCGGATCATCCGGATACATCAGTGATTCAATCAGGTCATAAATGGTCTGACCGTTACAGAATTCTCCGAACTGATCGCTGTAACCTTCCTCAGTCAGTGTACAAACCTCAATCATAGGAGGCTGGCTCCATGCCTGGGTATCCTCGGCCGATGCAGTAACAGGCGTTGTCCCGAAATATCCGGTTACAAACGCGGTATTGGTGAACGACCCGGCTGCAATATCCGGTTCTGTAAGGGTATAAACAGCCGAATAGGCGCTGCTGTTGGTCATTCCAGGAGTCAGGACTTCAATGGCATTGCCGCTGAGATCTGCCAAAGGATCACTGAGGGCAACATCCGTGAGCGTTACGTTTCCGGTGTTGGAAATATCAAATGTATAGACGATTTGATCTCCGGCATTGTAAATACCCATGGGGAAGTTATCCACGAAGGTTCCTGTTTTAACCAGACTGATCGAAGGAGCCTGGATAAATGTCTGAACGTCGTCATCGGTATCGTAATACGCATTGACACCTGCCAGACCAATTACCATCGCTGTATTGGAGAGCGATCCAACATCAATGTCCTCCTGAGTAAGGGTGTAAATACCTGAGAAAGTTGTGTTATCGGTAACACCCGGAGCCATATTATTGATAGGCCCGCCATTTACCGCAATCATTGGATCGTTGATGTAAACGCTGGAGAAGGTCAGGTTGCCGATATTGGAAACTGCAAACTGGTATGATACCTGGTCGCCTGCATTATGCACCCCAATGGGCTCATTGTCGATAATGGTACCTGTCTTAACCAGCTCAATATTATTGGATAAAGGCGGTACAAAGTAGATAAATCCGCAATTTTCAAATGCCTCATTGATGTACTTCAGCGCATATTTAATCTGAGCCCGGGTTGGTGCATTCGGACCTGGAATCACCGGAGAGCCTAGTGCAAGGTTGGCCAGATCAAGCAGATCCTGGACAGTAGGATCAGATCCGAGATAGCTATAAACCGAAGGAGGTATTTCATAATAAGTTGAATCATCCAGCGGATAATCATCTTCGCCTCCGCAACCTGAAGCAGATCTGATGTAAAATGCAGAATTTTCCAGCAACAATTCGCCTAAAGCGGGAGTCATCCAAAGGTTAAACTGCATCGTAATGGCTTCCACAAGCAGGGTGTTGTTAAATCTGCCATCCGGCTGCAAGAGATCTCCGAAATTGCCGCAACTGTAATTGCCGGTCAATACAAAGGCGTTGTTCCAGCTGGGGAAACGATCAAGGATACACTGAGCTCCGCCAACTACCGGTACGGTAAATGAACGGTTATTGGCCGGAAGACCCACTACCAGCGGTCCGTTTTCCTGCAACAGGGATTCCATCAGGTCATAAGAACTGGTGCCATCACAGAATGAAGCAGTGGAACTACCAAGCGTAAACTGGGTCACGGTGCAGTATTCCTCCTCGCACTTCGGCACCTGAATTGTTTGTGTGAACGATGCGGGATTTCCGCAAGCGTCCGTCACAGTCCATGTTCTTGTATATGTAGCAGGTAAAGGAGCAGTTGATGCAGGATCAATCACATCCGAAATAACCGTTACCGTTCCGCAATTGTCCGTCCATTCGGGCAGCTGCCACGGCAGCAGATCAAACGGAGTCCCGCATTCTGCCACAATGGTTGAGGGCGGGATGTTGGTGATGGCGGGGGGTATGGCATCTCCGGATAATGTGAAGCTGCGCGTTATGCTGGCACTGCTGCAAAGGTCATTAATGCCAAAGATCACAGTCACCACACCGCCTTCGCAAAGTACCGGAGCTGTATAACCACTCAGATCGGGGATAATTACTCCACATCCGTCACCGGTCACGGCAAACTGGCCAAGCCATGCGGCAAAGGCCGTGTTCAGGGCTGACTGGTCTGCAAAGTCACAACTGCTGTAGGAAGCATCCGCCGGTCCTGCTACGGATACGGCTGACGGGGCAGTGACGCTAAAGCTGCGCGTAATACTGGTACTGCTGCAAAGATCTGTAATGCCATAGGTTACGGTTACCACACCACCTTCGCAAAGTACCGGAGCTGTGAGATTACTCAGATCGGGGGCCGTTACGCCGCATCCGTCTTCGGTAACTTCAAACTGGCCTAGCCATGCGGCAAAGGCCGTGTTCAGGGCTGTCTGGTCTGTAAAGTCACAACTGGTGTATGAAGCATCCGCCGGTCCTTCTACGGAAACAGCTGACGGGGCAATCAACGTAAAGGTCGCTGTTACTGACCCGCCTCCGCATTCATCCGTTACATTATAGGTCACAGTGGTGGTGCCGCCCTGGCAAAGTGCCGGAGCTACCGGTGAACCAACAATGGCTCCCACAGGGTTAAACCCTCCGCTTACACTGAAGCCGGTCAGCCAGGTGGCAAACGCTGCGTCTACCGCGGCCTGATCGGCAAACATACATGATGAACCGCTGTAGTCGTTGGGCTTGTTAATCACCAAGGGGTTGGGTGATACAATGGTAAACGTGGCCGTGGCTGTGCCTGTCTGGCAAAGGTCGGTTACATTATAGGTAACTTCGGTAAATCCTCCGCAAAGCGTGGGCGCCGTTGGCGTTCCATAGCTGCCCTGGGGATTGCATCCGCCCGTGACTCCAAAGCCTTCAAGCCAGCTTGCAAACGCTGCATTAATCTCTGCCTGGTCGGCAAAATCGGTGGCGTCTGCACTGAAATCAGCAGGTTCTGCTATTACAATCGCTGTAGGGGCATTTACGGTGAAGCTGCGCGTTATGCTGGCACTGCTGCAAAGGTCAGCGATACTGTAAGTAATTGACACCTCTCCTCCTTCGCAAAGTACAGGAGCTGTATAACCACTCAGATCGGGGATAATTACTCCACATCCGTCACCGGTCACGGCAAACTGGCCAAGCCATGCGGCAAAGGCCGT